>NZ_CM001488.1:2412278-2755839 GCF_000233695.2 Desulfobacter postgatei 2ac9 | reverse complement strand
TTTATCGGCAATATTTCACTTTAAGGAAAATATTATGAAACAAAGAGTATACACGATCCTTACACGATCCGGACTGCATTGCGGTATTGGCCAAGGCCTTTCCGATATCGACCTGCCAACGGCAAAGGAGTCTGTAACAGGTTTTCCCTTTATTCCGGGATCATGCTTGAAAGGTGTTCTCCGGGACAGGTTCGATGACGGCAGCACTAACTTTCGGGCGGCCTTTGGACCTGACCCTGAAAATGCCGGTGATTACGCCAGCGCTTTAAGCTTTTCTGATGCCCGGCTGGTCTGCCTTCCGGTCCGGTCATGGTTTGGCACGTTTGCCTACATGACCTGCCCCACGGCGCTTGGCATTTGCCGTCAGATCCTTGGGCAGCCAGATACTGACAATCTGCCCTCTATTCCTTCGTTAAACAGAATTCATGAAAGCTATCAGGTGGCCTTGACTTCCGAAAGCGTGCTGACACCGCCCAACCATAACGATGCCGCACAGATTCTGCTGGAAGATTTGGACCTGACGGTGGCCGGTGCAGAGCAGGACAAGGCAGATGCCTGGGCTGGTTTGCTTGCAAAGTTATTTTATCCTAAAGCCCCGGAAGCACGGCCTTCCTTCATAAAACGGTTTGCGGTGGTTGACGATGATATTATGGCCTTTTTGTGTGAAACCGGTCTTCCTGTGGCTGCGCATAATGCCATCGAAGAGAATGGCACAGTCAAGGCCGGCGCCCTTTGGTACGAAGAATTCGTCCCTGCTGAAACATTCTTTGCAGGTGCCATTTATGCATCCACCCCTAAGCTTCCCAAAACAAATGAAGAAACATCCTGCACGGATCAGGGGCTGCTTAATTATTTCTGCACAAGTCCTGTCCATACTCAGGTCGGCGGCAGTGCAACCACGGGACGCGGATTGATTACCATCAGTTTTTCCGGCATGGAGGATTAATATGCAGACCAATAATCAGCGGTATTCCAATGAGGTCTTCCAGAAAATTCAGTCCATGGCGGAAGATCAGCAGGCAGGAAAGTATAAAACCATTTGTAAGAAGGCGGGAAGTCTTGTACGAAATTCAGGACTTATGCAGACCCTGGCGTTTATGAAAGCCCGGGGACAAAGGTCCAGCGAGGCCCACCACCACACCTTGCTTGATCATCTGCGGGACGAACTGATTAGCCTTGGCTGCGTTCCGGCTGGTATAAACGACCTGCCGGATTATATTCGGACGGTTTCGTTATCCAGCTATATGATACATACCCGTCAGGTGCTGCTGCTGTTAAACTGGCATAAGCGGCTGGCAGACACACTGATTTCACAGGAGGAAGAGCAATGATTCCGGCAATACGTGAAGATGTTCATAAGATTAGTAACGCTGGCTACGGCATCCCCCAGGGGCAGTTTGATAATAAGTCATTGATGTTTAACCGGCTTTGCAGAGAAATTGACGAACCAGTTCATAATGAAACAAACGCGAAAGAAAATGCGTTACTAGGGCTGATATCGGGGTATACCGAGGGATGCATACAGCTTTATAAGCAAGCATTCGATAACTGGCGCGGGTTTCTTGCCGGCCAGCAAGATGTCATCCTGTTTGAGATGCAAAATATAAGTCCGCTGATTGTGGGTAAGGGGGATCAAAATGTTCATGAATTCGGCATGACACTCCAATCTCCCTGGGCTACACCGGTTATCCCCGGGTCAGCAGTTAAAGGCGTTGTTTCCACATTTGCCCATGAAACCGCAGACCTGAACTGGCGCAAATCCTTTAGCCCGGAATCATATTCCGGCGCATACAGTCTTGTCATGTTCGGAGGTGTCAATGAACAGGGCAAGCAGTTTGCCGGTGCGGTTGATTTTCTGGATGCCTGGTGGATACCAAAAATCCAGACGCCTTTTTCCAAGGATATCATTAATACCCATAACCGATCCTGGTATCAGGCTGATTACGGGCATGGCCCGGAAAATTGGCCGGATGGCATGGATAACCCAGTGCCGGTTTTTTTTGCAACTGTCAAACCCGGGCAACGGTTTCTATTTGCTCTGCGCGGTCCTGGTATTTGGGCCGAACTTGCCAAAAGAATTATTGTTGAAGCAGGTATACAAAACGGATTTGGCGCAAAAACCCGGGTCGGGTACGGCATGTTTGAGTATCTTCCTTCGGATGAAGAAATAGCGGCTGACCTTCAACGTATGTCAGATGATCAGCTACTTAATGTATATAAAGAAAAGGGAAGCTCGGCTGAGCCGGTTCTCCAGGAGGCGTTTCGTAAAAGAGCAGAACAAGCGAACTATTCACAATCTCTTGAGCCGTTGTTGAAAAAATATAGGCCTGGGATGGTCATGCGGAATAAGTTGGAACAAATTCCCTTAAAAAATTTAAAGCAGGTAAAAAATATTTATGACCAGTTTAAAAGCGTTTTTGATATAGAACCAGTTAAAACAAGCGATCCTGATATACAAAAGATCTTTAACATCTGCATACAGTTTGAAGATGAGCTTAAAAAAATGCCGCCCGAGGCCTGGGTATGGCAGTTTGCTCCAAATGCGAAAGATTTTTTTGTGGGTAAAGACGCCGAGCAGTTGAATGATTTTATCGAGAATTATGATCAGACCTATCCGCCTCTGCGGGATTTCCGTCCAGCAATTGAGGAACTAAGGCTGGACGAGGAGGAAAAAGAGCTTCTTCTCATGGCCCTTGACGAGAGAATTGAAAAAATGCAGAAATGACGGCAAAAATTTTTAATAAATAAAAATGAGGTACCAGGCATGGGAAAAATATTTATCAGTTTTCTTGGAAGGAACAATTATAAATACTGCAATTATTATTTCAACGATGATGAATCAGATGTCGTTAAGGACGTACGCTTCGTTCAGGAAGCGTTGCTTAAAAGGCATTGTTCTTCCTGGGGAAAAGATGACCGGGCCTTAATTTTCCTGACGCCCGAGGCTGAGGATTGCAACTGGCAAGAGAACAAAATAGAAGAGAAGCTCCCACACGGCCTTGATTATTCCCTGTCGCAATTAGGGCTTTCCCTTTCCATAGAACCCATAAAAGATATCCCCATGGGCTACAATGAATCTGAGGTATGGGAACTGTTTGATTTGATCATTGAGAAAATAAATGAGGGTGATGAAATCTATCTTGATATTACCCACGGGTTTCGCTCCCTGCCCATGCTTGGCCTGGTTCTGGTCAACTATCTGAAAGTCACCAAAAATATCAGTGTTGGTGGCATTTATTACGGGGCTTTTGAAAAGCTGGGGCCAAGTCACGAAATAGACAAAATACCAATGGAAAAAAGAAATGCACCGGTTCTGGATCTGACTTCATTTCATATTTTACAGGACTGGGTCATGGGTGCCGACAATTTTATCAACTACGGCATTACGGGAAAAATTGAACAGGTAATTTCAGAAGAGATTAAAACCACGTTAAAAGAAACAAAAGGGCAGGACCCTAAAGCCGCAGCACTCAAGCAGTTTAACAATCAACTGAAGGAAATTCCAGCCGGTTTCCAAACTGTTAGAGGAAAAGAAATAATTGAAGGCACAAGCATCCAAAATTTAAAAGAGCAAATAAACAACATTAAACTGTTTAAACAGAATGCCCCACTAAGAAATATTCTGGACAAAATCAGCAGAAAACTGGCAGGCTTTAAAAAGGACGATGTTAAAAACGGCTTTTTAGGTGTTCAGTGGTGTATTGATCACGGCATGATCCAGCAGGGAATTACCCTGTTGCAGGAAAACACCATTACCTGGGTATTGACAGCATTAAAACGGAACTACACCGGGCCGCTTAACCTGGATTATACCGATAAGGAGATGAGAACGCTTGTTTCCCAATCTTTTCATATTCTGGGACGAGGGGACAGAATAACAAAAGAAGGGTGGAAAGACCCTTCGAAATCGTATCCTGATGATGCAACATATATTCAGAATTTTATTAAAACTACAGGGCTACTCAGCGCATACGCCAGTCTGTCAGAGTATCGAAATGATATAAATCATGGGGGCGTCACTAATACGCCTTCCAAGGGTCATAAATTCAAGCAGGTTCTGGAAAAAAGCTACCTGGAGCTGATGAAAAAAATAACAACCTATGAATCTGTCCGGCAGGAAAGAACGCAGCAACATGGATAGACGAAAATACATTTTATCCCCCTGCGGCACAAGTCTTTTGACCAATTTTACAAAGGATGGCGCACAGCGAAATCTGATTTATAAATATGCAAATGCAAAAAACAAATCAGATGTTCCGGAAGCTGACAGGGCCGTTCTTGCCGAACGGATTGAACAGCTTGCCCTGGAGATTGAAACTGCAGGATATGAACAGGCCCAGGATATGTCTGCCGAACTGAACAGCATCATTACGTTTTACGGCGGGGTTCTGCCAAAAGCCAATGACTTTCACCTGCTGGTCTGTTCAGATACCTGGCTTGGTGAGGTGACAGCCCGGTTTGTATCAAAATGGATTTTGCGGGCCTGCCCTGATATGGCCGTGGTCATTCACAGACAGGAAGGCCTGCAGACCGGGGAAATGACATCCTTTCAATGGGCATTGTCTGATCTTGTGAAAAAATTTTATGAAGAGCTGCCCAAATATAAGGCTGCCGGTTATGAGATTATCTTTAATCTGACAGGCGGGTTTAAGGCGGTACAGGGTTTTCTGCAAAGCATTGCCAACTTCTTTGCTGATGAAACAGTGTATATTTTTGAAAAATCTGACATGCTCATGCGTATTCCCCGGCTGCCGGTGAGACTGGATGCTGCTGAAATTGTGGAAAAGAATCTGGGCTGCTTCCGCAACCTTGCCATGGGGGTGCCATATAAAGGGGACGTCACGATTCCGGAAACCATGATTCTCAGCCTGGACGACGTTGTTGAACTTTCAGCCTGGGGCGAGGTGTTGTGGAATGAGGCAAAGGAACAATTATATAAGGCGCAATTGTGGCCCTCACCGAATCCGGAAAAAATCAGATATGGACCGGGGTTTCAAAAAAGCACCGCATCCATTGGGCCTGACCGGATGCGGCATGTGAATAATACCATAGATCAACTCAACCGGTTTGTTCACGACAACAAAGCCAATTTGAATTCCCTTGATTTCAAAGCGTTGAAAGGGGGTAAAATGCCCCCGTCAACCCATGAAGTAGACGCATGGGCAGATAGTGATGCAAGACGAATCTTTCTGCACAAAGATGAGAACGGCTGCTATATCCTGGACAAGCTGGCCAGGGGGCTTCATTAAATATTTTTCCTGGTCTGCTTTGACATCGTTGACAACCAGGTCCGGTACAGGGTAGTAAAGATCCTGAAAGGATACGGGACCCGGGTTCAAAAATCCGTGTTTGAATGCGCCAACATGACGGAACACAAATTCATGAAAATGCAGTCTGATCTGGAGGAGATCATTGACCATGGTGAGGATACCATCCGCTATTATCCGCTTTGCAGGCATTGCGTAGGTCAGGTGGAATTCTCCGGCACCGGGAATCCGCCCAATACACGGGCCTATTCGGTGTTATGAGGCTGCCACGATCTTTGATAATTTGTTCAAAAAATACCTTAAGGAGGTCCGTCATTTTTGTATCTCTTTTAAAATCAGAATGTTGCGCTAAAAACAGCATAAATTTAAGTGTGAAGTTTTTTTCCGAAACCCCAAAACGGGGTAGGTCCGTCAAATCGGCCCTGGAAAGCCTTGACAGATAAGTGTTTCAGATACCCACAGTCCGAAAGATTGCCTCGATTAGAGAGGATTGAGACTGAGCGGATGGGTTATTCATAAACACATTCATTTCCAGTCCGAAAGATTGCCTCGATTAGAGAGGATTGAGACTTCTCCACTTGCTGATACCATCTCCCAGGACATGAAGGTCCGAAAGATTGCCTCGATTAGAGAGGATTGAGACCACTATAATATGGGCTTCCGTCCCTATCTGTTGCTGTGTCCGAAAGATTGCCTCGATTAGAGAGGATTGAGACAGAGCCGTACTTTAAAGGGTTAAAAGACCTTCTTTAATGTCCGAAAGATTGCCTCGATTAGAGAGGATTGAGACTAGATTGGACCGAAATCTGGTTCGATCCAAGGATTTAGTCCGAAAGATTGCCTCGATTAGAGAGGATTGAGACCTTTATGCCTTCGCGCCTTGCCTTGCCTTGCCCTGTCCGAAAGATTGCCTCGATTAGAGAGGATTGAGACTTAACCGCACATTCTCCGCGCTTACCCTGTAGCCACCAGTCCGAAAGATTGCCTCGATTAGAGAGGATTGAGACTGAGCGGATGGGTTATTCATAAACACATTCATTTCCAGTCCGAAAGATTGCCTCGATTAGAGAGGATTGAGACTTGGTAAAGGTTGGAGATTGACAATAGAATAAGTCCGAAAGATTGCCTCGATTAGAGAGGATTGAGACTTCTTTCCAAATCTTCCAACAATTCCTCTAACGTACGTCCGAAAGATTGCCTCGATTAGAGAGGATTGAGACAGGTTGTTATCGTTTAGTGGGTGATCTTATCGTATGTCCGAAAGATTGCCTCGATTAGAGAGGATTGAGACTAAATGCTGCCTTGCTTGATGTAGTTATCGTCATTACGTCCGAAAGATTGCCTCGATTAGAGAGGATTGAGACTTAATCAGCTCATCTTTGTCGGTATGACCATTGTGTCCGAAAGATTGCCTCGATTAGAGAGGATTGAGACATAGTCTCCTTTTGCATTATGACGGCTTCCTATTTCGTCCGAAAGATTGCCTCGATTAGAGAGGATTGAGACGCCCTGCACCCACCGTTGATCGCCCACTTAACAAGTCCGAAAGATTGCCTCGATTAGAGAGGATTGAGACTATGTCATTACTGCAGCAATATATCTATACCGGGTCTTGTCCGAAAGATTGCCTCGATTAGAGAGGATTGAGACGTTATATCCTTCAGGGTAAGGTATATTATATATCTTCAGTCCGAAAGATTGCCTCGATTAGAGAGGATTGAGACTTTATAACAATGCTGATTCCCATTCCAAGGAATTTGCTGATTATAACGGATTTGGGGGACTGGGTCGGAAAGCGATGAAATAGACTGGAAAAATTCATTTGCTGAGTTATAGTTGAAGCGCTAACAGCAACTATAACAATTAAAGAAAATGATGATTTCACCATCTAACACCGCTCCTTCGACTGAATCGAACTATTTGTATGCATGGTTGTCAACCACAATATTACATCATCATTCAACATACCATCCAATTTCGGATGATATTAGGCATGCTCATCAAGGAACATCCTGAACTTTTTCCGCCTGAAATCGCCTTCGGATACAAAATGAAGGAGATCAGAGTCTCAAAAAAACTGAATTTGAAAATCAGAAGAATAGTCATAGCTGGTGTCAGTTACACAATAAGGCCGTCTTTTGCCATGCCCTATATGACTGGATTTGTAAAAGATGTTGATGAAAAACATACCCGCCTTTTGGGAGAAAAGACCTATATTGCCACGACGACTGGAAGCAAGCTTTCTTTTAGAGTCTTCCATGAGAGGGCTCTTAGCCTTCATGGAAACTTCAAAAACTTTTTCCAGGCAAATTTTTTTGAAAAACCGCCCACCAGCTCCGCAGATAGAGTAAACGGCAAAAAAATTAAATCCAAGGGATTATACACACCCATGAAATTCGGAAAATACCTGTTCCACATCACACTGACCCGGGACGCTGTTTTACCCGCGTACAAAGGATCCACATTCAGAGGGCTTCTGGGCCATGCCTTGAAACGAACCGTATGTGCGCTTAAAAACCAGACCTGCGCCACCTGTATTTTAAGGCAGAACTGCACCTATGCCCTGGTATTTGAAACCGCCCATGCCCTGCCGGCTCCGGAAAACGCCAAGATATCGGCCCCACCGCACCCCATGGTCCTGGAACCGCCTTTAACGGAAAAAAGAGAGTTCGCTGCCGGCGACACCCTGGCATGCGGCATGGTCCTTTTCGGGGACCTGAACCGGAACCTGCCCTATTTCATCTATGCCTTTGACCAGATGGGCCGTATCGGCCTGGGCAAAAGCCTGAACGGCACCCGGGCCGGGTTTACGCTGGAATCCGTCACCTTTGGGGATGAAACGGTTTATTCAAAAGAGGACGGCCGGGTGACATTGCCGGATATTCTGCCTGCGCTTGACCTGACACCGGATCAGGACGAAAATCCGGAACATGTCACACTCAAACTGCAAACCCCGTTCAGGATCAGCACGGACACGGGCCAGGCCCCAAATCTGCCCTTTGACCTTTTAATGCGTTCCCTGATCCGCCGGTGTACCGCCCTGTTCAACACATATGGGGATGGTGAGCCACCCCTGAATTACCCGGAGTTGGTGAAAAAAGCCTGCCGGGTGAACCTGACAGACAACAGCCTGGCCTGGTTTGACTGGCAGCGATACTCCTCCCGACAGGAGGCAAAAATGTATATGGGCGGACTTTTGGGACAAGTAACCTACCAGGGAGACCTTGGACCTTTTCTGCCGTTTCTGCGCATGGCGCAAACCGTTCATGCCGGAAAAAATACGGCGTTTGGGCTGGGCAAAATTGATTTGGAGACAATGAACAAATGAATGCCAAAAAACCGGCAAACCCTGAAAACATGTTCCTGATGTTTAATCACTCACTGTCCAAAGACCAGGAAACTGATGCCCAAAATATCTGGGGAGCGCAACTGCAATTTGTTGGGCTTCCGGCGCAGTTGAAGGCGCTTTGGGCACAAATTCCTGCAGATAAACAAGAGCTTTTTGACACGCTGGCTCCTTTTCGAACATGGCTTGAAAAGCAATCCCGGCCTAATGATCTTGTATTGATCCAGGGGGATTTCGGTGCCACCTGGCTCATGGTTCAATATGCACTGAACACCAATCTTGTACCGGTTTATTCTGTTACCGTAAGACTGGCCAGTGAAGAGAGATCACCGGACGGCATGGTAAAAAACACGCACTTTTTCAAACATCAAATGTTCCGACTATACGGCATATAAAATCAGGAGGGAAGTATGGCTAATGTTTTTATCAGTTTTCTTGGAATAGGCAGTTTCAACAAAAAACCGGGGTATGAGCGGGCCGAATATGTCTGGACGGAAAAGACACCGCAAACCATAACCTGCTGTTTTGCCCAGACCGCCATTCTTGCTGCTCTGGAAGCGTGTAAAAACGAAAACGATAGCGTGGACCGTGTGGTTCTGTTCTGCACACGGGAATCCTATGACAAACATTTTGAAGCGTTAGAGGATGAGTTCAAACACCATCTTAAACAGATGCCCAAAATCATTATCCCGGATCTGGTACCCACGGATATGACCGCAGAGAACCAGTGGAACTGGTTTGAACAGCTTCTGGACAATGTGGGCTTTGGAGACAGGCTGATCATAGATTTTACCCATGGCATGCGGGCCGTCCCCATTATCTTTTCCAGCGCCATCGGATTTCTGACAAGGGCAAAGCACATCACCCTGGAACATGCGTTGTATGCCTGGTACGACCAGAAGCGCCAGAACGGTGAGCCCCATCCCATTGTGGACATGAAAGATTTTTATGTCATCAATGACTGGGCCGAATCCGTGGCACGCTTAACCGACGATGCCGATGCCAGGAAACTGGGAGAAATGGCAAAACAATCCCGAGTAGATGCCCTGGCCCCTCTGGCCGATGAAGATCTGATAGCCGCTTTCCAGGAGATGACCGACTGCATCCGGAACGTGGATGTAAACAACGTCTCTCAGAAGGTCAATGACGCCCTGGCATACGTCCAACAAAGCCGCACCAAAGTAGGCGGTTCAGCCCGACTGATGCTGGATCTGGTCTGGGAAAAGTTCTGCGCCCTGGCCACGGACGATCCCCCCAGCGGCCGGTATGACCAGCCCTATTTTGAGACCCAGATCAAGATTATCGAAGTGTTGATGGAACACCGGCTTTTCATGCAGGCGTTTACGGTGATGCGCGAGCTTGTGGGCGCTATAGGGATGGCAGGTATCGGCGGCAAATATGCCAAGAAAAAAATGGCGTCAGGCGACGGCAAAAAATACAGAAAACGGTTTGCAGAAGTCTTTGTCAATATGATGCAGTTTCCGGTTGATGGCTGGAAATTTTCCGGTTTTACGGAAGAAACCCGCCTGAAACTGATGCCCTGGTTTGAAAATCTGCAAAAGGCCGGAATCGAACCGCAACTTCGGGAGATTGTCGATGACATGGTCAAAATCCGCAACGGGTTTGACCATGCCTGGACTTCGGAGAATGCGGCATTCCCCGGAATTGAAGATAAAGGAAAAGAATATTTGACGGTATTACACAACATTGTACGCCGAATGGCGGATCAGGAGTTGTTTTCCTGATTGACAGATCATTGGTTTAAGCAGTCCGGTGCACACCACGGCTCTGCTTTTAAAACATCATACGGAGAGGCTTATGAACAAAACCACATTAAAAATAGCCATGGCTGCTTTTTTCCATGACCTGGGGAAATTTATTGACCCCAAGGTACTGGAATTACCAGCAGGATATGCCGACGAGAATGCGGGCGCTTTCCTGCCGTCATTTGATGGAAAGTATTCCCACTGGCATGCCCTGTACACAGCCGGGTTCATTGAAAAAACATCGAAACATCTTCCTGCTGAACTCAACACCGGGAACTTTGGAGATGGTGATGCATTTATCAGGCTGGCTGCCGCCCACCATGACCCCTCATCAGCCATGGAATGGATTGTGGCTCTGGCGGATCGCATCAGCAGCGGCATGGACAGAAAAACCTTTGACAAGGAGAGCATGCAATCTGTCCAAATCAAGGATTATAAGACAACCCGGCTTTTACCTGTGTTTGAACATATGACCCTGGCTGATGCCCCTGAATCCCTGACAGCAGAAAAATGCAGGTTCAGATATCCGTTGAAACCTCTGACGGCCGAATCTATTTTTCCGATTCAACAGAAAAATGATTCACCGGCAAACCGTGCATCCGCCACTGCCGAATATCAGGATCTCACAAAAGACTTTCTCGCGCAGATGGGCAGACTGGCTCACGCGGAAACCGACACAGCGCTTTGGTTTGAACATTTTGATTCCCTGGTCAAGGAATATACCTGGGCCATTCCTGCCGCACGGGTGGGAAAAGTGATACCGGATGTTTCCCTGTATGACCATTTAAGGACATCTGCGGCAATTGCCACAGCAATGTACCTGTTTCATGCAGATTCCCATACATTGGAACCCCGGGCCGTTCAAAATATCGACGATGAGAAGTTTTTGCTGATTTCCGGCAGTTTCAGCGGCATTCAGAACTTTATTTTTTCCAGCGGCGGGGAGTCTGCCAAATACCGGTCAAAAATACTGAGGGGCCGTTCGTTTTATGTTTCCCTTCTTTCAGATCTTGCCGCACAGCTTTTATGCAGAAAAATTGGCCTGCCCCATACCGCTGTGATGTTTAATGCCGGCGGGCGGTTTACCCTGCTGGCCCCGAACACGGAGAGTGCTGCTGACGCTCTTGTTGCTGCTGAAAAAGAGATCAACGATTGGTTGGTAGCACGAACTTATGGTGAAACCAGCATGATCTTTTCATCTGTCACCGCAAAAAGCCGCGACTTTGAATCTACCCATTTCTCAGCATTGTGGGAACGGCTGGTAAACGCAGGGGATGAAAAAAAATATTCAAAACTGGATCTGGCCGCCTATGGTGGGGCAGTTGAAGATTATCTGGACAAATTCTGCAATGATCTGTCTTCCGCGCTCTGCCCGCTATGCGGCAAACGACCGGCCGAACGTGATGTTGCAGTACATGATATTCCGTGCTGTGCTCTGTGCAGGGATCACGTATTTCTTGGAGAAAACCTGGTGAAACATCCTTATGTTTTGATCACAGAAAAGAATGCTGATTTTCCGGGGAAACGGCTCTTTGATCCGGTTTTTGAGCAATTTCAGCTCTATTTTTCAACGACCGATCCCGCCCGGACCACCAGGTCCCGCACAATACTCAAGTACTGGTGCCTTGATGTCGGACAGGCAGATACTGATTTTGCCAGGGTCACCGGTCGGCAACTTAACGGGTATGTTCCAATATATTCGGATACAGAGGAGGGAGAAGATGCGGAACCGGGTATGCCGAAAACGTTAAACGACCTTGCCACCAGCGCGGCGACAAACGGCCAGGGGGTTGAAGCACTGGGCGTTCTTAAAGCGGATGTGGATAATTTGGGGTTGCTTATGGCATGCGGGTTAAGAAAGCATCTTTACACGGTATCGAGAATGGCCAGTTTAAGCCGGCAACTGGACCACTTTTTCTCGCTTTTTCTGCCGGATTTTTTGTCAAATTCGGAAAAATTTCAAAATATATATACGGTGTTTGCCGGTGGTGATGACCTTTTTCTGATCGGGCCGTGGAATCGTATTATTGAACTGTCCACGGTTCTTGAGAATAAATTCAAGGCGTATGTGTGCCAGAATCCGGAAATAACATTTTCCGCCGGTATCAGCCTGCACAAACCCCACACACCGATCAATACCCTTGCCAAAGCATCGGAAGACGCCCTGGAAAAATCCAAGCATGGCGGCAGAAAACGGATCACCCTGTTCGAACATACCGTGACGTGGCCTGTTTTCAAAGCGCTTGATGCGGTGCGTGACGAACTTTATCAATGGACGGCAGATCAATGGATCAGCCTGGTGTTTCTTTACCGGATCAACTTTTTTATTGCCATGGCAGAAGAGGAGAAACTGCTGTTCACCTCTTCACAAGAAGGAATACCCCTTGACCGGATGAACTGCACCCAGTGGCGCGCCAAACTGGCATATTCCCTGGAGCGAAGTGCTCTGCCCGGCATTGATCCAGGCCAAAGAAAGGAACGTCTGAACCATGTCAGAGAAAAAATGGCCATGTGGCTGACGGTTTACGGCGGTGATCTGAGAATCGCTTTATGGGTTTTACAATACAGCTTAAGAAAGGAGAGTAAAAATGGATAAAATAGAGTTCTGGAAAGACAGGGGGAAAAAGATCATTGATCCGGAATTGTTTTCAAAAAAAGCGGAGAACTTTGCCCTTAAAATTGCAAAGGATAATGAACAGTCCAGAGGCGTCAACAAAAGGACCCAGTTGAGAAAATTTTTTGATGAAATCGTCAGTCTCAACATGCGGGCCAAAACATCTCCCCACGCGTGGGAAAACATTCTCCCTCTGGTTCATATGGTAACGGCAAAAGCCGCGTATGCCAAAGGGCGCAAACTGATATCAGATAATTTTCTCAATTTTATTAAGGAGTCGGTAAACCAGGTAGAGGAACCTTGTGACCTGGATGTGTTCAACTCTTTTTTTGAATCTTTTATTGGTTTTTACAGACTTCACGGACCCAGTAAATAAGCGAAAGGATAGATAAAATGAAACTTGTGGATATAAAGGAAATTACCGGCACCATTCAGTTGAAAAGCGGACTCCACATCGGCGCAGGTGACACGGAAATGCGTATCGGCGGCACAGACAATCCTGTTGTGAAACATCCCCACACCAATGAACCCTATATCCCGGGGTCTTCCCTGAAAGGCAAAACCCGATCGCTTCTTGAACTCTCCTCAGGGCTTATGGGAAGGACCGGCGGGGCACCTCTGGGTATAAAAGATTATAAAAAGCTTGATGGCGTGGACAAAGCAACCTGTAAAGCCATTCTCTCCCTGTTTGGCGCCAGCGGGGCCGATGCTGATGAAAAAAATGAAATCGGCGTGACCCGTCTCTCCTTTGCCGATGCCCCGTTAAGTGAAAATTGGAAGGAAAAAGCGCTGGCAGGTCATCTTGCGTTCACTGAAGTGAAATCTGAAAATTCAATCAACCGTATCACGGGAACGGCCCGAGACCCCAGATTCACGGAGCGGGTACCGGCTGAAACGGAATTCAGCTTTTCAATTTCCCTGAAAGTACTGCAGGGGGACGAAGGGCTTGAAGACCTTTTATTTAAAGGGCTGAAACTGCTGGAGCAGGATGCGCTCGGCGGTTCGGGCAGCCGGGGGTATGGTAAAATTAAATTCTCGTTCGACCAGCCGGAAATACAGGAAAAATTTAATAACGCATCCCCTTTGATTTAGGAGGTGAGCATTGGAATTTTATAAAATAACCATCCGACCGGATTCAGGCTTCGGGACAAGTCTAAAGGGAGATACATTGTTCGGCCACTTCTGCTGGCAGGCGGCCCATGCCCCGGACCTTCTGAAAACAGATCTGGATACGGCCATTGAACAATACGCCCGAAAACCCTTTGCTGTTTTTTCTTCGGCCGTGCCAACGGATGCCGCCCAAGATGCCCCCCACTGTTTTAAACGGCCGGATATTCCGCTGGACTGGTTTATGTCATCTGAACATTTGTCAAAAAAAGAAAAAATCCTGGCGACCAAAGAGCTAAAAGGGAAAAAGTGGCTCAAGGGCAATGCCGATCTGATACTTGATGCCACACGGACAAATCTTGCGGCCGATACTGATTTTAAGGACAATGGGCTGGCTGAAACCGGGACATGCGCTCATAACACAATTAACCGGATGACCGGTACGACCGGTAAAGGTCGATTTGCCCCGTTTGAAACCTCTGTGTTCCGGTTTTATCCCAACGTTCTTCTTTCCTTGTTTGTCCTGATTGATCCAAAATTTCTCGACAAGGACCATCTGGTAAAAGGGATGTCAAGAATCGGAAAGTTTGGTTTTGGACGGGACGCCTCCACCGGCATGGGGCGGTTTACAATTATTGACACCTGTCCGCTTCCCCTGCCTGATCTCTCTGCGGGGGACGGTCTTTATACCCTTGCACCCTGCCTGCCGGAGAAAGGCAGGTTCAATCAAACCTGGTTCACCCCGTTTGTCCGGTTCGGCAAACACGGAGATCTGCTGGCAGGTGTGCGCCAGCCATTTAAAAATCCTGTAATCATGGCTGATGAAGGCGCTGTCTGCGTTCCGGCCGAAACCATTGACACCCCGTACATCGGCTGTGCCGTTACCAATGTATCAAAGGCCATGCCTGAAACTGTTGTGCAGGCGTATGCACCTGTGCTGCCCATCCGTATAGGAGCTCTCCATGAAAACAACCTATAAATGCGTTATTATAGTTAACTCTCCTTTGCACATCGGTTGTGACGAAGTGTATCAACCTATGGGATTTGTGCTGGACGAGGAACAAAAGACACTGATCGCCTTTGATCCCGTATCATTTATAAGCAGTTTGTCCCGGGCCGACAAGGACACCCTTTCTTCCCTGTGCCGTTTAGGGGATCTTCCTTCAATCCTTCGGATTTATAAGTTTTTCCAGGGCAGGAAAGCCGAGGGGAGAAGAGTCCGCGTGGCCCAGGCCTTTATAGACCATTATCGCAGCACATTAAAGATTCCCGAAAACAAAATCCAACAGGAACTCAACAAATTTGTTGTCGAGCGTACGGCATTTCGAACGGCTGACAACCGGCCTTTCATCCCGGGCTCGTCTATCAAGGGAGCCTTGCGGACAGGATACTTGAATCATGTATGCGGCGGAAAAAATATGCGGGCAAGAGATGCTGAGGCGCTTGAAAAAAAACTGCTGGATTATCAATCCATCGAACAGGATCCTTTTGGGCATGTAAAAGTGTCGGATTTCCAACCTGCCGGAGATGTTAAAACCAGGATCGTATATGCCGTCAACAAGAAAAAAAAGGTATCGGACAAAGAAGCCCGCGGGCCTTATCAGATTCTGGAAGTCATTGAGCCCGGATCCACTTTTACCGGGGAGATAACCGTTGGGCGACCGGACTCTAAAAGCCCTGTCCGGCAGCCGGTTCAGCTCAAAACGCTTTTGTCCGGCACCCACGACTTTTATGCAGGAGAACACAAAAGGGAAAACCGGGAACTTCGCTCAGTGGGTATTCCTGCCCAGGATTTTATTCAACCGGATACCCTGTTGATGCGTATGGGACGTCATTGCGGCGCTGAATTCGTTACCATTGCAGGAAACCGGAATATCATGATTAAAAAAGGTCCTAAAAAAGACCAAAAAGACTACCTTGATCATGCCACAACCCTATGGCTGGCTTCTCCTGCCCGGAAAGATGAAAATGTCAAAGGGCTTCACCCTTTTGGCTGGACCGGTATCTCCCGTCTTGATGCTGACCTTGAAACCAGGTTGGCTGAACGGGAAAACGCCTATACAGTCCTGAAAGTCCAGGAGGAGAAAAAACAGCTGGCTGAAGCGCAGTTACAGGTTCAAAAGGCCACTGAAGCCCAAAAAGCGCTGGAGGAGAAGGCAGCCCGTGAAGCGGCTGAAGCAGCGGAAAAAGAAAAGAAACAAAAAGCGCTGGAAGCCATGTCTCCCCAGGAACAGGAACTGGCTCAAATATTTGATGAGAACCCGGTTAATGAAAATAAGGTAGTGGGGCTGTATAACCGACTTGATGAAATGGAAGACGACTTCAAGCTCAAGTGCGCTAAAAAGATAAAGGCGTTTTATATCAGTGAAAATAAATGGAGCGTGAATAAAACGAAGAAAAAACAATTTGCAAAAATTCAGCATCTCAAAACGATTCTGGGTGAGTCCTGATATCTGAACAATGCAAATGGGAATTGCTATGTTTTTGAAAAAAATAGCCAAGAGGCTTTTTTAAATGTTTTTCCTGGTCTGCTTTGACATTGTTGACAACCGGGTCCGGTACAGGGTAGTAAAGATCCTGAAAGGATACGGGACCCGGGTTCAAAAGTCCGTATTTGAATGTGCAAATATGACCGAATACAAATTCATGAAAATGCAGTCGGATCTGGAGGAGATCATTGACCATGGTGAGGATACCATCCGCTATTACCCGCTTTGCAAACATTGCGTAGGCCAGGTGGAATTCTCCGGCACCGGGAATCCGCCCAATACACGGGCCTATTCGGTGTTATGAGGCTGCCACGATCTTTGATAATTTGTTCAAAAAATACCTTAAGGAGGTCCGTCATTTTTGTATCTCTTTTAAAATCAGAAGTTTGCGCTAAAAACAGCATAAATTTAAGTGTGAAGTTTTTTTCCGAAACCCCAAAACGGGGTAGGTCCGTCAAATCGGCTCTGGAAAGCCTTTACAGATAAGTGTTTCAGATACCCACAGTCCGAAAGATTGCCTCGATTAGAGAGGATTGAGACATACCTTGTTTATCATATCCACAAATCATTTTAGCAGTCCGAAAGATTGCCTCGATTAGAGAGGATTGAGACGTATAGTATTCTATGTAAGCTTCAATAGCTTGTGGTCCGAAAGATTGCCTCGATTAGAGAGGATTGAGACTATTTGCAATTAGCTATCAGAGAATCTTTAGCATTCTGTCCGAAAGATTGCCTCGATTAGAGAGGATTGAGACATGAAAACCCAGTGGCCTTTTTGCAGTCTGTCAACGGTCCGAAAGATTGCCTCGATTAGAGAGGATTGAGACTCGTTTATTATTCAAGCATATGTTTTTTTGCTTTTTCTGTCCGAAAGATTGCCTCGATTAGAGAGGATTGAGACTTACAAGCTCGGACATGGCTGCTTCAATGATCGCAGTCCGAAAGATTGCCTCGATTAGAGAGGATTGAGACCTATTCGCCACGCCCTTAGACTCTGCCACGCCCTCAGGTCCGAAAGATTGCCTCGATTAGAGAAGTGATCATTATCCTTGCGAAAATTGTTCCCATTCAAACCGGATAATATTGCGCCGGCCCCGGTCGAATTCCACACCGATCAGGTAAATTTCATCGGTGATTCCCCGGTATTTATCTGCATAACCCTTTTGTTTGATCTGGTTCAGGGCCGTCTGCTGAGATTTATCAACGTCCACCACCTTGAATTCAAAGATATAGATTCTGCCGTCTATTCGCACCGTCATATCAATACGGCCGTGACTGGTCGTATCTTCAGCAGTCACATCCAGGCCAAGCGCCGTAAAATAGCAATAAAAGACCGACGCATAATACCCTTCGTATTCAAAAAGCTTATTTTTACGGTACCAGTCATGGGGGATGGAAGAGAACAACGCCTGAAAAACCGTGTTCAGGGCATCCGGATTATTTTCCTGGAAAGCCCGGTAAATTTGAAGCTGCACCTTTTCTTTGACCACCCTGTCATGAGAATACCTGTTCAGGATATAATCCGATAAACTGGCTTTGACTTCCATGTTCGGGTACCGGAGTTTATAAAAGATCTTGCCCGCCACTCTTTGTCCTTGCTCAATGGTAAGATAGCCTGCCTGGAAAAGAAGGTTTTCGGGTTCGATAAAATCAATATCAAACGCGCCGATCAAGGATTCAGACGCCTCGATATTTTCAATACCCGGGATATAATATCTGTTTTTTTTCAGCAGATTGATCAGGAAGGTTGGTGTTCCGGTCTCAAACCAATAGTTGCGGAACGCTCCGGTTCGAAGGTAATTGAGGATGCTGAAGGGATTATAAACCTTCTCCCCAAGCCAGGAATAGCCATTGTACCATTTGCGGATATCTTCCCGGGATTTGTTTTTCAGATGATTTGAAAAAACCTGGGTCAGCTCATCTTCTGAATAACCGCAACTTGCCGAATATTCGGGATCCAGGGAAATATCGGTCAAATTGTTCAGTCCGGAAAACAGACTTACCTTGGAAAATTTGGATACGCCGGTAAGGAACGCAAACTGAATATTGGCATCTTGCCCTTTAATGACCGAATAGAGGTTTTTCAGCCCTTCCCTCATCTCTTCGGCGATTATTGGTTCAGTGATATTATCCAGGATTGGTTTGTCATATTCATCAATCAGGACAACAGTACGAAGGCCGTATTTTTCCTTTGCTTTGCGGATAACCCCACTGAACAGACTGGAGATACTGTCCTGATATTCACAAGTAATGCCTAATCGTTTTTGATTTTCATCAAGGATCGTTAGAATTTTACCGTCTAACTCCGCTCTGTTCCGAAGCACGCCCTCGGCAAAGGAGATGTGAATCACGGGAAACCGCTTTTCCCAGTCCCAGTTGTCACACAGCCACAGGCTTTGAAAAAGCGCTTTATTCCCTTCAAACGCCTCTTTAAGCGTGTCAACAAACAATGATTTTCCAAACCGCCCGGGCCGGGCAAGAAAGTAGTACTTCCCCCGTTCAACAAGGTCATAGACAAACCGGGATTTATCCACATACGCATAACCTTGTTCAATAATTTCTTTTAAATTGCTGATACCCACAGGTAGTTTTTTCACGGTTACATCTCCGGTGATTTAAAAATATCGAAACAAACAACAAAGTAAGCGTGGAGTTAAAATATAACCCTAACAAGCTTGACAACCATATCATAGTATATAAAAGAAAAAATCCAATTCAAAAAACTTTCTTTCAGCGTTTAAAAATCAGGGTAAAATGGCAGTTGAACGCTATATTTGTAACATTTTCAATACCGTCCCATATTTTCTTTTGACAACAACCTATGTACCTCCGTATCTGGAATTAGGCGCTTATCGCCATTTAAACCTCTGCTGGTCTGCTTCAGGGCTTGTTTTAGAAAAAAGAAAAAGGTATGGTGCAAAAAATCAACAATTCCAATATTCATCATTTGTTCAAAAGCGAGGATTTATGACCCGCAACACGTCCCGTCTCACCTTTGACGCCATCTGGGGAACACCGCCCGGAACCATGACGGCGCAAACCGACCTTGAACGGATTCTTGTGGAGGGGGCCCGCCTTCCTTTGGCACACTGGCGCAGCAATTTCTTTTTCATGGGGGGCCTGAACCGTACCCTTTCAATCCTGACCCGGGGGCAGTTCCCGGCCAAGGCCGATCCCGACGGCACACATCCTGTATTTGCCCTGCATCCGGTTGCCAGTGGTGCCGGTTTTGCGGTATGTCCATCTTCATCCTCCGGCCGGAACAGCCTGAAATGGGTAACCCGGAACACAAAACTGCTTCATACCGGATATCTCATGGAAAAGACCTCTTATATCATTGACCGGATACGGTTCAACATCCCGGCTTCCGAAGCCTCAAAACTGAGTTTCAAGGGAGAGATACCCGTATCCGCCATTCAAACCATTTCGCAGACATGTTCGCAATGATGAAAAGAAACGCCTTGACCACACAATTCCAGAGCTGGCTGGCAAAGCCGGAAAATGCCCGGGCACTGGACACCCTGGCGGATGCGGTTCACCGTAAAATGAAAATTGCACGGCTGGACTTGTATGGTTGTGCCCCGGAGCAGGTTGACCGGCAAGATATCCGGCAGGAGCTGATCGTATTTCTTCTCAGGGATGAAAATATGCTTTCCGGGCTTATGGGAAGGAAACCCGGCGCCATAAAACAGGTGCGGCAATTTTTGTGGCACCGGATGATTGATCTTTCCAGAAGCAAAGACGCTGGTCAGGATATTCACAAGGATACCTGGCGTCTTTTCTACCGCCATGTTCTGGAGGTTTTAGCTGAATCCGACGATTTCATCAGGGACAGGGGTGCAGCGAAAGGAAAAATGCGTTTCAGCATGACGGAAAATCCTGCACAAACGCTGATCATGGCGGATGATTTTATGACCATTGCGTTTCCGCCTGACCTGCCCGGGGAGTTCGGCAGACTGAACACCCGGGAGAACATTCTTACGCTGGCCCGGCATTTCTGGAGCTCCTCAGCCCGTGCCGCCGGGGTTCATGACCTGTGCATGAAGATCCAGGATTTCCTGGCCTGGGTGAACAGGCATGTGGTTCTCCAGCCCGGGGTGGAGAGCTATCCGGTAACCGACGGGGAGAAAGATGCCTTTAACCCGTTGACCGAACGTCCGGCACCGGGCGGTCTGGATAACATGAAAAAAAATATGCTGACGGTCTGGGCCCAAAATTTCTTCAACCGGCTGAAAAATACCGAACGGAAGATCTTTTTTTATTACGACTGTGAAGGTCTTACCCACAAAGCTGTTTCCGAACTTATGAAAAAAAAAGCCGGCCTCTCTTACCAGCGGGACAAGATCAGGGAAAAGCTCAGATCTTTTTTGAGGGCATTGGACTGGGTCTCCCCTGACTATGATACCAAAGGACAGGACGGCAGAGACTTTGAATTTTTTCTTCTCAATCTGTGTGACAACCTGGGCTCCTGGGTTAATCTTGGTGAAAAGGGGTAAAGAAAACAGATGTACACCAGAAAACAGGCACTGGCGCTGGCAAGGCAGTTGAGAACCTGCCCGCCGCTATCCGTAAAAAATGATCGCAAACATGAGGAGCAGGTCCGTCGTCATACGGCAATCTGTCCTTTTTGCGCCACGGCACTCAGGGATGATATAGATGCCTTGGATATTTTGTCGGAAAAACTGAAAACGGCATTTGCCAAGAACCCAATTACCCCTGAAATGGGGCCGGGTCAAATTCGGGCCATTGACCCCGGACTTTCCTGCTGGCGGGATAACTATTTTTACAATCCGCCCGAAGTTGTCGTGCTCGAAACCGGCCCGGGCAATATGGTGCAGGTGGCCCAGATCTGGACGGATAATGCCCTGGCAGGCCCCGGGGATCTTGTCTTACCGGAGAGGATGAGAAAAGGTTTTTCAGAGCTGTTTATTGAACCCTGGAATATCTACACCCTGAACAAAAGTTTTCTTGGGGCTTGTACCGGTACGCTGGATCCGGCCGTGATTGACAGTGTGCTAAAAATGGCAGATACGCCGAACTGGCGGCCGGACTGGGCGCTGCCCCCCATGCCCATGAAAGAAAATGACCCCAGAATATATTTCCGAGAGCTTGAAATAGAGGTCGGGTACACCTTTGCATCCATGGCAGTGGGTACGCTTGTATCCGGAATTGAAACCGCCGGGTTTCCCCTTGAACTAGAGTCCCTTATAACCCGATTAAAGGAAAAATTTTCAGGCATCGCCTGGGACTGGGACCCCCTGAACGTTGAGGAGTGCCTGGCTGCCCTGCGACTGCCTTCCCATGTGCTGCCCATGGCTGCGGCTGACCGGGATCAAAAAATGCTGACAGCCGTGTATGTCTGCGTTGACGACCGGGATCTGGTGGAAATACGCCCGGTGCAGTGTCGCATAGACTACACTGCACCACCGCCCGATCCTTATTCCGCCAGCGGTGTCATTGAAGATCTGCCTGACGGTATCCCGGCAGATGCTTTCCAGTGCCGGATCAAAGAGAGTCAGAACAAACGGCTAAGCCCCTGTGCCTGGTCATGGAAGGATGAAGAAAAAAGGTTCGTGGCCGTATTTGACAGGCCGTTGTCCGGGGATGAGACGCTTGTACTTTTCATTGTTCATCACACAGACAGCCCTTTTCCATGAGTCCGGCATTTAACATCCGGAGCCTTGCCTTTGCCGCTGAAAAAAATACCGGACATTTTCAGGCCATGGTAACAGATCTCGCCTGTGTGCCATGGTGCGACATTGGGCGCGATGATTTCTGCACCTGCTTTGAAAACATGATCTCCCATATGAATGACCCGGCCCTGAAACAGCTGTTTGAACTCAGCCTGGGGGCAAATTTTTTGATTGCATCTTCCAGGCCGGCATGGATCAGGGACTTTCTGACTGAAAATACGGGGTTTGTATCCATGCCGGGGCACGATATCGGGGTGCTTGAACAGGGGAAATGGATTAAAATCCCGATTCTTCTCGCCAATGACCATTGCGCCGGGGTGGTCTGGTTCATTGCCGGTCTTGTCGCCCTGAAGGCCGATGCCGTCCATATCCCTGAATGGGCGGCCCAGATGATGGATGCCCGGTTCATTGACGCGATAGACACGGCTGAGCAAGTTGTCCGGCGATGCGCCCCTGATCCGTTAAACCACCGGTTTATTCTTTTCCCGGTTTCGCAGATCAGCACAGAGATCCGTTTCACAGGCGGATCAGCATCCCTGCCCATTGCCCTTGGCCTGAAAAGCCTTTTGCAGGGCACGCCGCTTTCAAAACGATTCATTGCCACAGGATGCCTGGACAATTCGGGCAACGTGCGGCCCGTGGCATACCTGGACGCCAAACTCAAGGCATCCCGTGACCGGGGGTTCACATGTGTGATCCTGCCTGCCGAAAATCATTATAGAATAAACCACAGCAATAAAGGGATCATACCGGTATCAAGCATGGATCAGGCATGGACCATGGTATCCCTGTATTCGGAAAAACAGGAAAACCTGCTGTTCTTCTTTTCCCGGGCACTGCAGGAGCCCGCATCATTTATTGATAAAATGGACAGCCTGCCCGGCCGCTGGATGGAGAAGGAGCAGGTGGCGATAAAAGACCTTTTACACCGGATTTTCAATGATCCCGGTCTGTTTGACCGGTTTACCCGTAAATTTTACGACATGGTTGCAAACTATGCGCTGGACAGGTGCCGGGCCATTGCCGCCCTTGCACCTGAAACACTGCCCGAAACATGGCCCATGGCATCAATCAGGTGGTGCACAGCCAACCTTGGGCTTGCCAACCACCTTGGCCGGGTGGCGTCGGCAGAAAAATGGGAGCTGCGTGGGCAACTCCTTTTAAAACAGGTGATGCAACTGGATCTCAACCTTGCAGCTGATTTTTTCAACCATACGCTTGTGGCGGCCCATAATCGCTATGCGTTTTCCCCGGACGTGCCGGACAGCCTCACGCGGCTGCTCGGATTCATGGAAAAACGCCATGACATGCAGCAGGAGTTTGGCTGTGTTGCAGATCCCTGCCTGGAACGAATTTACGGCACCCTGGTTCAGAACTCGGCCTTTTGCGGTCCCCGGCATATCGGACAAACAGAAGCCTTATCCCGGAAAGCCAGGCTTGCGCTTGGGGAAAATTATTCACAAGAGCTTAAACCTGAATGGGTGCGCCAATACCATTATCTTGGGTTTGCCCGGCTGGATGCCGGGGATGTTGAAGGCGCACGCATCTGCCTGACAACCTGTCTTGGCATCCGGGATCTGAATATGGACGTTTACCGGTGCCAGGATCTGACCGCCTGGCAGTTTTTTCTGCTCTGCAGATATCTTGCAGAAACCGTCTCGGATTATTCTTCCGCCCTGTTGTTTACTTCTCTGGTTCAAACAGCCTTAAAAAATTTCACCCAACACCATCCATGGCAGCTTATCTTTTTCAACCTTGGCCGGGCGGCCCTTTTGCGCGGGGACAGGGAGCAGGCCCTGCGTCTTATGCAAAAGAGCTTTGATATCTGCCTTAAAACGGGTGAAGGGCCGACCATTGAAATCATGGCGTTAAAACCCCTGGCGTTTCTGGAAAAAATTGTCCCGGCAGAACAGTTTGATGCCGGGTGTTATGGGTGGGAAAAACAGTTACGGCAGGCGGCTGTCCATCTGGATACCCATCATTTTTCATTTTTTCATCAAAGAACGTTTAAAGAGGCCCTTGATCATGTCAGGAAAAACCATGACGCTCTTTTTCCGTTTTCGTATGGATAATATTTGAAAGATTTCCAACCCGCCTCCGTATGGGTTTTTAGACGATTGAAAATTCCAAAGGAGGCGATCATGGTAAAACTTCAGGCCGCAGCAAGAATTATTCAGACCCCCCAAAGCAAAACACCGGCACCGATGGATACCCCCTGTACCGGCACCCAGGCAGATCTGTTTTCCGACCAGGAGCTGTTTGGCGTTAAAAAAGGGGAATTCATCAAAAAATCCCGAAACCGGGTCCTGGCCGATATTGAGGATCTGTCCAAAAACAACCGGTGGGATGATATCTTAAGCCTATACCATCCTGTGGGCGATAAGTTGCCGGATCTTATCCGGGCAGGTGCCGATATCCCGGTGCGCCAGAAAATTGCATTTGCACTGGGACAGACCGGCGCGTTTGATGACGCCATTAAAGAATTGATGGTGTGTGTCCGCGCAGAACCGGATAATTTCATGGCCCGGGCATCCCTGGCCTATACGGCCTATAATTGTCTGTATGCCGCAAAAAACAAAAAGGTTTTTCTGGCAGGTGAAGCCAGAACCAAACGTATCGCCCTGGCCCATGAGCATTTTAAAAAAGCCCAGGAGCTGCGCCCGGACGGCATCACAAACTTCTACAGACAGGGGATGCTGTTTTCCCAGATTGAAAACAAACCCGGACCGGGCCTGGAAAAATTTGACATCGCCTGTTTTAACTGGGAGCGTCTGACTGACGAGGAAAGGGCGGAAAGGCAGCAGGAAAAAAAGAATTATGTGAAATCCCTTTACAGATCTGCGTCCCTTTTGCTGGCAGCGGGAAACGGAACGAAGGCGCTTGAGCGGATTACGGCCTGCCTGAAACAGGATGAACAGACCAATTACATCAGTCTGGCATTCAAATACTTTGCCCTGGGCAAGGTGCAATTCTGCATGGATCGCTATGACGAAGCCAAAAGCGCCCTGCTTTTCGCCCTGCAGAGCAGCAGCCGGAATGCCTCAACGGATTTCATCCATGAACTTCTGGCCCGGACCTACCTGGCGATGGGGAAAACCGACAAGGCCATGGAAGCCATCGGAGGTATTCCGGAGAAATTCAGAAGGCCCTATTACCGGTGGACCGAGGCAGATGTCCTGTGTACGGCCGGTCAGTTTGAACAGGCGAAAACGATTCTTAACGCAGCAGCTGCCGGGGATTCCAGATCACGGCATATCAGCCTGATCCGGCTGGCAAAAATCGAGTACAGCTTAAAAAATTACACCCAGGCCTTGGAACATGCGGCAAAGGCAGGCGAATTTTTCACCAGCAACTGGGGCAACCCATACCTTGAAGGACTGTTCTGGCAAAGCCTGTGTGCCTTTCAAGCAGGTCAACTCCAAAAGGCGGACCGGCTTTTGACCGAACTGGAACGTCATAGCCGGTTTTATCCTAACCTGGACAGGCTCAGAGCAATGATCCGACATTCTGACGATTAAACCAACGATAAAGGGAAAAGAGCAGTGATGGAACAAAAGGCACAGGAAATATTCACAGGTCAAGCCAGTACAGATTATACGCTTCTGCTCAAACGCATCGGTCAGGTCCTTGTCAGGGATACGGATGCATACCAGGCAGGCCCTGGTGTCACACTTCATGGGTCTGTTTTTCAGCCGGACCGATGTGTTTGCACGGCAGTGGGCGGACAAGCAGCAGGGGAGATCCGGCTATGTTCCGGTCAGGCGGGCGATTACCCCACAGGATCTGGAAGATCATTTCAGGGGCATCAAAACCTATGGGTTTTACCTGATGGACACGAATGCCACAGTCCGGTGTGCAGTCATTGATGCAGACCTGGTACCGGACCTGCGGCAATCTACAGGCAAGGCTTTGGCCAAAGCCCGGGCTGATATCCACAAGGACCGCGCATATATGGTATCCAGGATCACGGATTCAGCACAAGATATGGGCCTGTTTCCTGTGATCGAATTCAGCGGCGCAAAGGGGTATCATTTCTGGTTTTTCATGGAGACCCCGGTAAAAGCGGCCCGGATCCGACAGGCACTGACCGCCGTATGCGATCATCTGGCCCCGGATCTTTCCTGTTTCAGTCTGGAGGTATTTCCCAAGCAGGATCACTTGTCGGGCAAGGGCATGGGGAATCTGGTCAAACTGCCTTTAGGCATTCACCGGCAAACCGGCAAACGCTCTTTTTTCATAAAATGCTCCCAAAGGGAGATTGAGGCCCAGCTGGAATTTTTAAGGAATGTTCCCCGTTCAGATCCGGATCGGATTCAGTGTAGAAAAAAGGAGACTGGCAGCGCGCCCCTGGTGCTTCATCCGGGGATGAAAGAATTGAATGATAAATTTTCAGATCTTTTTGAACTGGGGAAAAAATGCCCGGCACTGGGCAGATTGTTCGCCCTGGTGCGGGAACGACACAGCATCGGAATCAGGGAAGAAAAAATCCTGTTCCAGACCCTGGGGTTTCTGCCCCGGGGCAAACACATGCTGCACTATCTGCTGGCCTGTGATCCGGAATACAACCCTCACCTGGTGGACTATAAGCTCAGCCGTGTCAGGGGAACGCCCCTGGGCTGCCGGCGGATCCACGCGTTGACCGGTTATGACAGGGACTTTTGCCGGCTTGAGCCTGACGAGACCGGCTACCTGCATCCCCTGATCCATCTGGCCTCATGGGCGTCGATCCCGGGCGGGAATCCTGGGAAATCCGAAAAAATTGAAAACCTTTCCGACGCGGTCATGAACATGAAAACCGCTCTTGTTCAGCTTGAACGATTTTTAAAGTAACGGGACAGGATAAGCCATGGAAACGCTTTATGTGGTGGAACAGGGTGCATATATCCGAAAAAACGCAGAGAGCCTGGATATTATCAAAAAGGGCCAGGTGCTGGAATCTGTGCCCGCCAAAGGGTTGGAAAAACTGGTACTGACCGGCTATGTCTCCTTAAGCGGTTCGATGATGGATTTTTTAATCAAAAACCGTGTGGAAACCGTTTTTCTGACACCCACCGGCCGGTTTCGGGCCAGGCTCATGATTGATGAGCATAAGCATGTGGCGCTGCGCAAAGCCCAGTACCTAAAACTGGAAGACCCTGTTTTCAAACTGGCGGTTATGAAGGTGATTGTTGCAGGCAAACTCAATAACATGGTTATGTTTTTAGCCCGGCGGGGCAGGGATTACAAGGAGCCCCGGCTTGGGTCTGCCGCGGCCGGAATCAAGGCGCTGAAGTCTTCACTTGAAAAAGCAGAGACCCCTGACGAGGTGCGTGGGTTTGAGGGGGCAGGTTCCAGGATCTATTTCAGCGTATTTAAATTGCTCATACGAAACGACCGTTTTTTCTTTAATAACCGGAACAGGCGTCCGCCCAAGGACCCGGTAAATGCCCTGCTCTCCTTTGTTTATACCTTATTGACGAATGAGGTGATCTCGGCAATAAAAACATGCGGGCTGGATCCATATATGGGCACCCTGCATGAGATCGCTTACGGCCGGCCGTCCCTGGCCTGCGACCTGGTTGAAGAGTATCGATGCCTGATCGGCGACCGCTTTGTATTGAATCTGCTCAACCGAAAAATGATTCGCCCGGAAGATTTTCTTTTCAGGGATAAAAAAATCGAAGCCTATGCCGATGAAAAGGAGCTGGTCGCCCAACGGGTCGTGGAAATGAAGCCCCATCTCTATCGCACCTTTATATCCGCCTATGAGGAGCTTATGCGGGGCACATCTTCATTTCGCAGGACCATTCAGACCCAGATCCGGGGATTTGCAGACTGTCTTCTGGATTCCGGAAAGACTTACCGGCCCATGACCTTTTGAATGAATCTGCGCTCTTTGACAATTTGTTCCGCCTCCAGGTCTCCCCAACGCACAATGAAGCCATAATGCAATTGTGTATTGCATTATGCAGCACAGCGCATTATGCTTAAAAAAATACAATAAGGGGATTATCATGACAACAGCAGTAAGAATAACTGACGAATTGGTTCGGGAAGCAAAGATATTCAGCAAAATAGATAAACGATCTTTAACTGGGCAAATTGAGCATTGGGCCCGGATTGGAAAATGTGCTGAAGAAAACCCCGATTTAACCTATAACCTTATAAAAGAGATCCTCATCGGCATCGCTGAATTGGAACACGAAGCAATAAGTGAATATAAATTTGGGCAGCAGAAATGAAAATTTTTCAATCCCGATCTTTTGAACGCAAGGTTAAAAAATTCACTACGCAAGAAAAAAATAGACTTGATGACGAAGTGAAAAACATTGCTGAAAACCCAACGATCGGCGCAGAAAAAAAGGGAGATCTTAAAGGGGTTTTTGTTCATAAATTTAAAATAAAAGCAATTCAATATCTGCTTGCTTACCGTTTTGTGGGCGATGATCTTGAATTAATCATGATCGGACCACATGAAAATTATTATAGAGATTTAAAGAGTTAAGTACCATCCGGACCAACAAATCGACTTTATCGAATCTGATTCCGAAAAAGTCTTGACTATTTCGGAATTCATGTCAGAATAACCATCATGAAACGATATCTTACAAAATATATTCAAGAAGATTTGAATAATAAAATTATCCTGCTGACCGGGCCGCGCCAGACCGGAAAAACGACGCTGTCAAAAATGCTCGAAAATAATTTTGATTATTTCAACTATGATAATATTGATGATCGGTTAGACTTACAGGAAAGATCCTGGGACCGCTCAAAGCCCATGGTTATCTTTGATGAACTGCATAAGCTGAAAAACTGGAAAGCATGGTTGAAGGGCATTTATGACAAAGAAGGCATTCCACCAGCAATCCTTGTTACGGGCAGTGCACGATTAGATACCTATAAAAAAGTGGGTGATTCCCTTGCAGGAAGATTCTTCCAATTCAGATTGCATCCTCTGGATCTTAAGGAAATCAGCACTTTTTTAAAACCCGACAACCATGACGTTGAATTAGACAAGCTTTTATCGTTTGGTGGTTTCCCAGAGCCTTTTTTGAATGGAACAAGTCGTTTCTATAACCGCTGGAAAAAATCTCATCTTGATATCATTTTAAAACAAGATCTCATTGACATTGAAAATGTTCAGCAGATCACCCAGATTGAAACGATGATTCAGCTATTAAAGCACCGGGTAGGCAGCCCAATTTCCTATAGTTCCCTGGCACAGGATATACAATGTTCAGATAAAACGGTAAAAAGGTGGTTAACGATACTCGAAAATATGTATGTGCTTTTCAAAATATCACCCTTCCATAAAAACATTGCCAGGGCTATTCAGAAAGCACCTAAGTTTTATTTCTACGATACAGGCCAGGTTATTGGTGATCAAGGCATTAAGCTGGAAAATGCCGTGGCATGTGCCATACAAAAAGAATTGCATTTCCGGGAGGATTGCCTGGGAGAAGAAGGAAAGCTATTTTATGTAAAAAATAAGGACGGCAAAGAGATCGATTTCTGTATTTCAAAAGAGGATCGCCCGTCCTTATTGTTAGAGGTAAAATGGAACGATAATAATTTGAGCCCGAATTTTGAAATATTTAAAAAATTTTTTCCTGAAATCAAAATGGTGCAAATTTCAAAAAAACTGGACAGAGAAAAAACTTTTCCAAACGGAGCAGAAATCAGGCTTGCATCCAACTGGCTGTCAGAATTAAACTTTTAATACAAACGGACACACACATGGACGCCTATTCAAATATTGTCAAAAAAGTCCTTAACCAGGGACAGATCAAGGAGAACCGCACCGGGGTGAACACCATTGCCATTGCCGGGGCCATGTTTGAACATGACATGGACCAAGGATTTCCATTGCTCACTACCAAATATGTGCCCTTTGCCCTTGTGGCCTCGGAACTGGAATTTTTCATCAAAGGCATCACAGATAAAAACTGGCTGCAGGACAGAAACAACCATATCTGGGATGAATGGTGCTCACCGGCCAAGGTCGCCTACGGGCATGATGATGAAACCAGAAAAAAAATGATGAAAGAACGGGAACTTGGCCCCATTTACGGGTTCCAGTGGCGACATTTCGGCGGCGGATACCAGGCCTGGGACAAGGCACCGGTCCCGTCCGGGGTGGATCAGCTTAAACACCTGGTGGCCACCCTGAAAACCAATCCCGATGACCGGCGCATGATCGTGTCGGCCTGGAATCCCATGGATATCGGCCAGATGGCCCTTCCGCCCTGCCACTACGGATTTCAGGTCACCGTCATCAATGGCCGGCTTAATCTGCTGTGGAACCAGAGGTCCGTGGATACTGCCCTGGGTCTTCCCTTCAACATTGCAAGCTATGGACTTCTTCTGACGCTTCTGGCCCTGGAATCAGGATTTAAACCGGGCACTCTTGTGGGCTTCCTGGGGGATACGCATATTTATGAAAACCATGTGGAAGGAGTGACACAGCAGCTTGAAAGAAAACCCTTTACCCTGCCTGGTATAGAAACCACTGCTTTTTCCTCTATTTTTGACTGGCAGTACAAGGATACGGTTTTAACGGACTACCGGCACCACCCGGCCATTCGATTTGAAATTGCTGTTTAGACAATAAAAAGCCCTGCAGGCATTAAAAAATCCGCAGGGCTTTGTTGTACTTTCCGCTTATGCCTGTTTAAAGAGCCTCAATGGCTTCCTGGAGTGCAGGCATAAACTCAAGGATATCTTCCACAATCCCCACATCAGCAACCTGGAAAATGGGTGCTTTGGGATTTTTATTCACGGCAACGATAAAGGGATTGCCCTTGATGCCGCCCATGTGCTGGAAGGAACCGGAAATACCCATGGCCATGTAGACTTTGGGTTTAACGGTCTGGCCGGAAGTACCAACCTGGCGGGATTTTTCAAGCCATTTGGCGTCAACGATGGGACGTGAGCAGGAAACCACCGCACCCATGGCGTCAGCCAGTTCCTGGGCAATCGCAATATTGTCTCCATCTTCAATACCACGGCCAATGGAAACCAGAACGTCGGATTTGGTGATATCAACATCGCCGACTTCAGCTTCAACCACTTCCAGGAAGGTTCTTTTGGCCGAAAGATCACCGGCATCACCGGACTTGTCAACCACGGAACCGGAAGCACTACCCTCAGCCGGGGCAAATGCACCCGGACGGATAGTGAGGACAGCGCCCGCAGATGCATCGCAGGTCGCATGGGTGGAGACAGCGCCGCCCAGTTCCTGACGGACGAGTTTCAGGGCATCACCGTCCATACCTTCAACGTCGACAACGTCGGCAGCATAGGCTGAATCCAGTTTTATGGAGAGACCAGGGGCCAAATCCATGCCAAAGGTATCATGGGCCACCAGCACAATGGCATCGGATGGAATGATATTGGTCAGGGCTTTTCTCACGATCTCGGCATTGGGATAGGCCAAGGCGGGATTGTCGATTTTGATCACTTCTGCGTAAGTCTTGGTCAGCGCGTTGGCCACTTTGTCCAGATCCGCGCCGGAACCGGCAACCACGGCAGTAAGAGAGGCACCGGCATCAATCTTTTTTGCAGCACCCGGGAATTCCATGGCCACATCTTCGGCCACCCCGTTTTTAAATGGAACATATGCAAAAATCTGTGTCATGATCAAAGACCTCCTTTGGCTTTCAACTTCTCAATCAATTTTTCAATTATTTCATCAGTGGAGCCTTCAAGCATTTCAGCACCATCACCCAGATCGGGTACAAAATAATCCACGCGTTTGGTCTTTGCACCGGCTTCCCCCACGCTGCCCGGATCCACACCAAGGTCAGCGGCACCCTTTACGGGAATCTCAACGCCGGCCACCTTACGGATACCGCGGATGCCGACATAACGGGGTTCGTTGATACCGGTCTGAATGGAAAGCACGCAGGGCAACTCAATTTCGTTCATCTCCTGGTTGCCGCCTTCAATTTCCCGACCCACTTTAATTTTTGCATCAGCAGGCTCAATCTTGTTCACCAAAGAGGCATAGGGGTAATCCAGCATCGCTGCAAGCATGCCGCCAACCTGGCCTGCGCCGTCATCAGCCTGGGCGCCGGTAAGAATCAGATCATAATTGCCTTTTTCAACTTCAGCTTTGAGGATGGCGGCAATACCTCTGCCGTCAGATCCTTCAAAGGCGTCATCAAAGAGAAGAACGCCGTTATCAGCACCCATGGCCATTTCACGTCGCAGGACTTCTTCAGCGCCGTCATCACCCACGGTTACGACAGTTACGCTGCCGCCCACCTTATCCACGATCTGGATGGCCTCTTCAACGGCATAGTTGTCCCACTCGTTCACGGAATAAACCAGATCATCACGATCCAGATCATTTCCTTCGGAATTGAGTTCAAATTCGTTCTCAGCAGTATCCGGAACGCGTTTGACGCACACCAAAATTTCCATTATTTCCTCCTTAAACTTATTTTTTTTGGGGTCTGCCGTGCTTATTAAACCAAACCCGGCAGAGAACTTATGTTAAGCGTTTTATGTTAAGCGTTGATTATGCTAAATGTTCCTCGATCAGTTGCGTAAAATCAAGGGCTTCCATCTCGCCTTCTTTTCCGGCCACTTTAATGGCATCCTGGATATTCACCAGACAGAAAGGACAGGCCGTGACAATAACATTGGCCCCGGCTTCTGCTGCCATATTGACCCTGAGAACCCCCATGCGGGTCTCTTCTTCGGGCTCATAAAACAGCATCAGGCCGCCGCCGCCGCAGCAGAAGGAGCGGTCACGGCTCTTTTCCAGTTCCACCCGTGTCAGGCCGGCAATGGCATCCATCGCCTCTCTGGGGGATTCATAAATACTGTTGTGGCGCCCCAGATAGCAGGGGTCATGGTACACATATACTTTATCCCGGTCCTTGCACGGTTTCATGGTCAGGGCACCGGATTTAATCTTTTCAGCCACAATTTCACTGATGTGTTTGACCGGTGGCAGGCCCGTGTAGTCATTTTTCAAAGCATTCAGGGCATGGGGGTCTGCCGTGACAATCTGTTTCACACCGGATTCAAGGATGGCTTGGGTATTGTGGGCTTTGAGATCCTGGTAAAGCATCTCTTCACCAAACCGGATCACCTCGTTGCCGCTGTCTTTTTCCTCCTTGCCCAGGATGCCGAAATCCACGCCTGCCTTTTCAAGGATGATGGCGGTTCTGCGGGCTATCTCCTGAATATTGTCGTCATAGGAGGTGATACTGTCTACAAAGTAGAGGGTATCGGCGCTCTCTTCACCCAGATCTTTGACCGTATGGGTTTCGGCAAATGTTTTTTCCAGGGCCCAGTCCGCGCGTTTTTTCTCCATTTTGCCATAGGGATTACCGCGTTTTTCAAGGGCTTTAAGGGGTTTTTGCAGGGACTGGGGCACCATGCCCTCATCCACCATGCCACGACGCAGGTCAACCATCTTGTCAATATATTCAATCCCCAGGGGGCACTCCTCTTCACAGGCACCGCAGGTGGTACAGGACCAGATCTCATCCTCCGTATAAATGTCCTCCACCAGCAGTTTGTCGGATTTATAGATCACACCGGACTTGATGGGATAATTCTTAAAAATAAGATCCCGGGCCTTGATGGTGATAAACCGCGGAGACAAGGGGCGGCCGGCTGCATTGGCAGGACACTGATCGGAACAGCGGCCGCAATCTGCACAGGAGTAGAAATCAAGCATCTGCTTCCAGGTGAAATCCTCAAGTTTTTTAACGCCAAAGGACGCCAGATCATCCAGTTCCTCATCGGAAACACCGTACTTAACCGGTTTGATATTGCCTTTTTTCACCCGCATGAAAAAAACGTTGAAAATTGAGGTGATGACGTGGAAATGTTTGCCCATGGGCAAAAAGCACAGAAAAAAGAAAAAGGTAACATCATGCACATAATACATAAAAATGTGCAGGCCCTGGAGAAATTCCAAAGATCCAAACTGAAATGTTTTTGAAAAAACCCAGGCCAGGGAAAAAGGTGCCAGGAAGTGGGATTCACCAAGGGACTTATAGTTGTAAGCGACAGCTGACGCGTCAAACATACTTTCTGAAATCATCAGGGTGCAGATGATACCCAGAACAAACACCGCTTCTGCAGTATGGTCGTGACCATATTTTTCAGGCACGGCATAGCGGGCAGGCTTTTTTATGCCCCGGCGGTAAGCCGCGATGATACAGGCCACAAAAACGGCCGTGGCTGCATAATCTTTAATGAAATTATAAACGACACCCAGGAAACCGCCCAAGCCGGGAAACACAAAGCCGTCATAGAGGCCGATAATAACAAGGCTGATGGAGCGGATGGAAAGAATTAAGAAACCGGCAAATATAATGATGTGCAGCACACCTGCCTGCATGTATCTGGGCTGACGGATCTGACCTAACCAGACCACGATCAGATTTTTAATCCGTTCCGGAATATTGTTAAACCGATAGTCCGGATTGGCCCGGACCAGAGGCGCAATTCTTCGCGCGATGATGTAGGTAAACAGACCTACACCAATGACCGGCAAAAGAAACGAAAAAATCACTGTTGGAAAAAAGCCGAACAACAGATAGTGTGCCGGAGCAATAATCATAGACATACTTAACTTACCTCCATTTATATTTGAGTAATGAATTCAGGCTCATTGTGCTTTAGTAAACATCAAGTTTGGCGTCAAGGAAAAAGCATAAATTTCACGTCAACGCAACGATCCCTCCCCGGAAATATCCGGGCTGAAATTTCTGTTTAAATTCAGGAAAGGAAAAAACAATGTCAGATCATCTCTGATAGGGACCGGTTTTACCCCCCTCGAACGCCCGTCATATAAAGGTCCACCAAAGGTTCTGCCATGGTCGTAAGATCGTAACGGCCATCGGCGCTTACCCATGTCGAAATCACACCTTCCACCGCTCCGAGGATAAATCGTTTCACAAGCCCCACAAAGAGATCCTGACGCATGGTGCCCTCGACCTGACCCTGCTCTATAATATCGGACAAAAGATCAAAGTACATCTTTGAGATATCCTTGACCTGGGACTCAATATCCCGAAGATATCTCACCTCTGATTGGAAAATAATTGCCATGTTTTTGTCTCTTTGAAACTCCTCAAGATGACAGCGAATCAGATTTCTCAGTTTGCTTTCCGCATCTGTGCCTTTGGCCACGGCAGCATTCATTTTTTCAAACACCACATCTGTTTTAAAGCTCAGGTACTGATAAAGGATATCGTCCTTGTTCTTGAAATAAAGATATAACGTGCCGTCCGCCACCCCTGCTCTGGCAGCAATCTGTGAAATAGTGGATTTGTAAAAACCATGCTCTGCAAACACTGCTCCGGCACAGTTTAAAATGTTATGATATTTATCGGACTTACGTTTCTGCAAATGAGCACATCCTTCTCTTACCTAAATGAATAACGGATCATCCACCTGAAATTTGATCGATGCAAGCTAACAATAGATCCATCCAAATGTCAAGCTTTGTAACAAAATTCAAACACAAGACATTCTGTTAATATATATAGATAGTTATAAATCATTAACTCATAAAATTTTTATCGGACCCAAATCAGCCTATTTTTAATCCCCACCATCAAAAAAAGATGAACATTGATTCATCTAAAAATTCCCCATACGGTGGCAGCTTATATGAATTTTTCAAATAACAGGGATGGGCTGATATAAGTTTTTCACCGCGGCTCAACCTATAATAAAAATTGTAGGTTCAGTGTAGGTTATACAGACTTTCATTTAAAATTACGTTCATTTCTTTTATTGAGCTTGATTTTAGGTTATTTTAATGTAAAAAAATTTATGATTCCTAACCATTCTTAATATACAAGACATTACTTAGCGTACGGGAGGATTCCATCATGACCCATTCACAATCCGAAGAATACCGCAAACTGCTTGACTACGGCAGACCCCCCAATGTGAAAAAATGCTTTCCCAATTCAAAAGCATTAATTGTCAGCGGGAAATATATTGACCGTGCCATGCTGGCTAAAGGCGGCTGCATGACCATCGCGGCCAATGGGAGGAACGCCTTTGTCATCAAAGGAACCCTTGCCGCAGCCCAGCGTGCCAATGCTGCCGTTATCATCGAAATTGCACGTTCCGAGGGAGGCACCGGGGCCTATTGTTCCACCAGCCTTTGGAATATTGCAAGACAGACAGATGCGTATATGAATGAAATGGGGATAACCATACCCGTGGCCATACATGCAGACCATTTCGGAATAAAAAAACCCGAAGATATTGAACCGGCAAAAACCGAAATCCGGTCTTTATTTGATGCCGGCATTACCTCTATTGCCATTGACGCATCCCACATGCCCGACGACCAGAACCTTTTGGCCAATCTCGAATTAAATCCTTTTGTGCCTGAATGGGCCGGCCTCGAAACTGAAGTTGGTGAAATAAAAGGAAAACTTGGTCTCTCAACCCCTGAAGAAGCGCTGTTTCTTATTCAGGGGCTCAATGCCAACGACATTTTTCCTGACTGGATCGCCCTGAACAACGGCACCACCCACGGCATTGAGCAAAGCGATGCAGGCATCAATGTCGCATTGACTGTGCAAATTCATGAAGCCCTTGCCCCCTACGGGATCTCCGGAGCCCAGCACGGCACATCGGGGAACAATTCCGACCGGTTGCGCCAGATTGCAAAAAAAACAAAAACCACAAAGGCCAATGTTGCCACAGCCCTTCAGATGATATCCTGGGGGGTGAAGGTTAATGATTTCGGCAATGCCATCATGGATGAATCGGGCAGCTTCATCAAGGAGGCCGGCAAAGGGGTCTCTCGGGCCACCTGGGAAAAGATGTGCGCGTTTGCCGCAGCCAATAACTGGCAAAAGGGGAATTTTAAAAACCTGAACCTTCCTTTTGAAAATATTCTGACTGCCCAGGATGCACCAATTCGGGAGCGGATGATCAAAGGCGTTGAAGATTTTGTATTTACGCTGCTCACGGACGTGTTCAACACGGCAGATACAGCGGACCTGGTAAAAAAACAAATATTTGAAACCCAATCACACACGCCCGGCTTCAAAACGAAAAGAATTGAACAAAAAAATGAATGGACCCGGGAAAAAATTATTGAAAAGGCATCCAAAATCGCAGTAAATAAAGGCCCTGAAGGGGATTTTGATGATTAAACATTTTTTCTAAAGTTTTAATTTTACCAAGCCGATATTGGTTTTAAGGAGAAAATTAAAATGCAGATACCTTCATACCAAATACAAAATGTTTTGAAAGTGTATTCAAGGCAATTCAGTCAAGGCAAACTGCTGGGGAAAAATAAATTCAGCGATGCCAACAAGGTTTCTGCAGACAGTGTCAGCATCTCATCGGAAGGCAAACGTCAGGCCATTATAGATAAGGTTGCAAGCAACATTGTTGACAAGATTATCATCGAAGGCCCAAATGAAAAGGATGAGACCCAGATCACTGATCAAATTGAGAAAGAGCTGGGGAAAAAGATTGATTTCAGCAAAGGGAGAAATCAATTCACTTATACCTCGGTTGATGCAAATAATAACAAGGTCGTCCAGACCTTATCCGTGGAGGATTCCAGGTTTGTTTTTGAACGGATGACGGAACTGGCTCGCCAGGTGGCTGATTCCAACATGGAATCCCAGGAGGGTGTTTAAAATGAAAATTAATTCCACACAGCAGTATATCAATCAAAGTTACGCTGCAAATAATGTCAAGGCCAACACCAGCGCCAGCGCTAATACTCCGGCGGATCAGGGCAAACAGTCTGAAGAGACCCTATCAGACACAATTAATTTGTCCTCCACCACCAGGGACCTTCAGAAAATTTCCGCCGCATCTGCTGAAGAACCAAAGGGCAGAGCCCAGATGGTTGAAAACCTCAAACTACAGGTTCAGTCCAATCAGTACACCGTGAATGCCGAGCAGGTAGCGGAAAAAATGATCGGCTCCATTATGAACGAAGTGGGTTAAGCAGGCGGCATTTTTTTCCCCTTCTGCCTGAAGCATTCAGGGCTTCAGGCAGAAGAATTTATTCCATCACAAGATAACTGCCTTATTTTTAAAAAAATCAAAACACCTTCCAAGCGTCAAAAAACCACACACAACCGGCACGTTTGTTGCTTAATTCTTCCTTAAAGAAAAAAAAGGAGGACTATATGACCAGTATTAACAACATCCAAGGTATCACTCCAATACCTGGCACTCAGTCAACCCAGGTATCCCAGAGCAGCAAGACACAGGGCTTTGAATCTTTGCTCAATTCCGCATTGGAGAAAACACAGGAGTTGAAGGAAGGAACGAAGACCGGTGAATTATCTGAAATCCCTGCGCTGGAGTTTGATATTCAAACCGTATCCGACATTGTTACCGATAAAACCGACAAACTGCTGACCAGTTTAGAAAGCTATGCATCACAGCTTCATGACACCAGTGTCTTCTTAAAGGACATTGAGCCCATACTTGAAGGACTTAATACAGATGCCGCATCTTTATTGGAAGAGACACTGTCTCTTGGGGAAGATGATCAGGAACTCATAGATATTGCCACCAGCACGGCGATCACTGCAAAAACCGAATATCTGAAATTCCAGAGGGGTGATTACCTGTAATCAAGAAACCAGAAACTTGAAACAAGAATGGCCTGACAGCTTGGCGTATGTGGCTATCAGGCTTTTTTCTGATCATGCATCTCTTTGGCTGCTTGCCAGTGTTTCTCCTTCTCTTCGGAGGAGAGCTGCTTTAAATTAAGGCCTTGTTTTTCAAGGGCGGTTTCCATAATTCTGAATCGCTGCTCAAATTTGGAAGTGGCGCGGCAAAGGGCGGTTTCCGGATGAAAACCGGCAAATCTTGCCACGTTGACAAGAGAAAAAAGGATATCACCAAATTCAAGCATGGCATCATCCTGGTCCATGGAGAGCGCAGCCTCAAACTCATGTATTTCCGAAACTGCCGTATCCAGAACCTGACCCAGATTTTCCCACTCAAATCCGGCTTTAACCGCAGATTTGGAAACTTTTAAAGCCCGCAACAATCCCGGCATCCCGGAAGGCACATTGTCAAGGGCAGAGCGTCTTTCAGATACACCGGAACCGACCTTTTCCCCAGCCTTAATAGCCTCCCATTGTTTATTCAACCCATCTTCGGATGTAATACGACTGTCACCGTAGACATGGGGATGACGACGAATCATTTTCTCAGCCACGGCATTAACCACCCGGTCAAAGGAAAATCTGCCGGCATCGGCATAAATTTCCATAATAAAGAGGATCTGGAAAAGAACGTCTCCAAGCTCTTCTACAATATTAACCTCATCATCTTTGACAATGGCATCCTCCAGTTCATATAACTCTTCGGCCAGGCACCTCCACATGGTAGACGGGGTCTGTTTCCTGTCCCACGCACATCCGTTCTCCCCCCGAAGCCTTCGGATAATCTCAAGCAGGGGAATTATTGTTTCCACGTTTTTTTCAACCTTTCCAGCTCTTTGCTGAAATCCGTTTTGATGTTCCGGGAAATAAACAGGGTCAGGGCATCCGCAACCTGCGCAAGGTAGGGTGCCGTGCGGGAGGCTGCCATATGAGCATGACCGTTGGGCACAAAGCTTGTAATCAGTATAAAAATGATGGCTGTAATGAGTATGCCTTTGGCAGCCCCGAAGATGACACCGAATGTTCTGTTCGCCCAGCCTAAAAATACAATGTTCAGCAATTTGTGGATCAGGACGGCCACAATCCCCACAGCAATGAGAATCAGACAGAATAATAGAAAAAAACAGACAAGCTTTTGAATCTGCGGTGATGAAATCCATGAATCAATATAGGGAATCAACTGGGGATAATAGGTATTGGCCCCGTAAAAACCGGCAACAACACCCACGATACCGGAAATTTCCCGGACCAGACCTTTAAAGCCTCCCCGAACCAGGAAAACCCCCACAATGATCAATACGCAAAGGTCAAAAAAATTCATACCTTCCCTTAATTAATTTTTGTAACGCCCCAGATGGGTGATTTCTCGTTCAATCGCTCAAATACCAAAGTAAACAGATAACAGCAGGGTCTGCTACCAGTCAAGATTTTTATTGACCTTTAAACCAATAAAATGCACCCTATAGCGCATGAAAAATCTTGAATTTCAAAATATCCCCCTTGCCCAGAAACTCTTTGGGACACACAACGCCAACCTGGAAAAGATCGCCCGGGCCTTTGATGTTGAAATAAACTCAAGGGGGGGGGCTATTTCAGTCAATGGTTCAGAAAAGAAAACTGACAAGACAATTGACCTGATCAACCAGCTTTATGAACTCCTGGAAGAAAAGATACGGCTGACACCTGCGGTCATAGATGCAGCCATCAATGCGGCTCAACAGGGTGGTGCCACTTCCTTGAAAAAAATTTTTACCACTACAATAGTGCTAACGGCCCAAAACAAGCCCATTACCCCCCGAACTCCCACCCAGCTCAAATACACCGAGGCCATAAAATCCAATGATATCCTTTTCGGCATTGGCCCGGCCGGTACCGGAAAAACTTACCTTGCCATGGCCATGGCCGTCGCAGCGCTTACAAAGGGTGATGTAAAAAAAATCATTCTCACCCGTCCCGCGGTGGAAGCAGGTGAGGCGTTGGGTTTCCTTCCGGGTGACCTGGCCGAAAAAATAAATCCATATTTGCGGCCTCTGTATGACGCCCTTTATGATATGCTTGATTTTGAAAAAGCCAGAGCCTATATTGAGCAGGAAATTATTGAGATCGCACCCATTGCATTTATGAGAGGCAGAACCCTGAACAATGCATTTATCATCCTGGATGAGGCCCAGAATACCACCTCCCAGCAGATGAAAATGTTTTTGACCCGGATCGGATACGGGTCAAAGGCCATTATTACGGGTGATATTACCCAGACAGACCTGCCCGGAGGAAAAAAATCAGGACTGGTGGAAGCCAGAAAACTGCTTGCCCGGATAGAGGGGATCTCATTTATAGAATTCTCAAAGGAAGATGTTGTCAGGCATCGGCTGGTGTCCGACATCATAGACGCCTATGAAAAAAATAAATAATCAGGGTTGGGTTAAGCACGCCGGGCAAGCCCTCTGCTCCACCCCGTATCTCCCGCCGGTGATGTTGCTTCTGGTGGTGGCGCTCTTTGCCCTTGCCCAGATCTTTGACCACACGACTGAATCATATGCATATAAGATAGGGGATGTGGCAGGCAGGGACATCAAAGCGCCCAAAGATTTCTTCATAGAAGACAAGGCCACCAACCTGGCCAAAATGGATAATGTCAAGGCATCAATCAGAACCGTATATGATTTTGATGAAAACCTGTTAAAGAATATAACCGACGGTATTGCATCGGCCATGGATTTTGGTCGGCAAATGCTCCAGTCCCGGGACAATGCTCTGGACATTACTTCACCTGAATCTGCTGAATCTTCGGATACCACCTTTTCCATGGCCTTGGCATCCAAACCCGAATTCGAAAAAAAACTGGGTATAGAAATTTCCAACGGTGCATTCCAGATCCTGTTTAATGAAAAATTTTCCGAAGAGGTTACAGGCTACCTTACTGCCATTATCAGCACTATTCTGACCAATGGGATCGTAAGCAACAAAGAAATTCTTCTAGGTGAAGAAGAAAAAGGCATCACCCTTAAAACAATTCAGTCCCACAAAGAACGTATTGTTACCGACCTCAAGGTGTTTTACGGACCGGACCAGGCGAAGACCATGGTAAGGGTTGTGGGCCAACCCATCCTGAAAGGCGTCAACTACAACCTGGCCAACCTGGTTGTAGATATCTGCGAGCGGCTTTTGCGGCCCAATATCACCCTGAATAAGAATGAAACGGAAAAGCGCATCAGTCAGGCCCAGGCACGCATCAAACCCACCCTTTACCAGATCAAGGCAGGCGAAATGATCGTTCGGGAAGGGGAACGGGTTGATGAACTCAAGCTGGTCAAGCTCAACGCCCTGAACGAGCAGGTCGAAGATAAAAATGTTATCATGACCATTACCGGCATCTGCATGTTCACCAGCCTTTTGCTTCTTGTGGTCTATTTTCTTTACCTCAAAGATCATCCAAAGCTTGGCCGGGACATGAACAAACACATAACCTTTCTGACCCTGGGCCTTTTGCTTTATATCGGATTCACCGAGCTTGCCGTGTACATTGCCCACACCTCAAATCCGGAAATGTCCGGCAAAATAGCCTCAAGTGCAATATATATGGTGGTACCGTTGCCGGCTGCAGCCATGATCACCTGCATTTTCCTGGGGTTTGACATTGCCCTCTATTTTTCTTTGGTGCTTTGCAGTTTATGCACCATATCCTTTGGCGGCGGGTTCGAGATCTTTTTGTTCTTTTTTTTCTCCAGTATCACGGCAGCCTACTGGATCAAGGAACGACACGAACGGCACCATTTCATTGTTGCCGGATTCAAACTGGCGTTGTTCAATGGATGCCTTGCCATCGCCCTGGGTTTTTTCATGCCCTCCCAGGCGTTGCCCTGGGCCATATTGGTTAAACAGGTGATAATGGCAGTGGGGGGCGGTGTATTTGCGGCCATTCTTACAGTGGGATTCACACCGCTGATAGAGGTTTTGTTCAATTACACCACGGCAGCAAAACTGCTGGAATTTTCAAACCTGGATCAGCCCCTGATAAAAAAATTAATGATTGAGGCCCCGGGAACTTACAATCACAGTGTCATTGTAGCGACCCTTGCGGAAGCAGCCGCATCCGCCATCCATGCAGACAGTCTCAAGACCAAGGTCATGGCATATTACCATGACATCGGCAAACTGGACAAAACCATGTATTTCATTGAAAATCAGTCTGACGGGCGAAACCGCCATGACAAGCTCTCCCCCTCCATGTCCGCATTGATCCTCATCGGCCATGTCAAAAAAGGCGTGGAAATAGCCAAAAAATATAAACTGGGCAATGAAATTGTGGAAGGCATTATCCAGCACCACGGCACATCCCTGATAAAATATTTCTATAACAAAAGTCTAAAAGCGGGCAATGAAAACATCAATGAAGATGATTTCAGATACCCGGGCCCCAAACCCCAGACAAGGGAGGCGGGCATCGTCATGCTCGCAGATGTGGCAGAAGCCGCGACCCGGGCTCTTGAGCGCCCCACCCCATCCAGAATCCAGGGCCGTGTAAAAGAGCTGATCAATGACATATTTGCCGACGGCCAGCTTGAAGAGTGCGAAATGACCCTGAAAGACCTGCACCAGATAGCCAAGAGCTTCAACACGATTTTAACCTCCATTTATCACAGCCGCATTGAGTACACAGACAAACCCCAGGACAAGAAGAATGGAAAATCTAAGGATACTGATAGACAACCGCCAAGAGGAGAGGCTGGCAACAGCCCCCCTGTACAAAAAGACCGAACAGATCTTAAACGCCTTGGGCTGTGATGATCACGAACTTTCCATCGTGATCACGGATGATGCCCAGGTCAGGGAACTGAACCGGACATACCGGGGCAAAGACGAACCCACCAATGTGCTCTCCTTTCCCATGCAAGAGGGAGAATTTTCAGATATTACCCCGGGGCTCCTCGGGGATGTGGTGATCTCCCTTGATACGGCCGAGGCCGAGGCCATAGCCGCAGGTATTTCCACGGATGAACGGATGTCTCAATTATTGGTACACGGCATTCTCCACCTGTTTGGATTTGACCATGAATTGGGTGAAAACCAGGCCCGTGAAATGAAAGAAAAAAGCCTGGCACTGCTCAGACGTATTGAAGAAAACCCTGATCTAACTGCATTCTAAAGAGCATGAAAGGAGATTAATATGGCTGAGTTAGCAGTAAATGTAGACCATGTGGCAACCCTGCGCCAGGCAAGAGGCGCCAAATACCCTGAACCGGTTCAGGCAGCGCTGGCCGCAGAAACCGCCGGGGCAGATGCCATTGTCGTACATCTGCGCGAAGACCGCCGCCACATCCAGGAACGAGATGTCCGGCTGATTTCCCAGACAATAAAAACCCGATTGATTCTTGAAATGGCGGCCACCAGTGAAATGATGGACATTGCCCTGGACATCAAACCTGACACCGTCACCCTGGTGCCTGAAAAAAGAGAGGAACTGACCACCGAAGGCGGACTTGATGTAATTACCCATATGCAGCACATCCGCCAGGCTGTGATCACCCTGAAAAATGCCGGAATCAAGGTCTGTATTTTCATTGACCCCGACCTGGATCAGATCAAAACGGCTCATAAAATTAATGCCGATTCCATTGAAATACATACAGGTGCATTCTGCGATGCCACAACCTCATATGACCGGGAAAGGGAATATACAAGAATCGTGGATGCGGCAAAAATCGGTGCCCGCCTGAACTTAGGCGTTCATGCAGGACACGGAATTTGCTACCATTCAATCAAGGCGTTTAAGGGATTGCCTGAGATCACGGAATACAGTATCGGACATGCCATCATCTCAAAGGCTGTCATGACAGGTATGGACACAGCCGTCAGGGATATGGTGCAATTAATTCAAAATCTGTGAGCTATAAACATGCACCAGGGAACACTTCTCATCATAGACGATGAGATCTCAATCAGAGAAAGCCTGGCTTTTTTGTTCGAAGATGAAGGATACCGGATTTTTACGGCAGAAAACGGGCATGTGGGGCTGGATCTGTTTTTCCGGGAAAAAGTGGACGTGGTCATCACGGACCTGCGAATGCCGGTCATGGACGGCCTGGAGGTCATGCGCACCATCCATGCCTCTGACCCGGATCTACCCATGATTGTCATTTCAGGCGCCGGCAAAAAAAAAGATGTCATCCAGGCCCTTCAGATGGGTGCCAAAGACTATATTTCCAAACCCATAATTGACCTGGACATCATTGTTCATGTGGTAAGAAAAGTCTTCGAAAACAGACGACTGGCTTTTGAAAACAAAGCCTACAGCGAACGGCTGAAAAAAAGCGAAAAACAGTACAGGACCATTACCGAACAAATTGCAGAAGGGGTGCTTACCGTAGATGCCCAGGAGAATATTACCTTTGTCAATCCGGCATTCTGCAAAATGATGGGCTATTCAGCAGACAGACTTTTATCAATGAACCTTGAGCAGATATCCACCCGGGACAGCTTCTTGTATATACTCAAACAGACCCAGATCCTGAAACAAGGCAAAACCAGCCGGTATGAAATCCAACTGGTTCATGCAAATGAACACCCCGTGCATGTGGAACTCGCCTGCAGCCCTATCAACCAGGGCAAAGATCAGACTTACACCGGTACCATTATCATGGCCCGGGACATATCCCGGCGCATTGAATTACAGCGCCAATATCAATATTTTATTAAACATGCCAAGGAGATGCCCGAGCATGTCATTGCCATCTGCGCCAACTGCAAGAAAATCAGGGGAGAGGACCGCCTGTGGAAAGATATTGAAAAGGCCTTTAACCAGCTGACATTCTCCCACGGAATCTGCCCGGATTGCTGTAGAAAGCTGTACCCAGATATGGACTTTGAAATAACAGAAGATGACAATTAGGCACTATCTTAAAAGTCCTGCCATCTTTGCCGCCTCACTCACCCCACATTCATTATTGGAGCCTAAAGATATAAACTTATTTTTCATGGCATCCGGACTGTTATTCAGCAAAAAACCCTGACTGGCCCAGTCCAGAAGGTCTTCATCATTATAATCATTCCCCACGGCAGTCACCATTCCCCGGTCGACACCAAGGTGCCGGGCCAGCCATTGGGATGACGCACGCTTGCTTACCCCAAAAGGAAAGACCTCTATCCACGAAGATTTATGGTCCAAAGGAGAAGTCGCCGGAATCACGCTGAATCCGGCCAGTTCCCGGCGAAGCGCATCCAGATGCGCCCAGGGAAATCTGCCGGGCACAATGGCCAAAACCTGAGTGGACTGCTCATAAATCGTGGTTTCCGCTTCAAGGGGCGTAGCAAAATTCGAATACATTGCCATTCGCCGCTCAAAATCAGGATTGTCGCCGGATGTAAATTTAAACAGAAAAGATGAGGTGTCGGGAATGGCTTTATGGATCATATAATCGAAGCCAAAACGATCAAAACAGGCTGAAATTTCCAAGACCCCCTCTTCAGGGATGGAAGATGAACGGATCAATCTATCCCCGGGCCAAGCCATGATGCCGGCACCCGTGGAAAAAATCAGATAATCAAGGGGCAGATCTTCCGGGTGAAAATCCATATGCTTAAGGGCGCGCCTGAAGGAATAGAGGCTGCGCCCCGTGGCAATGACCGTGATTACACCGGCAGACCTCAACCCGGCCAGGGTCTCCAGATCCCGGCTACGGATACGCATGTCATCCGTCAGCAGGGTGCCGTCAAAGTCGGTGATAAACATTGCTGGCATTTAAGGCACCAGGGTGTGTCCCCTATTTCGTTTTCTCCAACGCCGCGCGTAAAATGCTTTCCATAGACCCAAAGGAAGAGGCGCCTTTGGCACTTTTCGCAAACTGCTTCCAATTGTCTGAAGATTTCTGGTCCGGAGGAGCCAGGGTCATCCGCCGGTTATCCTCATCCACGTCCTGAACCAGTACCGGGACAGCATCTCCGGGTTTCAGGGACTCAAATTTTGCTGCCTCTGCGGACTGCCGCAAGTTTGACGTGGGCATAAGGCCTGTAATGCCGGGTTCCAGGCGGATAAACAGTCCAAAGCCTTCCTTTTTCTCCAGGATACCCTCCACGACACTGCCCACGGGATATTTGGCCAGAACACCGGTCCAGGGATCGCCTGCCGCATCTTTCATACTCAGTGAAATCCGTTTACTGTCCATGTCAATGGCCTTGATCATGACCTGAACGGTCTGCCCGACACCCACTTCGTCCTCGGGACGCAGGACCCGTTTCACATGGCTCATTTCAGATATATGGACCAGACCGTCAATACCCGGGGCGATCTCGACAAAAGCCCCGAAAGAGGTCAGACGCACCACTTTACCGCTGACCTGGTCTCCGATATTGAAGGTGGTGCCGATGTTATCCCAGGGGTTACCCGAGGTCTGTTTAACGGACAGGGAAATTTTGGGAGAGTCGGAAAGGGGTTTTTCAATCTTTAATACCTTGACAGGCAGAATATCATCCACCCGAACCACTTCTTCAGGCTTTTCCACCCTGGACCAACTCAATTCTGAAATATGGACCATACCCTCCACGCCGGGCGCAAGTTCAACAAATGCGCCGTAGGACATCAGCTTGGTCACCTTGCCCTGAACCGTATCTCCTTCGGCCAATTCTTTCATGAATGCCGTACGTTCTTCCCTGATCTGTTCGTTGAGCAGATCCCTGCGGGAGACAACAATATTCCTGCCCTTTTCCTCATACCGGGTAATCAAAAAATGGTAGGTCTGGCCCTCATAATCCTCAAGGGATTCCACATATTTGACATCAATCTGACTCACCGGACAAAATGCCCTCTTGCCCAGGAGATCCACGGAAAAACCGCCTTTGACAACCCCGGTCACCCGGCCTTCAACAGGGGTATGCCCGCGATAGGCATCCTCAATCATGGCAGCCATCCCGGCCCCGGAAACCGCCTTGGACAAAATCACTTCGCTTTCGCTCAAGGAAACCACATACAGTTTAAGGATATCACCCACTGAATACTGAAATTCACCATTTTCATCCAGCAGCTCGGACTTATCCATCACACCGTCGGACTTTGTCCCCGTGTCCAGGTAAACTGAATTTTCTCCGATGGAAATAATCTGTCCTTCCACCATATCCCCGGGCTTGAATTCCCGGCCGATTTTTGAATCATAGGCATCAAGCATCTGCTCAAAGCTCATCTCATCCATGTTCTGGTCGATGCTCTGGTCGATGTTCTGGTCGGTACCCTGGTCAGTATTCTGGGTGTTGTCGTCCTCAAACCTGTCGTTCATTTTGTTCTCCCGGCCCTCAGTTTTCTGAATCTGACGGGTCCGTTGTTAATTGGGTTTTCGCCAAAAAATTGGATCATAATACAATCATTAAATTTTGTCGAAACAAAACAATATCTAATAGAACAGTTGAGTGTAAATGTCCACCATATTGGAGCTTATTCAGACAGCACCTGGAGCAGATTTTTTGCCATGTCCAGCGTAATGCCGGGAAGTGCGGCAAGTTCTTCCGGCGACTGGTTTCGGATATTATCAATGCCCTTAAAGGTGGTAAGCAGCAGCTTCTTTTTTTTCGGTCCAATGCCGGGGATACCGTCAAGGGCGGAGAGTTTTCCCCGCTTTTCCCTGCGGGAGCGCTGGAAGGTAACGGCAGACCTGTGGGCCTCATCCCGAATCTGCGCCAACAGAAAAAGGGCCTTGGCAGACTGGGCCGTATTCAAGGGATTGGACCGTCCCGGCAGGTAAACCTTGTCTGCTTTCTCGCCCTTATCCGCATCCTTTTTGGCCAGCCCTGCCAGGGTAAACTTCCCCTCCAGCCCCAGTTCCCTGACCACGCTCACGGCCATGGACAACTGTCCTTTACCGCCGTCCACCACCAGCAGGTCCGGCAGGGGAATATCTTCCCGGTCGTGCCGGAATCGGCGGGAGAGTACATGGGTCATGTAGGCATAGTCATCCTGCTGGTCAATACCCTTTATAATAAATTTACGGTAGGCATTTCTATCCGGCCTGCCGCCGGTGAACACCACCATAGCCGCGACAGGATCTTTTCCCTGGAGATTGGAGTTGTCAAAGCACTCCATGCGTTCGGGCAGCCGGTCCATGCCCAGAAGGTGCTGGAGCATGGTAAGCCCTGCCCGGGCCTCGGCCTCCCTGTCCAAAATTTTTTCAAGTTCGCCCTTTGCGTTAAGCCGTGCCATATCAGCCAGCCGTTTCTTTTCCCCGCGGACCGGATAATGGAAATGTACCCGGTGATCGGCCACCTCATTGAGCCGGGCTTCGGCCCGGACCATATCGTCGGAGGGATGGCTGAACAGGACGGAGCCCGGAATCTGGGCGGCTTTCTCATAATACTGGATCACAAAGGCGGCCAAAACCTCATCCGGTTCCTTGAACCCCAGATTCAAAGGGTAGTAGGCCGTGTTTATGAGATGCCCGGACCTTACCTGCATGACCGTCACCACAGCCAGGTCCCGGTCCCAGGCAAGCCCGAGCACATCCCGGTCCTGCCCGTCCGCACTCACCACCACCTGGCGCTCCATGATCCGCTCCACGGCAAAGATGGTGTCCCGGACCTGGGCTGCCTTTTCAAAGGCCTGGGCAGCTGCAAATTCCGACATCTCAAGGCGCAGCTTCTTAATCACCTCCCGGGTCCGCCCCCTGAGAAACAATACCGCAGCCTTAACCCGGGCCTGGTACTCCCCAGGGTCCACCGCATTGCAACAAAGCCCCAGGCATGCCTTGATCTGATAATTCAGGCAGGGCCGGGACCTGTTTTTAAACTGGGCCTCCCGGCATTTTCGAAGCTTGAAAATCCGCTGGATCTGTTTTAACGTCTGGTTCACGCTCTTGGAGGAGGAATAGGGCCCGAAATAGAGGGCCTTGTCCTGTTCAATACGACGCACCCGCTGGATGGAGGGATAAGGTTCATTCATGTCAATGCGCAGCAGCGGATAGTTTTTACCGTCTTTTAGAAGGACATTATATTTGGGGGAATGTTCTTTGATCAGGTTGGATTCCAGGATAAAGGCCTCCTGGTCGGACTGGGTGACCACCAGGTAAAAATCATCTACCAGGGCCAAAAGTGCTGCGGTCTTGTGCTCGGGCTGGTCCTTTCTCATAAAATATGAGGCCAGCCTCTTTTTTAAATCCTTGGCCTTGCCCACATAAAGAATGTTGCCCTTTTTGTCCCGCATGAGATAAACCCCGGGGGCATGGGGCGCCTGATCGTATTTTTCCTTTATTTTCTCGGAAATCAATAGTCCAACCGATTTTTATAAAAACTGAAAATGAACGAAAAGTATCAAACTTTTAAATCATTGATGATTTTTTGAATTGTCACAAGAAGATCGGGTATTTTCCTTTTGCACGTAAAAAATACAGTATCAGCGTTTATATCAGCATAGTGATGAGTGATAATATCTCTCATCCCTTTTGCTTTTTTCCAGTCGATATCAGGATATTTAGAGAGCAAATCATTATCGGTCAATTTATCGAGTTTTTTCAAAGATTCACCAATAACAATAAGCATCATGCAAATGGCATCCATTTTCTCAACGCCATTCGACGTATCGGTGAAATCATTTGGTTTGCTTATTATCTGAAATCGCTGAATAACCTTCTGGGCCGATTCCTGAATCTGATGAAGAATTTCTAAAATTAGCTCGTTGTCACGCATACACAGCCTCATTATCTATTCGTTTTTTTAAAAAAGCATTCATTGAGTCTGTGTACGTAACAATATCAACAGGTTTCTTAAGCCTATCTTCCAAGTCGTTTTTTATTCCAGCAAGCATGAAAAAATCCGGTTCTGAGACACGAATTACAATATCGACATCACTTTCATCATTTGCTTCCCCCCGGGAAATTGATCCAAAAATTCCAATTTTTAAAATTTTATATTCATTGGCCACTTCTTTTTTATAACGACGTAATATTTCTAATATGTCTTGCTTGCCCATGAATAAACCTCAGATGCTTTGCTGTGTTATGTATTTGTGATACTGGTCCTAATTCTACCACTTCTTAAGAATAGCACAACTTATTTGTCTTTTCGAAATTCATCTTTGCATTCTCCGCAGACAGGACAGGTCCAGTCTTGGGGAAGGTCTTCAAAGGCAGTGCCGGGGGCAATGCCTTTGTCGGGATCGCCTTTTGCCGGGTCATACACGTAGTCACAGGGTCGGCATGCGCCTGGGCTCCCGTCACATCCAGGCGCATCATCATACACGTAGCCATTGGGACCGCATACATATTTTTCCATAGTTTTCTCCTTATTCTATTTTTGCTGGTCTATAAACAAGGGGTTTTGCCCATCTCCCCGAAAAGTACGGTGGAATCATGGAACCCTATGAGTCTTTACCCTAATTAGGGTACCACGAATATGGCCCAATGACCACATAAGTACCGGGACTAAAGTTTTTCCCTGTTAGCATTTTCAAAGGAATCCACTACCAATACAGTTCTTTGATGAATAAACAGGGAAAAATTTATGTCCTATCACTTATATCTATTCTCCGAATAATAATGTCATGTCATGGGATTCTGTTGATACGCCTTAATTCTCTTCTTTTTTTAGATACACCCCTTATCCCGGATAGTCTCTTCTCTTTTTCCCGGGAAAGGGGTGTTCTGTTTTCAGCTTTTTTAAAACAGTATTGAAGATTTCCGGCCTGGCCTTTTTTTCTGAATACCTTGTAGAACCCGTCTCCAGATGCGGAAGACAATCCTGACTATGGTATTGATCCGATCCTCAGCCGGCACACGCCGAGTTCAACATTCTCAACAATAGGGTGAAAATTATGCTATAAAAGTTTTTCTTAGACTGTGAAATAAATACCACATTATTGTGAAATAAATACCACAATAATAGTAATACTTTTGGGTCTTACCGTTCAGGAAAACAAGGCAAGTTTTTCTTATATATTTGAATTTATAACTTAATTTCGCAATTCTTCTTTTTCATTAAATTATTGGATCGATTTTTGCTTCTAAGCATTCAACAGTCAAAGCCAAACCTGACGAAAGTCAGGGACGGAAAGACACGGATTCTAATTAAAGGGGACAGCCGGGTTGCCTGAAAGTTAAAAGTTGCGGGTAATGCGGTTTTTGGTTTCAGGAATGGGGGGGACTGTTTGACGGAAGTTGAGTTAAAAAAATTACTATCGTTAGAATTTACTTAGGGAGGAAGCTTATGAAAAAGTTTAATTTATTTTTGATTGTTTTCTTAGTGTTATTGGGACTAAACGCCTATGCATCACCACTTATGGTCGAAGACGGAACTAATACGATAATAGGCCCAAGCAAGAAGAATTACACTGTCGTTGACCGAGACACAGGGAGTTACGGTACTTATGTTGGTGTTCCTGTATATGGTTATGAAGATCATGAGACAACAAACCCACCCATATGGACAGGATATTATATCGGCACTATTACTAGCGAGAACAACGACAGCGAGCCAATGATTGAGGATCTTATTCGTTATTACCTTGGTGACAACAATTATAATATTACCAGCGACAAAGTCGAACTACCAGATGACGCCAGCGGATCCGGCTCTGGCACAACTGGTGATTTGACAGTAACGTGGGACGCAACCCAAATGACTGGTACATGGTCCACATTAGACTCGACAGACAAACCTTATGTCGAGTTTTACAGTGTAAAAACTGCTAACGAATTTGCTCTGTACTTTTTAGATCCAACTGTGCAATCTGGTTTCTGGACCACAACACACCTTTTGACCCCCCCCAATTCGAACACTGGTGAAAGCAATATACCTACAATCTCACACTTTACTGCCGCTTACGGCGATCCCACACCCCCTTATACTCCTCCGAACACCCCCACCCCCGAACCCGGAACCATGATACTTTTGGGGTTCGGCCTGATTAGTCTGGCAGGTATCGGCCGCCGAAAAATTAAAAAATAAGTATTCACGAAGAACATAGTAAACTAACAAAGCCGAATCGGTAACCCGCTTCGGCCTTGTCTATTCAGGTATCAACGAGAATATGAGTAGTAGTCCGGAGGTTGTAAACGATCTGCCCAGGGTTCACTTTACCAATTTTCCCACTTTTTATGACCCTTATCGTTTTTGTCTCCGTCTTTTCTTTTCCTCGGAAGGGTATCTTGTTTTTGTGGTGATATATCGCAGTTTTTATGGTGATATTTGACCATTTGAACAAAAACCTGTGACATCCCCTTTGAAATTTCAATATACAGAATGTCTCGTTTAATAAAAATCCTGCGGTGAAACGCTTATGAACAAAGGCGTTCAAACTTTCATACATGCAATGCCCAAACCGTGGCATACATTTTGTCTATTAGTCCTGTCATGTCTAATGACAATTCTCACTATTTAAAAGGAGGCGTGAATGAAAGCAAAACCCATGACAATAAAGGCGATCGGCCTGATGATAATTGTACTGTTCCTGTTGAGCAGTGCCGGATTTTTATCAGCAAAAGAACAAGAAATGTACAAAACCGGGCTGCCCGAACTGACAGAAGAAGAACTCCAGTGGCAGAACCAGAATATGCTCAAGGTCAAGAAAGTTAAACTGAACAAAATCGGGCTGGAGCGTGTCAACCAGTGGCGAGCCAAAAAGGGAAAAGGAAAAATAAAGAAAGACAAACCGGATATGGCTGCCGTCGGAAACGATCTGGAAGTGGTCACCGGGGCATCCGCACCTGTTGATTCCTCTTCTGAGCTGCCGTCTGCAGACTACCCAGGGTATGTGGACAACAGCCAGTTACAATATTTTCCCCCCATCGGGAATCAGGGTTCATTGAATTCCTGCGGTGTTTTCAGCGGTACCTATTATGCCATGACGCACATGCATGCCATGGCAAACAACCTGGATGCCAAAAACGGCGGGGATGCCATGCGTCTGAGCCCCAAATGGACCTATAATATGGTCAACGGCGGCGGGAATAACGGGACCTGGTATTACTGGGCCTATGAAATCGGCCAGAAACACGGTTCTGCCACCTGGGCGGAATTTCCTTATGATTCGAATTACAGAGCCTGGAACCTGAATCCAGATACCTGGGAAAACGCCTTATACCGGCGGTTTGACCAGTACGGGTATGTGTTGAACACCCATCAGGATACAGGTATTGACCAGGTAAAGCAGATGCTGGTCAACGGCTATATCCTCAATATTCCGACCTATATTTACTCATGGCAGTACCAGACCATTGGAAATGACCCCTCTACCAGTGAAGACGATGCCTTTGCCGGTAAAAAATGTGTCTCCTGGGTTAACGGTACCTCCGGATACCATGCCATGACGGTTGTGGGATATAATGACAATATCTGGGTGGATATCAACGGAAACGGTGTCGTGGATTCCGGGGAAAAAGGCGCTTTCAGGATTGCCAACTCCTGGGGGACCACCTGGGGTGAAGCCGGCTTTGCCTGGATGTCCTATGATGCATTGAAAAATCCATCTGCTGTGGTCGGAGGGCCCTCAACGGGCCGGATCTACGGATGGTATCCTTCCAGGGCCCACTGGGTAACCGCCAAAACAGGCTACCAGCCAAAGGTTATCGGAAAGTTCAAGTTAAATCACCCCAAACGGGATCATCTCCGGATGACCCTGGGTACCTCAGACCTCAACCAGTCAACGCCTTCCAGTATGTGGATCCCGGAAATGATCTATAACCAGGGCGGCGAATACGGATTTGACGGCACAACCAATGCCGTTGACGGCACCTTTGTCTTTGATTTTACCGATCTGACGCCTTCCGGCGGGGGGCTGGCGACCTGGTATCTGGGGGTACAGGATGATACCGCAGGCAGCGAGGCAACCCTTGGGACCTTTACCCTGATTGATGTTGCAAACGGCAATACAGTGATTGAGAGCCTGGAAGTTCCCCAAACCGTTGACGGTAACCAGGTTTATGCGGGCATTGATTATGATCCTTCCGGTGAAAATCTTCCGCCTTCAGCCCGGGCAGATGCCTCTGTATTTTCAGGGTACGCACCGCTTGAGATCAATTTTGATGGGTCATCTTCCTATGACAATGACGGAACAATTGCCTCCTTTTCCTGGGATTTTGGAGACGGCGCATCCCAATACGGAATCCAGCCTGTGCACACCTATGATCAGCCGGGAACATATATCGCAACCCTCACGGTAACCGATAATAACGGTGCAACCGATACCGATTCCGTTACTATTGAGATTGATGCGGATCCTTCTAAACAGGTTCATGTGTCGGATATTCAGGCAATACTTGTTGTCGTTGCGTCAAGCAAGCCCGAAGCATTGGGAAAGGAGGAAGTAAAGCCAGGAAATTTGCTATTGTTACCCAATGGGTGAGAGTCCCATCTGAATAAAGCATGGCCAGCAGTTCAGTAGCAATGCCCGAGGGTAAACCCGGAGACGGGAATCCTAAGCCGGGCATGAGTGAGGATGCAGGCCCTGTATTGAGCTCCGAAAAAAGTATTATTGTGGTCATTGGATAAATTCCCACCAAGCGTGGTGATGAAAGCCGACGTTCTCGATAAAACGGAAGGCAGCAGTTCTCTATACGTTCAGGCCAGAATAGAGGACACCACCGTAGTCTGAGACCAGGGCATGTATTCAAAGGGGTGGCTCGGGAACTTGAGAGAGCCCAAAGTTTCCTTGTATTATTGACGGTTCCAGGAGATCCGTACCAAAAAGAAAAAACTCCCGGTGTTCAGGACGATCGTTTTCCTCTTCTGAGCAAGTCTGGAATGCATATTTGGAATGTATTCCGGAGCTACAAATAAGGGGAACACACAAGGTATCAGGCGAGGAGAGCGAATAGCAAACAAACCTGAGATGGACTTTAGGCAGTCTTAGTGGAACATAGTACCGTTAATCAACGGAAATCCGTTGTTTGGTAAGGTGGGGAAGTGATGTCCAAGCGACCCACTGCAGGGAAGGTGAAACCGGGCATAACGTTTTAAGGTGAAGAACTATGGAAGACACACAGAGGTCACAAACCACATCAGAACAGAACCGTAAAAGTGTGGAACAGACCACTCACAACAACCAGAACCGTTTAGCAGACGAGGATAAACCTCCGGTGCTTGTTGGGGAAGCATCTTTGCAAAAGATTGCCGGTATGGCAAGAGAGAATCCAGAAATGGTATTCACAGCAGTGGCACACAGAATAAACCTGCCATTACTGCATGAAGCCCACCGAAGGATTAAGAAAGGCAAGTCCATCGGTGTTGATGAAGTATCAGCCTCAGAATATGCGGTTGAGCTTGATAAAAACCTCTATAATCTACATCAGCGACTGAGCAGAGGTCAGTACGTTGCAACACCAGTGAAAAGAATATGGATAGAGAAAGACAACGGCAAAATGCGTCCAATCGGTATACCGGCATTTGAGGATAAGATTGTCCAAAAAGCTGTAGAGATGATACTGAGCGCTATATACGAGCCAAATTTCTATGACTTTTCTCATGGCTTTCGAGCCGGACACAGCCAGCACATGGCAATAAAGCAGCTGCGGGAAAGTTGCATAGAGTGTAACAGCAACTGGATTGTGAGTGCAGATATTACAGGATTATTTGATAACATTGACCACGGCCATCTAAGGGAATTCATAAAGCAACGGGTCAATGATGGTGGAATCATCCGGCTATTGGGAAAGTGGTTGAAAGCAGGTGTAATGGAAGAAGAAAAATACTACCATTCAGAATCCGGCACGCCACAAGGCGGGGTCATATCTCCCGTACTGAGCAACATCTTTCTTCACAACGTGCTGGACGACTGGTTTGTTAAGGAAGTCCAGCCAAGAATGAAAGGTCGAAGTTTTATTATCAGGTTTGCTGATGATTTTATAGCCGGTTTCGAGCTGGAAACAGATGCAGTTAAAACCATGACGGCAATGAGAAAGCGGTTTAACCGTTTTGGCCTTGAATTACATCCGGATAAGACTAAACTGATACGTTTCGGCCGACCAACAGCTAAAAGCTGTAAGGGAAACAAGCCTGGGACCTTTGATTTTCTTGGGTTTACCTTTTACTGGGGCAAATCACGACAGAACTACTGGGTGATTAAGAAAAAGACAGTTCAGAAAAGGCTCAGCCGATTCAATAAAAGAGTATGGGAGTGGTGCAAAGTAAACAGGCATAAACCTATACAGGAACAGCATGATTCTCTGTGCAGTAAACTCAGAGGGTATTATCAATACTTTGGAGTGATTTGTAACTATAAAGCGCTCTCAAAAGCACATTACTATGTTACAAAGGCCTGGAGGTTCTGGCTGAGCAGAAGATGTCACAAAGGAAAAGTGAAATTTCAAGAGCTGGCTGCAAAATATCCACTACCCAAGCCAAGAATAATCCATAGTTTCTGAATGTCGATAGGATAGCACAGTTATGCGCCAAACGGGGAAACCCGTTTGATCTTCAGCTTGGTAAAAAGAGCTGAAGCTGAGGAACCGTATGCGGGAGTTCCGCACGTACGGATCTGTGGGGGAGGCATCGGGTAACCGATGCTTCTACCCGGAAAGAAACAGGCCAGCAGGCCCGGGTCAGTGTTGAAATTTTGGACAATAACCTCAATCCCATTCCCGGAGCACTGGTTGAAGGGCACTGGTCCGGACTGGTTTCAGGAAATGTGTCCGGCACGACATCTGAAAACGGCATGATCGAATGGGTGTCCGCTGCAACGATTCAATCCGGCACCATCACATTTACTGTGGATACGATTTCTGCATCGGGATATGATTATGACCCTTCTTTAAATACCGTCTCATCCATCAGTATCAAAACCCAGGAAAGCTCTAATCAGAGTCCGGTGGCCGTTATCGACGGCGGTCCAGTCAGCGGTATGGAAGGCGATTCTATTTACTTTGAAGGTAAAAACTCCTATGATCCCGATGCCGGTGATACCCTTTCCTATGAATGGCGGATGGGAGAAGAGATCCTCTCATACGGTACATATTTAATTCATGAATTTTCCACCGCCGGTACCTATGAGGTGATTCTGAGGGTGGAAGACGACTGGGGAGCCGTTTCCGAAGACAAGGTTACCGTAACCATTGAAGCAGAAAGTGGAAATGACGCTTTTATACACGTTTCCAGTATAGAGATGCAGGTTAGCTATTTGGGGAGAAATTCCCTTGGGCTTGCAACGGTGAAAGTCGTTGATCAATATGGAAATCCCATTGAAAACGCCGCTATTAAAGGTGTCTGGAGCGGTGTTGTCACAGCTTCCCAATCCGGAATCACGGCCGGCGACGGTACGGTTATGTTCACTTCACCAAAGACAAAGACATCCGGTGAGTTTGTATTTTCCGTAGATGGTGTAACCGCCTCAGGTTATGTATATTCGCCTGATGATAATGTTCTGGAATTGAACTCTATTAATAATTAATAGCCCCATGTCCCGATGAACACAGCAAACATAGAAAGCAATTAGCTGAGAGCCTTCCATGCGAAGGCTCTTATGCTTTAAGTTAAACCTTAAATTTGATCACCATAGTCACTGAAATCATTTTGCCACTGATATGGTTTGCACCCCTTTGTGCAGGGCTTCCTGATAATTGTCCGCGAGGCCGCCTAATCTTTTTATGATCAGGCCTTTTTCAACCGTACTCAGAATCGGCTTGATGACCGATGCTTTTAAAAGACCGGCCTACCATTCTTGAATAGGGATATCACCAAAATAACCAGAGCGGTGGATTTGGCTGGTGACGGCCATAATGACAACATCCGGGCCTCTTTGATTGTATGGGGTTGAGCTGATAATAACTGCCGGACGCTTTTTGCTGGTACTCTGATCAGTAGTAATTAGAATAAACCGTTCTTGTTCGCTGAATGATATGGTGTTGTGATGCATTATAATCCCTGTGATTATATTAGTTGATTGCAAAAATAATCAAGGTTTGACCTTCCATCCCCTTTGTTGAGCAATCTGTAGGCGAAATTATTGCTGAGGTCAGAAATGCATGAATATTGAGTCACGCCTTCAGCAAAATCAGATTTAATTAAAATCTGGGACTATACTGTTGAAACATGAGGTGAGAAACAAGAGGCTGTTAACAAATTAGGCGTTTAAAGAATTATCAGAAATTCCGTTTTTCCATAATTCGTATTCACTTATATCAATCATATCATTCCAATATACAGCATAACCGCCTGGTTCGACCTTAACATTTTTAAAAAATGCCTGATTTTTAAGTGGTGAGAACACTTCATTGGTTAACAGCCTGCTGATGTTGTATTGTTTGACTTCACCGTTATCAAAAGTAATAACAAGCGTATTTTGATCTGCAACGACCGCAGTTTTTATTTTTGGCACAATCATTTTTAAAATCACTCCAAAGGCGGTAATTTTTTAAATTTCTGAGTTTCCCAGATTGTCTTTAATTCAGTCTGATAGTTTTCAGCCCATTCCACAACTAACTTTCTGGCCCTTGGCGGAAGATCTCCTTCAATAACGTTTAAAGTGTTTATATCAAAAAGAGCGATATATTCTCCATATACAGCATGAAAGTGTGGCGGTGGATGGTCTCCAAAAAAGAGTTTGATAATGATCCCATAAAATCTCGTAATTTCAGGCATCTCAACTTCCTGGTTTTAGGTTAACAGTTTTAATAATTATATTGCAAAGAGATTTTTTTCTCAATATATTCTAAAATTTTGTCACTGATCATGGCTGGGCTGTTTTGATCTTTTTCAATTCCCGGATCTTATCCCTGTATTGTGCGGCCTGCTCAAATTCCAGTTTTTCAGCCGCTTCATTCATTTTTGCCTCAAGGTCCCGGATCACATCGTCCAGATTCAGTTCATCCGCCTCATAGGCTTTGAGTTCCTCATTTACGGCCGCTTCGACCCTATTGGCATTCATGTCGGCCATGGTGTAATCAAAGGCATTGATCTTTTTATTGATGGTGGCAGGTGTAATGCCGTGGGCCTGGTTATACACCTTCTGGATCTTTCGACGGCGGCGGGTTTCAGCCAGGGCCTTTTTCATGGAGCCGGTCTCTTTTTCCGCATACATGATAGCCCGGCCATAGGCATTGCGGGCGGCCCGGCCGAAAATCTGGATAAAGGAACGAAAGGAGCGTAAAAATCCCTCCTTGTCCGCATCGAGAATGGCCACAAGCGACACTTCCGGGATATCCAGACCTTCTCGCAGCAGATTGATGCCGATGAGCACATCGAACAGGCCCCTTCGCAAATCCTGAATAATATCAATACGCTCCACCGTGCCAATGTCCGAATGCAGGTATTTTACCTTGATTCCCAGATCCGTATAATAGTCGGTAAGGTCCTCTGACATGCGTTTGGTCAGCGTGGTCACCAGAACCCGTTCCCGGGCCTCCACCCGTTTGAGGATCTCCTGGTAGAGGTCGTCAACCTGTGTTTTGGCATCCCGGATCTCCACCTGGGGGTCAAGAAGGCCAGTGGGCCTGACAATCTGCTCGGCCACCCGGACACCTGCCGTTTCCAGTTCATAGTCCCCGGGAGTTGCAGACACAAAGATGGTCCGGGGCACCCGGTCCTTGAACTCCTCGAATTTCAACGGCCGGTTGTCCACGGCAGAGGGCAGACGGAACCCATATTTAACAAGCGTTTCCTTCCTGGAGCGATCCGCCTTGTACATGGCCCCAAGCTGGCTGACCGAAATATGGCTTTCATCAAAAAAGAGTAAAAAATCCTGATCAATATAGTCCAGAAGCGTGGGGGGCGGCTGTCCCGGAGCCCGGCCCGTGAGGTGCCGGGAATAGTTTTCAATGCCGTTGCAATACCCGATCTCCTCGAGCATCTCAAGATCGTACCGGGTGCGCTCCTCCAGGCGCTGGGCCTCCACCAGCAGGTTCTGGTCATTCAAAACGGCCAGCCGCTCCTTAAGTTCGGCCACAATACTTTTCACGGCCTGATTCCGGGTCTTTTTATTGGTGACGTAATGGGAGGCCGGATAGATGGTGATCTGCTCAAACCGTTTGGTCACCGACCCTTTCAGGGCATCAATCTCACTGATCTCTTCAATGGTGTCCCCGAAAAAATCAATGCGGAGAGCCTTGTCCTCCTCGTAGGCCGGAAAAATCTCCAGGCGATCCCCCCGAACCCTGAAGGTGCCCCGGTGGAAATCCATGTCATTACGGGTGTACTGGATATCGACAAATTTCCGGATCACATCCTCCCGTGAAATCTCCATATCCCTGTCCAGGGTCACCCGCAGATCCAGGTACTCTTCAGGCGCTCCCAGACCGTAAATACAGGAGACCGATGCCACCACGATCACATCCTTGCGGGCCAGAACGCTCCGGGTGGCCGAGTGCCGCATTTTGTCAATCAGTTCATTAATGGAAGAATCCTTCTGGATATAGGTATCCGAAGACGGAATATAGGCTTCGGGCTGGTAATAATCATAATATGAGACAAAATACTCTACGCAATTATCCGGGAACAGCATCTTGAACTCATTGTAAAGCTGAGCCGCCAGGGTCTTGTTGGGGGCAATGACCAGGCTCGGCTTTTCCACCCGGCTGATGATGTTGGCCATGGTAAAGGTCTTGCCCGATCCTGTGACCCCCAAAAGCACCTGGTATTTTTCACCCGCCTTTACCCCCCGGACCAGATAGTCAATGGCCTTTGGCTGGTCCCCGGCCGGGCCATAGGGAGACACCAGATTAAACAGTCCCATATTTTTTCCTGTACTTTCCTTTGTTATAAACAGATACTTATGGATAAATATAACACACAGGAGATACAAAACCCATGGAAGAAAAAAAAGAGACCGTTGCGGTGGTCGGCGCAAGCCCCTTGAAAGACAGATATTCCAACAAGGCCCAGAATATGCTGGAAGAGTACGGACACAGCCCCATACCCGTAGCGCCCAAACACGAGACCATTGAAGGCAAAACCGTCTACCATGCGCTTACCGATATTCCCCAGCCCATTGAGACGGTAACCATGTATCTGGGCCCGGCCCGGCAGGACAAGGTGATTGAGCAAATTCTCGACCTTAAACCCCAACGGGTGATTTTCAACCCCGGCACGGAAAACCCCCAAGCCTATGAAAAACTCAAATCCGCCGGAATCAAGGTCCAGGAGGCCTGTACCCTGGTTCTTCTGAAAACCGGCCAATATACGAAACCCTTTAATCCTTAATGTGAATATGATATTTAGATTCATCTTTTAACAACCCACTGGAAAGAAGAATAAATGGAAACACAAACCGCCAAAGGGCATTTTATTGAAAACATTATCAAAGAAGATCTTGCCGGCAATAAAAACAACGGCCGCGTAGCCACACGCTTTCCACCGGAACCCAACGGCTTTCTGCACATCGGCCATGCCAAATCCATCTGCCTGAACTTTAAAATGGCCCAGCAATTTAACGGAAAGTGCAACCTGCGGTTTGATGACTCCAACCCGGCCAAAGAAAAACAGATTTACATCGACGCCATCAAGTCAACGGTCAAATGGCTGGGGTTTGACTATAATACACCGTTCTATGCATCAGACTATTTTGATGCCCTTCATGACTTTGCCGTGGAACTGATTAAAGCGGGTAAAGCCTATGTGTGCAGTCTGTCCGCTGATGAAATGAAAGAGTACCGCGGCACCCTCACCGAATCGGGAAAAAATTCCCCATACAGGGACAGGAGTGTTGAAGAAAACCTGGATCTGTTCCGGCGGATGAAGGAAGGGGAGTTCGATGAAGGCGAGCACACCCTGCGGGTCAAGATCGACATGGCCTCACCGAACATGAACATGCGGGACCCGGTGATCTACAGGGTCAAAAAAGCACCCCACGCCCGCACCGGGGACAAATGGTGCATTTACCCCATGTACGACTTCACCCACTGCATCTCCGATGCCCTGGAAGGGATCACACACTCCCTGTGCAGCCTGGAATTTGAGGATCATCGGCCGTTGTACGACTGGATTCTGGACAATATAACCATACCCTGCCATCCCCAGCAGATTGAATTTGCCCGGATGAATATCAACTATACGGTGTTAAGCAAAAGAAAACTGCAGCGTCTGGTCAGCGAAGGCCTGGTGGCCGGATGGGACGATCCCAGACTCCCCACCCTGGAGGGTATGCGCCGCCGGGGATATACCCCGGCGGCCATCCGGAATTTCTGCGATGTGATCGGGGTGTCCAAAAAAGAGAGCCGCATTGACATGGGCCTGCTTGAATCGTGCCTCCGGGACGATCTCAACGAAAATGCCCCCCGGGTCATGGGGGTTATCCGGCCCCTGAAAGTTACCCTGGAAAACTACCCCGAAGGAGAGACCGAAACCATGGAGGCCATGAATCACCCCCAGAAACCGGAAGCCGGCAAACGGGATGTCAGTTTCTCCAAGCATCTCTATGTTGAGAAGGATGACTTCATGGAAGATCCCCCCAAAAAATTCTTCCGCCTGGGACCGGGGCGGGAAGTGCGCCTGCGGGCCGCCTACCTGATCACATGTAAAGAAGCCATTAAAAATGAAACCGGGGAAGTGGTTGAACTGATCTGCACCTATGACCCTGAAACCCGCGGCGGGAATGCCCCGGACGGCAGAAAGGTCAAGGGGACCATTCACTGGGTAAATGCCGAGGACTGCATAGATGCACAGGTCAGAATTTATGACAGACTTTTCAAGGATGAGAACCCGGAAAAAGATGGTCAGGATTTTGTGGAAAACCTCAATCCGGATTCCCTTGAGATTCTGGAACACGCCAAATTGGAAAGAAGCCTTGAAAAGGCTCAGCCCGAAGCGGCTTACCAGTTTGAACGGTTAGGCTACTTCTGCCTGGACTCAAAGGAGAGTACCCCTGAAAGACCGGTTTTCAATCGCACCGTTACCCTCAGGGATACCTGGGCAAAGGTAGTGACAAGAAACTAGAGATTAGAAACAAGAGACAAGAAGGCGAAGCGCCTGCTGCGCTCATTTTAGATCTGCATTTTTGTGCTTTTTGATTGTTGTGAGTTGAGCCTGGGTGTCGATGTTCAGGCTCAACCCGTACATAGCATACTCCGGGGCTGTTATTCAATGCGCCAGGTTGTACCCTGGGGCCCATCCTCCAACACAATCTTCATTGCCTGGAGTTGGTCCCGAATCTCGTCGGCCCGGGCGAAGTTCTTAGACTTTCGGGCATTGGCCCGCTCGACGATCAGGGCGTCAATCATGGCAGAATCCACATCCTGATCGGCCATGGCCCTGTCTTTCTTGGCTGCAAAATAATCAGCAGCGCAGATCATAAATATGCCCAGGATTTCCGAAGCAGACCTGATATCTGCATAAATACCGGCCAGGACTTTTCTGTCACTTTCCCCGGGTGCGTCATTGGCATCATCCAGCAGTTTATTGCCTTTCTTAACCGCGTCAAATATTTCGGCCATGGCTTTTGCGGAATTGAAATCATCGTTCAACGCCTCAACAATATCCGCCCACAAAGGACCGTGTTCCCCTCCGGCAGCATCCGGGGGGGTAATGCCTGCCTTGTCCAGACGTTCCAGGAACCCATAAATACGATCAAGCGCCACGGACACCTCACGCATGCTGTTTTCGCTGTAATCGATGGGAGAACGGTAATGCTTGGATAAAAGGAACATGCGGATCACTTCCGGGCTGTAGTCGGCCAGCACCTCCTTGATCATGGTGAAGTTACCCAGGGACTTGGACATCTTCTCATTGTTAATGTCCACAAATCCGTTGTGTATCCAGTATTTGACAAAGGGCACACCAAAAGACGCCTCGCTCTGGGCAATCTCGTTTTCATGGTGGGGAAAAATTAAATCCTTGCCCCCGCCATGGATATCAAAGCTTTCGCCAAGGTATTCGTAACTCATGGCCGAACATTCAATGTGCCAGCCGGGGCGCCCTTTTCCCCAGGGGCTGTCCCAGTATGGCTCACCGGGTTTGGCCGGTTTCCACAAAGTGAAGTCCAGCGGACTTCTCTTTTTTTCGTCCACGGCGATCCGGGCACCCGCCTGCATATCATCGGGGTTGCGGTGGGACAGTTTTCCATATTCACTGAAAGATGAAATGGAAAAATAGACATCACCGCCTTCCACATGATAGGCCTTGCCCAGATCAATCAGACGCTGGACAAACCGGATAATATGATCAATGTGCTCGGTCGCTTTAGGCGCGATGGTGGGCCGGAGCACATTGAGCGCGTCCATTTCATTGTGAAATTCGTCAATATATTTTGTGGTGATAGCCGTGCAGGAGTCGCCCGTCTCATTGGATTTTTTGATAATCTTATCATCCACATCCGTGAAATTGCGCACATAGGTCACCTCATACCCGAGCTGCATCAGCCAGCGGTACACCATGTCAAACACCACCACGGACCGGGCATGACCGATATGGCTGGTATCATATACCGTGGGACCGCACACATACATGCCGACCTTATTGGCTCTAATTGGAACAAATTCTTCTTTTTTCCCGCTCAGGGTATTATAAATCCGTAAACTCATTGCTTTTTATCCCGTCTCTTAACTTTTATTTTTATACAGCAGCACAGTGGCCTGGGCTGCAATGCCCTGTTTTCTGCCGATAAATCCCAAATGCTCGGTGGTGGTGGCCTTGATGTTTACACAGTCCGGTGACAATTCCAGGACCGTGGCAATACAGGATGCCATGGCCTTTTTATGGGGACTCATCTTCGGGGCCTGGGCAAAGATGGTGCAGTCCAGATTGGCGACCATAAATCCTTTATCCTGAATTTTCCCTTTGCATATATGCAGAAACCGGGTGGAGTCCATCCCTTTATATGCGGGATCCGTATCCGGAAAGTGTTCCCCGATGTCACCCAGGCCCGCTGCCCCTAAAAGGGCATCACAAACGGCATGGAGCAGCACATCCGCGTCTGAATGTCCTTTCAACCCCATGGGATGGTCGATCTCGACCCCGCCGATAACCAGCCTGGGCCCGGCCACCAGTTCATGGACATCGGTTCCTGTGCCCACCCTTATATTCATCTGCAATTAAATCTCCTTTGCACAAATTAGCCCTTTAATATATGCATCTTAAAACCAAAAGTCAAAAATTCAATTTCGCATCTTCATGATCAATGTCATGAAATTAAGATGGTTTCAGATTAAAACCACGAAGAACAGGAAGAACACGAAGTTCAGTACGCTAATATCTTCCTGAACTTCGTGTTCTTCCTGGTAAAATACTCAATGAATAGATACGTTTCTTTTTTTACTCAAAGGTGATCGGAGAATAATCCTTGGGCAGGTGGGCCGTCCCCAAGATGCAGGGCAGGCCCGAGGCCCGGGATATATCGGCCGCGATTTTTTCAATGTCCGGACAGAACCCGCCTTTGGTCTTATCCCATCCCTCTTCGGTTTTGGACGCAAATGTACAGGTGCACAAATGGATAACCTGTGCCCCTTTTGACTTAAGTATTTTTGCCATATCCGCCACATTGTTCCCGGGGCACCGGCAGGTAAAGACACCAACCGGGGTACAGGCATCATAACCGGCAAATCCCTCGGTGGTTTCAAGCATTGTTTTAAAACAATTGGTCAAAGGACATCTGGTTTCATTTTTTTCGCACCGGATGAGTCCCACTTTTGTCATACACACCTCCTGTTATACTTAATGGTGTTTGAACGGCTCGTTAGAGGAGCGCATGCTCACAAAGCCGGCCATCTGAGGCGTTGCAAATTTTTCTGCGCCTTGCATCTGGGCAACTTTTCATCCAAACACAGGGTTTTGGTTCAAGCACTAAATAAAAAATTGACCTAACGCCGGCCCATGCCGCCGCCACCGCCGCCCATACCTCGACCGCCACCGCCGCCCATACCTCTACCGCCACCACCACCCATACCTCTACCACCACCGCCGCCCATACCTCGACCACCACCGCCACCCATGCCGCGACCTCCTCCCATACCTCGGCCTGATCCCATGCCGGGAGTTCCGGAATTTGGATCTGCCGTGGGTCTTTGGGAGGGAGCTGCCGGGTTCACACCTGCCTTCTCTTCCGCTGTGGCCTGGGTCACACTTGTCAATTCATTATTTTTCAGCCGAATTACGGCCTGGGACGCGGTACCTGACTGCCCCGGATACACAGCGACTCCGGCGGAATTAAAAACCTCCATGGCATTGGGACCACAACTGCCCGTTAAAACCGCCTGGACACCTTTGGAGATAACAAAGGAGGCCGTCTGGATACCTGCACCCCCGGTCAGATTCATGCTTTCATTGGCAAAGCTTTCACAAGCCATGGTATCCGTATCAACGATCAAAAGAAACTCACACCTGCCAAACCTGGGATTGATCTCAGCATCCAGGTCCCGGCCGTATGCACTGATTGCGACTTTCATAAATACTCCTTAAGCGTAAAGGGTTGAAAGATTGCTACACCAAATAAATATTAGCAAAACCCGTACCATTTTTTATATTCTTTATTATCAGAATGTTATATTTTAACACACCTTCCAGGAGCAGTAAAACAAAAACCATGGGTCGCATAATTGCAATGGGGTAATGGCCGAATTAATTTATCCTTATCTTCCGTTTTTATCATTTGCCATCTATAATAGCCCAATGACTAAAGCGCCACACAGCAACACCTTAGACAGGATAAATGAATGACGCCCAGTGACATCTCCGGTTTTTCGAGACTGGATCTCAACCTATGGAAGGAATACCTGGACATTGCCCAGGAATTCTGGCTGCCTCAAAGCCTTAAAAGCAAAACGCGTTTTATTGTGATGCTGTGCCTTTTGATGGCCTTTGTAGCGTCTGTGCTTTTTTTGTTCATTGCGATCACCACAACCGCCACCCACGCCTTTGCGCCGGAGTTTGTCACCCAAACCGCTCCGGGCCTGATGGACTGGATTGAGGGCATCACCCACTCCCGGCTGATCTGGATTCTGGCCGCCGGATTCCTGATTCCGGCCCTGGTCTTTTCCCTTTATTCAAAAAAACTCAAAGGGTTCTTTTTGCCCTGGGGCATCCTTGGGATTCTTCTTTTGCTCTCATTCACGGTGTCAGGGCTTAATGTGGTTTTAAGCTATGTGGGCCGTTTTTTTCAGACCGCCCTTGCCCAAAAGGACCAGCCTACATTCTGGCGGTTTCTCTATGTGTATGCCTCGGTGTTTGTGATAGGCACCCCCATTGTGGTTATTTACTCATACATCAGAAAAAAACTGGGGCTGTTCTGGCGGGAGTGGATCACCACCAGTTTCATTGACAATTACCTTAAAAACCGGGCCTATTATGCCCTGACCACCAGCAAGGAAATTGACAACCCGGACCAGCGGCTGGCCGAAGATTTAAAAGAGTTCACGGTCACCAGTTTAAGTTTTCTTCTTATTATTCTGGGCGCCGTTATTGACCTTGTGGCCTTTACCGGTATTTTGTGGTCCATTTCCAGACTGTTGTCCGGCATCCTTTTCGCCTATGCGATCTGCGGCACCCTGATCACCATATTTATCGGCAAGCGCCTGGTGGGGCTCAACTACAACCAGCTGCGCAAGGAAGCCGATTTCAGGTACGGTTTGATTCACATTAGAGACAATGCCGAATCCATTGCCTTCTACAAGGGCGAAAAAGGGGAAAAGGCGCAGATCCTCAAGCGGTTCAAATCGGTGTTGAAAAATTTTAATTTTCTCATCGGCTGGCAACGAAACCTTGAGTTTTTCACCACCGGCTACAATTACCTGGTCATTATCCTGCCTGCCATGATTGTGGCACCCATGTATTTTGCAGGCAAGGTGGAGTTCGGCGAAATCTCCCAGGCCTCATTCGCCTTTGGCCAGGTATTGGGTGCCTTTTCCATTATTGTCCAGTATTTTGACAGCATCAGCGCCTTTGCCGCCGGCATCAATCGTGTCTCCACCTTCAAGGAACGGCTTTTTACGGCATCCGGATCAAAAACGGCAGAAAACGGCGGGAACCGGACCCGGATTCAGCGTGTTGCCAAAGAGAGCATTAACCTGCAAGACCTCACCCTGCAAACCCCTGATTACAAAAGAACCCTGATCCGGAACCTGAGCCTTGATCTTCACACGGGACAAAGCATCCTGATCATGGGCCATTCCGGTGTCGGTAAAAGTTCTCTGCTGCGAGGCATCGCAGGGCTCTGGGCCTCGGGCTCCGGCATCATTGAACACCCGCCGGCGGACAGGGTCATGTTCCTGCCCCAGAAACCGTATATGGTGCTGGGCAGCCTGCGGGAACAACTCCAGTACCCCAGCGGGGGCCATCTGAACGACAATCAGATCAAAGCGGTCATGGAGAGGGTCAACCTCACGGACCTGTACCAAAAAATGCAGCGTGCCGCCGGGGACGACTCTTTTATAGATGCGGAAAACAACTGGGAGGAGATGCTTTCCCAGGGCGAACAGCAGCGGCTGGCCTTTGCAAGACTTTTGATCTCAAAACCTGAGTTTGCCATACTGGATGAAGCCACCTCCGCCCTGGATGTGGACAATGAAAAGGCTTTGTACAATACCTTGTCACGGCTTAACATCACCTACATCAGCGTGGGCCACCGCCCCACGTTGAAAGCCTATCACGACAAAATTTTATTCATACAGGGTGACGGCGCATGGGAAATCCGGAATACCACAGACCAATAAGAATGATGGCGGATTGACAAAAGTTATTGTATAGATCTGTCATGAACGATATTAAACGTTGCGGCTGGGTGACCAGTGACCCTTTATATATCCGTTACCATGACACGGAATGGGGGGTGCCGGTTCACGATGACCGAAAAATTTTTGAATTTCTCATCCTGGAAGGGGCTCAGGCAGGGTTGTCCTGGCTGACGATCCTCAAGCGTCGCCAGGGATATTGCAATGCATTCTGTGAGTTTGACCCTGAAAAGATAGCCCGGTTCACCGAAGCCGATATTCAGAAACGGCTTAAAGACCCAGGCATCATCCGAAACAAGCTCAAGGTCCAGTCTGCAGTCACCAATGCCCGGGCGTTCTTAAAGATCCAGGAAGAATTCGGCACCTTTGACACCTATGCCTGGCGGTTTGTGGACGGAGCGCCCATCATCAACCGCTATACCAGCCAGGAGCAAGTTCCGGCCAGATCCAGCCAGTCCGACGCATTTTCAAAAGACTTATGTAAGCGCGGGTTTAAATTTACCGGGTCCACCATCATCTATGCCCACATGCAGGCCACGGGCATGGTGAACGATCACCTGGTCTCCTGCTTCAGATATAAAGAGGTAATGGCCTGAAAAAGGAAGGCAAATCATGATTATTGTTACCACCAGACAGATGCAGCAGATGGATAAAAACACCATTGAATCCTTTGGCATTCCTGGCCGGGTACTCATGGAAAACGCAGGCCGGGGTGCCATAGAGATGCTCTCCGAGCACTTCGACCTTGAAGGCGCCAGGGTGGCAGTGGTGGCGGGCCGGGGCAACAACGGCGGCGACGGGTTTGTGATCGGACGTTACCTCATGGAGATGGGGGTGAGCGTCAGCTTCTTTCTTTTATCCACCCGGGACCGGGTCCAGGGCGATGCCGGGGCAAATATGGACCTGATACTGGACCTTCTGGCCGAACACGCCCTGTCACAATTCATTGAAATTCCCGACAAAGACGCCCTGGAAGCGGTAACCGAAATCCTGCTGGACCATGACCTGTTTGTGGACGCCATTTTCGGCACAGGACTCAATGCCGATGTCCGGGGCATTTACCGTGATGTTATTGAACTGATCAATGATTCGGACAAAGCGGTGTTCAGCGTGGACATCCCCTCGGGAATCAATGCGGATACAGGCGCAGTCTGCGGGGTGGCCATCCGGGCAGATGCCACAGCCACCTTTGCCTTTGCCAAGGCAGGGCACATTCTGTACCCGGGCAATTTTCACACCGGTGACCTGGAGGTCGTTGACATCGGTATTCCCGGCCACATTGCAAAAGCACAATCTCCCCATATTTTCCTGCCGGAACCCCACGACATTGCAGGCCTGATACCGGCCAGGGCGTTCAATGCCCACAAGGGCAGTTTCGGCCACCTGCTGGTACTGGCCGGCTCGCCGGGTAAAACCGGAGCTGCGGCATTATGCGCCAACGCGGCCATGAGGAGCGGTGCAGGCCTGGTGACCTTGGGCGTTCCAGAAAAGCTTATGCCCGTCATGGAACCTATGGTCGTCGAACCCATGACAACCGCGCTTGCCCAAACCTCTTCGGGCGGCCTGGATGCCGCAGCCCTGGATGACATTATTACACTTTTGGCAGACAAGGCCGCTTTGGCCTTAGGACCCGGCATGGGCACGGATTCCGGCACCCAGGAGCTGATCAAAAGCATTCTGGCCATTGCATCCGTACCCATGGTCATTGACGCCGACGGCCTGAACTGCATTGCAAAAAATCCTGACATTCTCGCCACAGTCAAGGCCCCGGTTATCCTGACCCCCCATCCGGGTGAAATGGCCCGTCTAACCGGAAAAACCACTGCGGATATTCAGCAGAACCGAATGGAAACCGCCAGAAACTTTGCAGAAAAACAGAAGGTTATCCTCGTGCTTAAAGGTGCCCAGACCCTTGTGGCCTACCCGGACGGGGCCGTATTTATCTGTCCCACGGGAAATCCCGGCATGGCCTGCGGCGGCATGGGCGATGTGCTTACCGGCATGATCGCTGCATTCCTGGCCCAGGATTTATCCCCTGAATCAGCTGCCCTTGCAGGCGTTTATCTTCACGGACTGTGTGGGGATCTGCTGGCCGAAGACCACGCCTTTGGGTTTTCGGCATCCGATATGGTGGCGGGCATTCCCCAGGCGCTAACTACCCTTTTGTCATGAAACAGATTATATCCCAAAGCCCGGAACAGACCCAGGAAGCGGCCAGGCGCCTGGGCTTATATATCCGCAAACAGCACTTAAGTTGCGCCATAGCCCTGACAGGAAATCTTGGCTGCGGCAAAACCTGTTTTGTCCAGGGCCTTGCCAGGGGGCTGGATGTGGGCGACGGGTACTACATCACCAGTCCCACCTTTACCATCATGAACGAATATCCGGCAGGTAACATGCGCCTGTGCCACCTGGACCTCTACCGGCTTTCAGACCCGGACGAGCTGGACTATATCGGCATTGAGGATCAGATGGGACAAGACAGCGTCACCGTGGTGGAGTGGCCGGATCTTCTCATTGAAACCGGCTTTGAATTTGATCTTCACATCCATTTTGAATTTGATGCCGACTTTAATAGAAAAATAACCTTTTCTCCATCTGGACAAGCCGGAATAAATCTGCTAAGCAATCTATCCCTGTAATAAATATATTAATAAAAGCTAAAATTTTGGGAGACACAATGGCTTTACGGGTGCAAAAATTTGGCGGCACATCTGTGGCAGATCTCGAAAGGATCTCCACGGTGGCCGACCGGGTACAAAAGGCCCATGAAAACGGAGACCGAATGGTGGTGGTGCTTTCAGCAATGGCTGGTGTGACAAACAATCTGATCAACCTTGCCAGACAGGCATCCGAAAACCCGGATGAAAGGGAACTGGATGTGCTGCTGGCAACCGGAGAACAGACTACGGCGGCCTTAATGGCCATGATGCTCAAATCAAGAGGGCTTAAAGCCAAATCTTTCTTAGGTTTCCAGGCCGGCATCCAGACCAACCATATGTCAGGCAAAGCCAGAATCCGGGAGATCGACAGCCAGAACCTGCGTGGGGCACTGGATGAGGGGAATATTGTCGTGGTGGCAGGATTCCAGGGTGCGGACGACCACGGGGATATCACCACCCTGGGCCGGGGCGGATCCGACACCTCGGCCGTTGCCATTGCCGCATCACTCAAAGCCGATGTCTGTGAGATCTTCACTGACGTGGACGGGGTGTACACAACCGATCCAAGGATATGCCCGCAAGCCAGGAAAATCAACAGAATTTCCTATGATGAAATGCTTGAAATGGCCATTCTGGGAGCAAAGGTTCTCCAGATCAGGTCTGTGGAATTTGCAAAAAAATACAATGTGCCCGTGCATGTCCGGTCATCATTCAATGAGGAGGAAGGAACCATGGTTGTCAACGAAAGTGCGGATATGGAAAGCCCTGTGGTGTCAGGCATCACCTGCGACATGAATGAAGCAAGAATCACGTTCAAACGCGTCCCGGACCAACCCGGCATTTCAGCCAAAGTTTTCGGAGCCCTTGACGAGGCCGGTATCTCAGTGGACATGATCATTCAGAACTCGCGCTCCGGCGGCGAAAAAGACCCCGGCGGCGAAACGGATCTGACCTTTACCGTGACCAAGGATGATTTTAACCGGGCAATGAAAATTTCCGAAAAAGTGGCGAATCAGATCAATGCCGGCGAAATAAGAACCGCCACCGATATTGCCAAAATATCAGTCATCGGCCTGGGGATGAAAAGCCATTCCGGCGTGGCTGCGGTAATGTTCAAGGCCCTGGCCGAAGAAAACATCAACATCCGTATGATTTCAACCTCTGAAATCCGTATTTCATGCGTTATTCAGGCCAAATATGCGGAACTGGCCGTCAGAAGCCTGCATGCAGCCTTTGGTCTGGACAAGGAACAATAATTTAAAACTTTTTTTCGCTATTTTTTAACGCCGGTCTGTTCGGCGGCCTTACGCGGCTGGGCCGGATAGACCGGCTTCAATTTCCAGGGCCACCCTTTCAGCGGCCCGGGCCGGGTCGTCAGCATCCCGGATGGGCCGACCAATCACGATATAATCAGAACCCGCCTGCACAGCCTTAGCCGGCGTGACAACCCGTCTCTGGTCATCCCCGGGTGTCAGGCACCATTGGGGCCGAATCCCCGGCGTAACAGCCAGGCACCCTTTGCCCAGTTGTGCTTTCAACATAGCGGTTTCCTGCCCTGAGCACACCACACCGGCACATCCGGCCTCCATGGCCATACGGGCCCGCAGCAGCACCAGCTTTTCCGGCGCATTAACATATTCATCCTTAAACCCCTGGGCACGAACCGTCTCTGCGTCATTGTCCGTAAGCAGGGTCACGGCAAGCACTTTGGTTTTTCCGGCATTTTGAACGGCAGACTCAAGCATTTTTTGTGAGCAAGCCCCGTGGACTGTCACCAGATCCACCCCGAGATCCGCCACCCGGGCCATGGCCCGACCAACCGTAGCGGAGATATCATGCAGCTTCAAATCCAGGAAAATCCCTGCACTGGACATCTTTCTGACCATCCCCACCACAGCCGGACCCTGGCGGATAAACAGTTCAAGGCCTATTTTAAACATACCCACCCGGTCGTCAAGCTGCCGAATATGAAACTGGGCCGCCGCCATGGAGGGAAAATCCAGAGGAAAAATAATGTATTCTTTTGCTGTTGTCTGCATAATCGCCCTTTGCGATCTTAGGGGTTGAAACATAATAAAAAAAATTACCCGGATCTTACCACAAAAGGCATTTTTTTGCTTTAAAAAAATACGAGCAAAAGAGGTGTAACCCATAGTCAGTGTTCTGCCTGGCAACAAGAATTTTTGTTGATTCATTCGCTGTTTTTATGGTAACATGTCAGTTGTCCTTGTCATTTTCCGAATGTCAAATTTTATTAAGATTTTTATAAGATGTAGATGTAACGTAATATTAACAACTATTAATTCCGGTCCCATTTAAATTTAACGGAAAGGGAACTCAATGTTAAAAAACTTATATCTTGATTCCCTGGAAGCCTCAGTAAAATATCTTCGAATCATTCTCAAAGAGATTGCCGAGCTTAAACTTCCTTATACGCCAATTGTTTATGCGGTCTGGTATGAGTATGTTTCGGGCCAGAATCCCAAACTGAGCAAGAATATTCAGGCAATCCGTAAAAAAAAGGAACTTATAGACTATCAAAAGGTCCTTGAATGGTTCAGAGAGTACGTTTCCGACAGGCAAGTGTTTATCACCGAAGAACAAACCAGAAAAGCGGGAAACCTTCTTGAGGGAATCACCTCACGCCTCACCGAGGGCGGAAACCTTATGGAGCGGCAGGGAGACCGGCTCAAAGCACATATCGAGAAGCTGGACAGTGCCTCAAACCAACCGGATATCAAAAACATTTGCCGAGACATAGTTTTGGAAACCCATCGGATCATTGACGGTAATACAGAGCTTAAAAACGATATTCACAGCACCGTCACTGAACTTCATGCGCTAAAGCTGGAACTTGAAAACCTGAGAAAAGCGGTAAAAACTGATCTGCTCACAGGACTTCTTAACCGCCGTGGTTTTGACGATGCCATTGAGAAACACATGAAGGATGCCCAGGAGCAGACCGCACCCTTAAGCCTGATCATTGCAGACATCGACCGGTTTAAACGAATAAATGATAACTATGGCCATCTTACCGGGGATAATGTACTCAAACTGATATCCAAACTTATACAGAGACACATCAAAGGCAGAGATATTGCCTGCAGGTTCGGCGGCGAAGAATTTATCATGGCCTTGCCCGAAACCAAAATGGACGGCGGTTTTGCCCTGGCCGAACAAATCCGTACCAGCCTTGAAAAAGTGAGATGGCAGTCCAAAAGCTCAGGCAAGGATATCGGGACGATCACCATCTCTTTAGGCGTGGCCCAGCTCATTCCCGGCGAAGACTTAAACGCCCTTATTGCACGGGCAGACAAGGCCCTTTATGCCGCCAAAAAAAATGGCCGAAACCGCACCGGCACCCACAATGGCAAAGAGGTGATTCTTCCTTGAAAAAAAACAGATACACCCTGACCATGCTGGTTGAAGATGATATTAAAGCCCTGATTCAAAGTTAGATTAGGATTGAATCCTTCCGACAATTAATGATAATTAAGACGATTTTAACGCCAATCAGTATCTGTATTTTTATCTAATGAACCATATACAAAACCATCACATTCCCGCAGGCCGCTTGAGGGTGGGGAGAAAATCTCCTCAAATATTTCAGGCCTGCCTTGGCACCTGCCTGGGCGTGGCGCTCTATGATCAAGAGCGGAAAGCCGGAGGGCTGATCCATCTCCTTCTACCCTCCCCGCTGGGAAATGCGGGCTTCGAAGCGGACACCCCGGGAAAATATGCCTCCACGGGCATTCCCATGCTGATCAACGAACTTACACGCATGGGATGCACCACAAAGGCACTGAAGGCCACCATTGCAGGCGGAGCTCTGGTCGGGCCTGTTTCCCGCATAGACCTGGGCCTGGACATCGGGGGCCGCTCTGCAGATATTGCCCGCCGTATATTAAAGGAACAAGGCATTGAAATTCTAAGGTCCGAGACCGGCGGTTTTTTTGCCTGTACCCTTGAACTGGACATGATGACCGGCAAAACAAAAATTGCGCCGGTCTGGCAAACGGGGATTGAACCGGGCACTATTGCACCGGTTTCGGGTCCTGAAGCCATCATGGAGACCATTGACAAGCTCCAACCTATCCCGCAGACCGCATTAAAAATTTTAAGGATGTCCAATCAGGATGGCCACAGCATTGATGATATTACCCGGGAGCTATCCCAGGACCAGGTACTGTCCGCACGGACATTACAAATGTGCAACTCCGTCCTTTTTGCGGGCATCATAAAAATTGACACGCTCAAGGACGCGCTGATGATGCTTGGCGAGGAAAGGCTGGTTAAAAGTGTAATAACAACAGCCATTGAGAGCTATTTTGGACAGGTCGGTCCATCAGGCTATTCCCTATGCAAGGGAGGGCTTTTTTTCCATGCCGTGGGTGTGGCTTGCCTTGCAGAACGGCTGGCAAGGCAGAGCGGTTTAGCTGATCCCTCGCAGGCGTATATGGCAGGACTGCTGCACGATATCGGCAAAGTTGTTCTGGACCAGCATATATCAGCGCATTTACCGTTTTTTTTTCGTATCCTGGGGAGTGAAAAGCAAAATATCATCCACGCAGAAGAAAAAATTCTGAACTTCAACCACTGTCGGGCAGGCGTGATCCTGGCGGAGAAATGGGGCTTTTCAGACGCACTGACCGAAGCCATCCGCTGTCACCATACCCCTGAAGAGACAGGCGGCCACTCACGACTGGTGGAAATTATTTACCTGGCGGACCAAATTATGGAAAAATTTTTCACATTCTTTGATATTGATAAACCAGATGCCCTGCACCTGGAAGCTATCATAAAAAAATTGGATCTGGACGGTGCATCCCTGGTCCGGTGCATCGACGATCTGCCCTTGGATATACTGACACAGGATCTGACGGATGAAACAAGCAATACCTGATAAGCATTTACAATTAAAATCCCTGCCCGGTGTAGATCATATTCTTGCCCTTGCCCAAACAGATGACCGATTTGCACGGATACCGCGCAGCCTCGTGCTTGAATCTGTACGAAGAGCCATTGACAATACCCGCACAAAAATACGTGAAGGCAGCCCTGTCACAATCAATGATGAAGTTATAATAAAGCAGGCAGCCCTGCTCGCTGCCCAGAAAATGAAAAACCGGCTAACCCCTTTGATCAACGCCACAGGCGTGGTCCTGCACACCAATCTGGGCAGGGCATTGCTCTGCCGGGATGCCTTAGATAATATCATGGCGGTCGCATCCGCTTATTCCAATCTTGAGCTCAATCTTGTAACAGGCAAACGTGGCATCCGTTACGCGGCAATTGAAGAGCTGATCTGCGAATTGACCGGGGCCCAAGCAGCCATGGCCGTAAATAATAATGCCGGTGCCGTACTGCTGGCCTTAAATACCCTTGCCCAAGGACGCCAGGTTATTGTTTCCAGAGGAGAGCTTGTGGAGATCGGCGGCTCCTTCAGAGTGCCGGACGTAATGATAAAAAGCGGGTGTATTTTAAAGGAAGTGGGGACCACCAACCGTACCCACCCCCATGATTACACCAATGCCATTACCGAAGATACAGGACTTTTACTCAAGGTCCATACCTCCAATTATAAAATTGAAGGGTTCACCACAGCGGTTTCTCTCAAGGAACTGGTGGACATTGGAAAGGCTCATGGAATTCCGGTAATGGAAGACTTGGGCTCAGGTACGCTGATTGATTTGAGCGCATTCGGGCTGCCTTCCGAACCCCCGGTTTTTGAACAGGTCGCCTCGGGTGCTGACGTGGTCACCTTCAGCGGAGACAAGCTTTTAGGCGGTCCCCAGGCCGGTATTCTTGTCGGCGCAAAACAATGCATGGACCAGATCAAGGCCAACCCCCTGACCCGGGCCCTGCGTATTGACAAAATGACTCTGGCCGGTTTGGAAGCAACTCTCAAGCTTTACCGGGACACCCTGGTGGCGGTTGAAGAAATTCCCACCCTAAGAATGCTGACCTTGTCCTACGAACAAATTTGCCGGGATGCAGAGGCTCTGTTCTCGCTGGTTACAGACGCGGTGGGGAAGCAGGCAGAACTTGCCCTGGCAGATATGACCTCCAGGCCGGGCGGAGGGTCCTATCCCGGACTGACCCTGCCCACCCGATGCCTGACCATCCGCCCCAAAACCATCTCCGTAACAGCTTTGGACAAAAAACTGCGGGCCTTTGATCCGCCCGTCATGGGGCGTATTGAGAACGATCGGTTCATCATTGACCCCAGAACACTTCAACCCGGACAGGACAAGATTCTTGCCAACATTTTAAAAAAACTGATAGATTAATTATTTATGATGCTAAAATTCATTGCAAAAGAACTTCAATTTTTAAAAACAACCGGGGATGCCCCTGAGCTTACCCCCCCGGAAATTTACTATTCAGACCTGATTATGCAGCCATCAAAGGAATTCGCAATTTTTTCCCGGCGTATAGCCGATACCTGCGCATCCCAAAAAACATTTATCACGGCGGCCATACAGATTGATCCGGCAGCGCCGGAAAAGACGATTGACACTGCCAATGATATATTTGACGCCTGCTTTCATTCGGTGCTGGATGAAGACAGAGGCATCTGGGAATGCCTGGACCCGTTCACTGCCATCTTTGCGTTCTGGGATTATCAAGCACCTACCCAAGGGAAAAAACTGCTTGACCTGCTCAATGAAAAAATTTCCCAGGCCGTGAATGCCAAACTGATCATGGGAACAATTGCCTTCCCCTTTCATGATTTTCCGGTTGAAGAGATGGCAGGATGCGCGCTCAAAGCCCTGGACCATGCAGCTTTTTTTGGCCCGGGCCATGCTGTTGAATTTGACGGTCTGTCCCTGAATATCAGTGGAGACCGGCTGTTCCAGCTCAATAACATTGACGCAGCCATTACTGAATACGAAAAAGGGCTTTCCATTTCTCCAACTGATTTCAACCTGCTCAACAGCCTGGGCGTTGCCTTTGGGGTGGACGCCTGCCTGGACAAGGCCATGGAATTTTTTGAAAAAGCCAGAAAGATCAATCCCGAAGAGGTGATGGTCATCCACAATATCGGCCTGATCCACCGGATCAACGGTAAAAACGATTCGGCCCTGGCATACCTTAAAAAAGCCCATGGGATTGACCCGGATCTATTTGAAATTGAGTTGCTGTTGGGCCATCTTTTATTCAAGGAAAAAAAATTCGACCCCGCCATTAAACACCTGGATGCCGCTATCCGGCTCAAACCCGAGTCAGGCACAGCGTTTACAATCAAAGGCAAGATACTTCTGGAAAGGCAAGATGCCGCCGGTGCCGCAGCCCAATTCAACCAGGCCGTCAAACTCAATCCCAATGATCCCGAAGCGTTGTCCGGATATGCCAGGGCCATGGCGTTACAGAAAAGAAATCTGCCCATAGCCCTCAGCTTTGCAAAAAAAAGTCTGGCTCTGGACCCTGGGAATAAACAATACAGACAATATCTTGAAGAAATTCAAAATCTCTACAGCCGGATTGCAGAAAAAAATCAAGACCGTTCCATCAAATCAGCCTGATACCGCTGCGTAAAAGGAACCTAAAACAAGAGGAAACAAATGAAATCGCTGATCCGAAAAACTGTTCAGGATGCTATTGAAACCAAGCAAAAATTCTTTGCAACGCATGAGGATCTCATTGAAACCTGTGCCCGGCAAATGGCACAGACCCTTGAAGCCGGGGGGAAACTGCTGCTTTTCGGCAATGGTGGCTCTGCGGCAGACTGCCAGCACATTGCTGCAGAATTTGTCAACCGGTTTCAGATGGAACGTAAACCATTACCCGCCATTGCCCTGACCTGCGACACCTCAATTATCACCAGTATCGGCAACGACTACTCCTTTGACGAAATTTTTTCAAAACAGGTCCAGGCCCTGGGAGACAAAAAGGACATAGCCATTGGGATTTCAACCTCGGGCAACTCTGCCAATGTGATCCGGGCGGCAGCCGTGGCAAAGGATCAGGGACTGATCCTGGTGGGATTTTCCGGGGCCGGCGGAAAGCTCAAGGAAATCAGCGATATTGCCTTTTGTGTGGACAGTCCAGTAACAGCGCGTATCCAGGAGGTCCATATCACCCTGAGTCATATTCTTTGCGACCTTGTCGAAAGGATGCTGTTCCATGACCAATAAAAACATGACCAATAAGAAAGGAGCTGGGCAGCCCCCCCTGTATTGCTCAAAACCGGATCACGCAAAGCTGGATTACTCAAAACTTTCCACCTATTCCATTAAAAACAGGAAAAGCCTGGTATCCCGGGATGATTTTGCAGCCCCCTGGACAAAGGGCGCAGGCCTTGGGACTTTTTTTGACCGGCTGCCCGCCATTCTTGCGGGCAAAGATATCCGGAATGTGATTGATGCCATTGCAGGAGCCGCTCAAAAAAATCGCCAGGTCTGCTTTGGCATGGGCGGCCATGTGGTCAAAACCGGCATGGCACCCATCCTGATTGATCTCATGGAAAAAGGCGTAATCACCCATCTGGCCATGAACGGATCATGTATCATCCATGATTTTGAGGTGGCATTCACCGGCCGCACCAGTGAAGATGTGGCCGAAAGTCTGGCCTCGGGCAGCTTCGGCATGGCCAAAGAGACCTCGGAATTGCTCAACCAGGCCATTGCCATGGCCCATGAACAAAAAACAGGACTGGGACGGGCCGTGGGTCGGCTTATCGAGGATCTGAATCTGCCCTTTAAGGAGTCAAGCCTGACCGCTGCCGGCACACGCCTGGATTTGCCCGTAACTGTCCATGTGGCCATTGGTACGGACATTATTCACATGCACCCGGGCTTTGACGGTGCGGCCTGCGGTGCGGCAACCCTTCATGATTTTAAGACCCTGGCATCAACCATAGCAGACCTTGAAAACGGTGTATTCATCAATGCGGGGTCAGCTGTCATTCTTCCTGAAGTATTTTTGAAAGCCCTGACCCTGGTCAGGAACCTGGGCCATACGGTGGATGATTTCACCACGGTAAATCTGGATTTTATCCGCCATTACCGACCCATGACCAATGTGGTCAACCGCCCCACCCAGGGCCGGGGCAAAGGGTATGCCATTGTCGGGCATCACGAAATACTGATTCCCCTGATCGCTGCCGGCGTGATTGAGGCCCTTTAGACAAAAACAGAATTCAGCCGGTTTCCATCAAAAAAAAATCGATTTATTCTTGTATAAACAGGCGGTAAACGATATAAATTTCATAGTCAAAAAATTCATGTCCGGCACTGATTAGCGGCATTATTAAACAACATTTTATCAATTTTGACACTGCAAGTATCAGCACCAACCCAATAATAGTCAATATAGATGATATGACGGTTACGATGACTAAATAATTGGTCAAATATGAATTACCACCCCATTGAAAACACTGTTGGATGAGTACTCCAGAAGAACTGACCCGATCCATATTGAAAACTCACGAACAGGATTTGCTGTCCGTGGTGCGCAAAATTCATGAAACACCGGAACTTTCAGAAAAAGAGACCCGGGCATGTGCCTGGCAGACAGATCTGCTGAAAGCCTGGGGGTTTTCTGTGGAAACGGGCTATAAAGGCCTTGCCACGGCCTTTAATGCAACAGCAGGCCAAAACGGACCCCATATCTGTTTTATGGCTGAATACGATGCCCTGCCCGGCATGGGTCACGGGTGCGGTCATAACCTGATTGCCGGTGTGGCATTAGGGGCGGGCGTGGTGGTGAAAAATCTTTTGGCCCACCATCATTCACCCGGCAGGGTTACGGTAATGGGCACCCCTGCCGAAGAGCAGCGGGGCGCCAAGATTGATCTGATCAAGGCCGGTGCCCTGAAAGATGTGGACCTGGTACTCATGGCTCACCCCTCGGATGATGCCACATCACCTTATGCCGGAGAGTCCGGTATAAGACAATTCATGGTCTCGTACACAGGGAAAACCGCACATGCAGCGGATTGTCCGGAAAAAGGGATCAACGCCCTGGACGCCCTTCGGCTTTTGTTCAACGGTGTAGATGCCTGGCGCCAGCAGCTCACTGAGACCAGTCGGGTCCATGGGGTGATCCGGGACGGGGGACAGGCTCCCAACATTATCCCGGATTTTGCCCGGGCCGAGTTCTATTTACGCGATTTTGATCTTAATTTTCTTGATCAGATGCAAGTCCGGTTTGAAAATATTGCCAAAGGCGCGGCACTTATGACCGATACAACGCTGAAATTTTCCGCAATCCCCAACCCTTATAAACCCGGCATTCCCAATGATCCGCTCAATCAGGCCTTTTTCTCTCTTGCCCGGGATGCGGGCATGCAGCCCAAATGGTCGGAACCGTCCCGTGCCTCCTCGGATTTCGGAGATGTAACCCATGAAGTACCTGCCATGCACGCCTATTTTAATATTACCCAAGATGATCCGGGTATTATTATTCACTCCAGGGAATTTTCCCAGGCTGCAGCAACGGACTTTGCCTTTTTACAGATGAAAAAAATTGCCCGGATTCTTGCCCAGATTGCCTGGCAGTTCTTAACTGAACAGGATTTCAGGCACAAAGTTAAGGAAGCCTTCCACTTTGACAAAAAGAGAGTACTCCCCCGCCCTGACACTTCCAGGCTATCATAAACCATCCGGCAGCAATGCAAATTATTGAATCATGCCCTTGAAAAACAAGCCCTATAGCCTTATATTGTTACGTTATTTCTAATTATAAACCAATAAAAAGGGGCGGAAGAATGCCGATTTATGAATATACCTGCAACGCTTGCGGTAAAAACTTTGAAACCCTGGTAATGGGCAGTGATATACCGAAATGCCCGGCATGCAGCAGTGAAGACCTGGCACGACTGATGTCAAAATGCGGATTTGTCTCCAAATCAACAGGCCCCGGCGGCCAGATTCAGACAACAAAATCAGCGGGCAGTTCCGCCTGTGCCGGCTGCTCCTCAACAAATTGCAGTTCCTGCAGTTCCAGCGCAACGATCGGATGAACATGAAATCAACTATCTGTATCGGCACCCGGGGAAGCACGTTAGCCCTGTGGCAGGCCAACCATGTAAAAAACAGCATTGAAAAAAATTTTCCGGACACCCGTATTGATATAAAAATTATCAAAACCACAGGCGACCGGATAACGGACCGTCCCCTTGCCATGGTGGGGGGCAAAGGCCTTTTTGTCAAAGAGATCGAAGCGGCACTTTTAGACGGCAGTATTGACCTGGCTGTTCACTCCATGAAGGATATGCCGGGTGAACTGCCGCAAGGACTGATGATCGGGGCCATACCGGAACGGGCCAACCCCTTTGATGTGCTCATATCTGCCCAGGGAGCATTTTTCAAAGATTATCCCCGAGGTGCGGTTATCGGCACATCCAGCCTTCGCAGAGCCTCCCAGCTTAAACACCTGCGCCCGGATATTGAAATAAAATCCATCCGGGGCAATCTGGATACCCGGCTTAAAAAAGTCAAATCCGGTGAATATGCGGCCATTGTTCTGGCGGCTGCCGGGCTTGAACGGTTGGGCCAGGGCAGCGAGATCACCGAGTACCTTGCAGAAACCGACATGGTGCCGGCGGTTGGCCAGGGCGCGCTTTGCATTGAAACCCGGGAGAATGATCCGGACATGGCAGAAATTTTATCGACCCTGGACCATGATCCCACGCGGATCTGTGTGACCGGGGAACGGGCATTTCTCAAAGCGATTGAGGGCAGCTGCCATATCCCAGTGGCCTGTTTCGGCAAGATCCTGGACAATCGGGTCATGCTTACCGCGGTGGTGGCATCGGAAGACGGCGAATCCTTAATTAAAGAAACCATTGAATCAACCCCTGAACAGGTGGCCGAAAAAGGCCGGGAACTGGCAAAACTTGTTCTTGAGAAAGGCGGACAACGCATATTGGAGGCACTTAATATCCCATGAGACAGAGCAGGGGCAAGGTTTATTTGATTGGTGCAGGCCCGGGAGACCCAGGGCTCATCACCGTAAAGGCAAAAGAGTGCATTCAATCTGCGGATGTGGTGGTTTATGATTACCTGGCATCTCCCGTTCTGCTTGATTATGCGAAAAAAGAGGCTGAAATTATCTACGTGGGCAAAAAGGGAGGGGATCACACCCTGACCCAGGAGAAAATCAACCTGCTTCTGGTGGAGAAGGCCAGAGAAGGCAAAAGTGTGGCCCGCCTCAAGGGCGGGGATCCCTTTGTTTTCGGCCGCGGCGGGGAAGAGGCCCAGGAATTGCTGTCCTATGGCATTAGCTACGAGGTAATTCCCGGTGTCACGTCCGCAGTGGCGGCCCCGGCCTATGCCGGGATTCCTGTGACTCACAGGGACCATACCTCCTTTGTCTCCTTTATAACCGGTCACGAACGGCCCGATAAAAAAGAGTCCCGGATGCAGTGGGACATATTTGCAAAATCCGACGCCACCCTGGTCTTTCTGATGGGGGTCAAAAATTTATCTAATATCGTAACAAAACTGATGGAACACGGCAAACCGTCTGACACCCCTGTAGCCCTGGTACGCTGGGGAACCACCACGCGCCAGCAGACCGTAACCGGCACCCTTGACACCATCGTTGATGCGGTTGAAAAAGCAAGATTGAAATCCCCCGCCATCATTGTTGTGGGGCATGTGGTCTCGTTACGGGACGAACTGGCCTGGTTCGACAAAAAACCTTTGTTCGGAAAAAAAATTGTGATTACCCGGGCCCGTGCCCAGGCCTCCGGCCTTGTAGCCGAGCTTAACCGCCTTGGTGCCCAATGCATCGAGATCCCCACCATTAAAATCGCACCACCTGAAGATAAAAATCCGTTGGAAGCAGCCATTGATCACCTGGACCGGTATGACTGGCTGGTGCTGACCTCGGTGAATGGCGTAAAATTCTTCTTTGACACCCTTTTTGAAAAGGGAAAGGATGTCCGTGCCCTGGGGCATCTTAAATTTGCCTGCATCGGCCCTGTGACCAAAGAACGCCTAGCCGACTATGGCATTATTTCCGATATTCTCCCCGAAACATATCAGGCGGAATCTGTTGTGGATGCGTTTTCAGGCCTTGATATGACCGGCAAAAAGGTATTGCTGCCCCGGGCCAAAAAGGCGCGCACCATCCTGCCCGAACAACTGACACGCATGGGCGCCCTGGTGGATGAGGTAACCGCATATGAGACCCGGCTGGCAGATGAGGGGAAAGACCTTCTCATTGATATGCTCAAGGATAGGGATATTGATGCAGTAACCTTTACCTCATCTTCCACGGTAACCAATTTCTTGACTCTGCTTGACGGGCAAAACCTCCCTGCCCTGCTTGAAGGGGTGATTCTTGCCAGCATCGGCCCCATCACGTCGGATACCATCCGGGCCAAAGGGCTTGCTCCGGATATTGAAGCGGATTCTTTTACCATTGAGGGTCTTATTGAAGCACTGCTCGAACATTATGAAAACGTCCTGCCCGGTGTTGCAGACAATTAAAGGATACGATGATTGCCGGAACCAGGGAGATAAATTATCTGAGAATTTCCGTTACGGATCGGTGTAATTTCAGGTGCATATATTGTATTCCTGCAGCACCCTTCAAGCGCATTGAGCATGACAGCATTGCCCGGTATGAAGAAATTTTAAGGATTGTCCGCCTTGGCTGTGATATGGGCATCACCAAAGTCAGGGTCACCGGCGGAGAGCCCTTTGTCAGAAAGGGTATTTTCTCCTTTATCCGCCGGTTATGCCGCATTCCCCAGTTAAAAGATATCTCTATTACCACCAACGGTTCCTGCCTGAACCCGGATAAAATAAAAGAGTTGATGGATATGGGCATCCAAAGGCTCAACTTCAGCCTGGATACCCTGGTGCCGGAAAAATTTATCCGGATTACCCAGCGCGATCAGTTCCAAAGGGTATGGGACAATATTATGGCAGCCCTCGACATAGGCATATCACCCATAAAAATCAACACTGTGGCGTTAAAAGGCTTCAATGATGATGAAATCCAGACCATTGCCGGACTGACCCGGGAATACCCCTTTCATGTCCGGTTCATTGAATACATGCCCATGGGAGATACAGATGTGGATGCAGACCGGCAAATCCTGACCCGGGATATTAAGGATATTATCATTAACACCCATGGGCCTTTGGCGCCAGTCCCTAAAGGAATAAATGACGGACCGGCAAAAACGTACAGACTGGCCGGGGCACCGGGAATCTTAGGTTTCATCACACCGATCAGCTCCAATTTCTGCAGTGAATGCAACAGGTTGCGCTTAACTTCCCGGGGAACCCTTCGCCCGTGCCTGCTGAGCAACAATGAAACCGATATTCTCACCCCCCTGCGCAACGGTGCCGATGATGAGGCATTGAAACAACTCATGGTAACAGCGTTGAAAGACAAACCGTTATACCATAACTTGGAGAAGAGAACCGCCCGGGATGTGCCGTTGAATCATATGACATCCATCGGTGGATAATGCTCTGGCAGTGCGTTGCCTCTTTTCATTTCCATTTTTTACGGCTTTTTACCCAGGTTTATAAAGGAACCCAGCGGGCATATAATCTTGTTAAACAAATTATGGGCTTTCCTTGAAAAGCCTTTGGATACACATCTGTTACTCAGCACAATTAGAAAATTATTTGACAACGAAAAAAGCTTTGACAGGGTGTAATCTTACTGTCAAAGCTTTCAAGCGGAAATCTATCGCCTGAATGGGCATGGTTTTAAAATCATACCCATCCCGCGATATGATTAATATGATTAATCGGTGATCAACTCAATCTGAACCATGGGGGCAACATCCCCTTTTCTTGGTCCTAATTTGGTAATTCTAGTGTATCCACCCTGCCTTGAGTTAAACTTCTCTGCTACCTCTTCAAAAAGGGCATGCACAACATCTTTTTCACGGATTACCGCCATCGCCTGACGCCTGGCATGAAGATCCCCACGTTTGGCTAGGGTAATCATTTTATCGGCAATTTTACGAAGTCCTTTGGCTTTGGCCTCAGTGGTTTTGATGCTGCTGTGTTTGAACAGAGAAGTTACCATGTTCCTAAACATCGCCTTTCTATGGGCGGAGGTTCTGTTCAGCTTTAATACGGATTTTCTATGCTTCATGGTATTTATTCTCCTTCCTGAATATTCACATCTTCCGGCGGTTCGATCCCTTCAAGGTCCATCCCCAAAGACAGCTCCATTGAATTGAGCACTTCTTTGATTTCATTGAGTGATTTTCGGCCGAAATTTTTTGTCTTGAGCATTTCGCTGTCGGTTTTCTGGACCAGCTGGTAAATGGTATGAATTCTCGCATTTTTCAGACAGTTTGAACTGCGAACGGAGAGCTCGAGCTCATCCACGGAACGATAAATATTCTCATTAAATCCCTTTTCACCGTCATCGATTTTATATTCCGATTCATCAGGTTCAAGTTCTTCATCAAAATTGATAAATGGATTCATCTGTTCCTTAAGGATTTTTGCACCGTAGGCAACGGCATCTTCAGGCGTAACACTACCGTCTGTCCAGACTTCAAAGGTCAGTTTGTCATAGTCGGTTTTCTGGCCGATACGTGATGTGCCCACCACATATTTTACTCGCTTAATGGGGGAAAATGCAGAATCAATGGGGATGGTACCGATAGGGGCATCGTCGTCCTTATTCGCAGAGGACAGGGCATAGCCCTTACCTGTTTTCACAACCATGACAATATTGAGTTTTCCATTTTTATTTACCGTAGCAATATGCTGTTCCGGGTTAAGAATCTTCACCCGACCGTCCGGACTGACGATATCTGCACCTGTAACCTCCGCCTCGCCAGTGACATTAAGGGTTAATATTTTTTCCTCTGGATCGTCAACTTTGAGCTTTAATTCTTTCAGATTTAGAATGATCTCGGAAACATCCTCTCTAATATCTGAAATAACGCTGTATTCGTGAAGTGCATCATCGAATTTCACGGAGACTATGGCGGCACCATATATGGATGATAAAATTATTCGCCGAAGCGAGTTACCAATGGTGATGCCGTATCCCCTCTCAAGGGGTTCACACACAAACTTGCCATAAGTGGAAGTTGTGGTAACATCAAGCTTTTCCGGCTTGATCATCTCTCGCCAGTTAACATATGCAAGATTTTCAGATGACATTTAAATCTCCTGAATAGATAATTTGGTAGATCATGGATATGATAAACCTATTTTGAATAAAGCTCGACGATCAACTGTTCTTGGATCGGCAGTGAAATATCTTCCCTTCCAGGAAGACCTTTTATTTCACCTTTAAAACTATCTTTGTTAATTTCAAGCCACTGGGGAATACCACGCCTTACAATGGCGTCAAGGGAATCAATAATGGCCTGGATCGTTCTACTTTTTTCACACAATTCGATAACATCCCCCTTTTTTACATGATAGGATGGGATATTAACCTTTTTTCCGTTTACGGTGAAGTGATTGTGGCGCACAAAATGTCGCCCCTGATTTCTGGAATTTACGAATCCAAGTCTAAATACGGTATTATCTAACCTAGTCTCAAGTAATGTCAACAAATTAATACCGGTGATACCTTTTTGACGGTCTGCCCGTTTGAATGTGTTTCTAAACTGCTTCTCAGATAGCCCATAAATGCGTTTAACTTTCTGCTTTTCCCGAAGCTGCATACCGTAATCTGATTGTTTGGCTCTTTTTTGACCGTGTTGACCAGGGGGGAATCCTCTTCTGTCAAAACTACATTTATCAGAAAAACAACGATCCCCTTTTAAAAAAAGCTTCATGTTTTCACGTCTGCACTGCCTGCAGACAGAACCTCTATATCTTGCCAAGTTTCCTCCTTTATCACTTTAGATAAAGTTTACACGTTTTTACACGTTTAAATTTTTTTTCGAAATATTCACTTGATATGTCCGAAATAAAATGTATCTCGTTCCTAGTTTGGACAAAGACTTGCCCAGATGCACGACGCATGAAAATTTAAAACCGGATCACCCTGAAGGGTTGTGAGGCCCGATCTTATAATTTGGCAATTTTTTATGCAACGCCGCAGATCGGTGACTATTCCTTCAAACAATTACACACGTCTTCTTTTAGGTGGGCGGCACCCATTATGGGGTACCGGGGTAACATCCTTGATCATCGAAATGTTAAACCCAAGAGCATGAAGAGCCCGAAGCGCGGATTCTCTTCCGGGGCCAGGGCCCTTAACATATACCCCGACGTTTTTCATACCATGTTCCATTGCTTTGGCCCCTGCATCTTCAGCAACCAGTTTAGCCGCAAACGGCGTAGATTTTCTGGACCCTTTGAACCCCTGCATCCCGGCGGATGACCAGGAAATCGTGTTACCATTTTCATCTGCAATGGTGACAATGGTGTTGTTAAAGGTAGACTGAATATGCACTATGCCGGTTGATATATTTTTTTTAACCCGCTTTTTGGCAACGACCTTTTTAGACTTTTTCGCCATAATTGTTATCCCTTTTTATTATGTCCTACTTCTTCTTCTTCACTGCCCCACGCTTGGGACCTTTTCTCGTTCTGGCGTTGGTACTGGTCCGTTGTCCGTGGCAAGGTAGGCCTTTACGATGACGCAATCCCCTATAACATCCGAGATCCATCAACCGTTTAATATTCATGGATACTTCAGAACGCAGTTCACCTTCAACCTTGAACTCGGCATCAATGACCTTCCTGATTTCATTTACCTGTTCTTCGGTCAGATCGTTGGCCTTGATTGTGGGCTCAATGCCCGTTTTTTCAAATATATGCATAGACCTGCTACGCCCTATACCATAGATATAGGTTAAAGCAATCCACGCATGCTTATCTCTTGGTAAATCAACTCCAGCTATACGTGCCAAATTTTTCTATCCTCCTATCCCTGACGCTGTTTATGGCGCTTGTTGACACAAATGACTCTGATGACACCGCGCCTTTTAATGACTTTGCAGTCTCTACAGATTTTTTTTACTGATGCTCTGACTTTCATCTAACTGCTCCTCATTTCATTATTTCAATGTGTGCTTAATTATTCTTAATTAGCCCCCCGGATTTATTTATACCGGTAGGTGATTCTGCCACGACTTAGGTCATAGGGTGAAATTTCCACAGTCACCCTGTCGCCAGGCAGTATCTTTATAAAATGCATTCTCATTTTCCCAGAAATATGTGCCAGCAGAACATGCTTGTTTTCCAGCTCAACCTTGAACATGGCATTGGGAAGCGTTTCAAGGACTTTACCATCCACTTTGATGGGCTCTTCTTTTGCCATAACTAAATTCTTCTCCTTTATGGTGAGATATCAGGACCGGCTTTTGATTCGTTTACTTCCAGAGCGCCCTAGAAAACCATCATAATTACTGGTAATCAAATGGGACTCAATCTGGGAAATGGTATCAATGGCAACACCGACAACAATCAACAACGCTGTCCCGCCGAAATAAAAAGGTACGTTAAACTTATCCATCAATACAGTAGGTAGCACACAAACCACTGAGACATAAGCTGCACCGCCCACAGTAATTCTTGTAAGCACTTTGTCAATATACTCAGATGTCCGTTTTCCCGGTCGAATGCCTGGGATGTACCCGCCGTTCTTTTTCATATTTTCGGCCACATCATCAGGGTTGAACTGAACTGCAGTATAAAAAAAGCAGAAAAAGACGATAAAACCAACATATAAAAGGTAATACCAAATAGTTCCCGGACTGAACATGCCGGCCACTGTCTGCATAACTGGCAGATTGATAAACTGGGCCAGTGTGGTCGGAAACATGATGATGGAAGATGCAAAAATAGGCGGAATAACCCCTGATGTATTAATTTTAAGCGGAAGATGCGAGGTCTGTCCACCATACATCTTTCTTCCGACCACACGTTTTGCATAATGAACCGGAATTCTGCGCTGGGCCAATTCCATAAAAATAATGGCACCAATCACAGCAACCATCAATACAATGAGTATGATGATTGAAAACAACCCCATCTCCCCGGTGCTCAATAACCTGCCCATCTGAATAGCTGCTGACGGCATATTGGCGACAATACCGGCAAAAATGATCAAAGAAATACCATTGCCGATTCCCCTTTCGGTAATCTGTTCGCCAAGCCACATGATAAATGCAGTTCCCGCCGTCAAGGTGATAATGGCCATCAGTCTGAATCCCCACCCTGGATAGGGTACAATGGGAATACCGGCAGGCGATGTCATAGATTCAAGGCCAACAGCAATACCAAAACCTTGTATGGCGCTTAGAACAACCGTACCATAACGGGTTAACTGGGTTTTCTTTTTACGCCCGGCATCTCCTTCTTTTTTGAGCTGTTCAAGATAGGGAATGACCACAGTCATCAGTTCCAGAATAATGGAAGCACTAATATATGGCATAATGCCCAGGGCAAAAATAGAAAGCCGCTCCAGCGCTCCACCAGAGAACATATTGAACATGGAGAATAAAGTGCCGGACGCCGATGCGAAAAAAGATTCCAGTGCGGCCCCGTCAATACCAGGCGTAGGGACATGCACACCAACCCTGTAAACAAAAAGCAAGGCAAGGGTTATCAGTATCTTGCGTTTGAGCTCCGGCAATTTGAGCATATTCTGGTAGCTGTTCTGAATCATTGAGACGCTTCCTTATACCTTTACACTTATTCTATGCTGCCACCGGCAGTTTCAATTTTTTCTTTGGCGTTCTGGGAAACCAAAATGTCTTTCAAGACAAACTTCTTGGTTACCTCACCATTTCCAAGAAGTTTAACACCGTCCACAGCACCTTTGACAAGACCGACTTCTCTGAGAACGGCCTCTGTGATCTCGGACCCGTCATCAAATCTGTCAAGATCTTTGACATTGAGAACTGCATTGTGGGTTTTAAACAGATAGTTTTTAAACCCGCGTTTGGGCAGCCGCCTGTAAATAGGCATCTGCCCACCTTCAAAACCTGGACGGACAGATCCACCGGAACGTGCCTTAAGTCCTTTATGCCCTTTCGTAGAGGTCTTACCCATACCGGAGCCGGGACCACGCCCGATTCTTTTTCTATTTTTTCTGCTGCCGGGGGCAGGGGCCAGATCATGTAATTGCATCCTAAACCTCCTCTACTTTCACCAGGTGTGAAACCTTTTTCACCTGACCCATGATCACAGGGGTATTATTGTGCTCCACAGTGTGGTGCATCCGTTTAATGCCCAGAGAGCGTATAATCCGTCCATGCTTTGCAGGACGGCCGATAGTGCTTCTTATCTGCGTAATTTTAATTTTATCAGCCATTGTCCGCCTCTTTATATTTCTTCAGGTTTAAGCCCGCGTCTTTTGGCAACTTCCTCCTTGGTACACAAGGACTGGAGGCCGGCCATGGTGGCTCTTACAATATTCTGGGTGTTGTGGGAACCAATACATTTGGTCAAAATATCAGTTACGCCAGCTGCTTCAAGGACCGCACGGATACCACCACCTGCAATCAGGCCAGTCCCGGGAGAAGCCGGTTTAAGCAGGACCCGACCGGATCCGGCGTGGCCCAAAACTTCAAAGGGAACCGTGCCGTTCAAGATAGCGACCTTTTTCATATTCCGTTTGGCTTTTTCCATTCCCTTTTTAATGGCTTCAGGAACTTCCTGGGCCTTTCCAAGCCCGTATCCCACACTGCCTTCACCATCACCTACCACAACCAGGGCAGTAAAGGTAAAGTTCCTCCCACCTTTAACGACCTTCGCAACACGGTTAATTCTGACGACCTTATCTATCAGACCTGTATCTTCCATCTGCTGTTGTTGTCTTGCCAAGGGTGTTCCTCCTTAATTAGAATTCAAGACCGGCTTCCCGGGCCCCGTCTGAAAGTGCTTTTACGCGTCCGTGAAAAAGGAATCCATTCCGGTCAAAAACAACCTTTTTAATTCCTTTATCCATTGCCCTTTTGCCGATAAGGTTGCCCACAGACTTTGCAACATCCTGCTTTTTTCCATCCACAGGCGTGTCTTTGTATTCTTTGTCAAGGGTTGACGCTGCTACCAGCGTAATACCTTTTGTGTCGTCTATAATCTGGGCATAAATATGCCTGGCTGTTCTGAAAACGCTAAGTCGAGGACGTTCCTGGTTGCCAAATATATTTTTTCTAATCCGTTTTTTTCTTTTAAGCCGTGCGACTAGTCTTGGTGATGTATTTGCCATAATCTATATTCCCCACCTTTTAATCTTTACCAGCAGTCTTACCTGCTTTTCTGATAATTCTTTCATCAGCATACATAATGCCTTTGCCTTTATAAGGCTCGGGAGGTCTAATAGCTCTGATGTTTGCTGCAGCCTGGCCCAAAAGCTCTTTATCTATACAGGCAAGGGTAACTTCGACGTTTTTATCAACCGCTGCAGTTACACCATCAGGAAGGGCAAAATCGACAGGGTTTGAATACCCCACAGACAGTACCAAACTTTTTCCTTTGGTCTCAGCCCGGTAACCAATGCCGGAAAGTACCAGTTTTTTCTCATAACCTTCTGTGACGCCATGCACCATATTATATATAAGAGACCTGTAAAGCCCCTGCAGCGCCACTTTCTTTTTATCGGAGGTGTCGGTGCTCACATTCAACACCTGATTATCAATTGCAATATTAACTGCCGGATGCAGCTTGCGGTGAAGGCTGCCTTTAGGCCCTTTGACATTGATGATATCGCCATCAAGGGTAATTTGAACCTTATCTGGAAGCTGAACCGGCTTTTTTCCTATTCTGGACATATTATAGCTCCTGTCTTACCATACGTTACAAAGAATTTCACCGCCGACCTTTGCTTCTTTTGCCTGCTTGTCGGTCATCAACCCCTTAGAAGTCGAAATGATGGAAATACCTAAGCCATTTAATACCGGCTTGATATTTTTTGATTTGGCGTACACCCTACAGGAGGGCTTGCTGACGCGCTGTATACCAAAAATAGTGGGTTCGCCTTCTGAAACATATTTCAGGACCACCCGGATAACACCCTGGGTCTCATTTTCTAGAAATTTGTAATCTTTAATATACCCTTGTTCCTTCAGCACCCGCACCATTTCAAGTTTAATTTTTGATCCGGGGATATCCACCTTGGACAGACCGGCTTTACCACCATTTCTGATTATGGTCAGCATGTCTGCAATGGGATCACTAGTTGCCATTTGAAAATCTCCTTAAATAAGCTGATATTTAAATAATCGTTAGAATCTGAAATAACACTACCAAGAAGACTTGGTTACGCCCGGCAGTTTACCCTGTGAGGCAAGCGTTCTAAAACAAATTCTGCAGATACCAGCTTTTCTAATAAATGCACGTGGTCTACCGCATAAGGGGCACCTGTTGTAAGCCCGTACACCAAATTTGGGTTCTCTTTGTGCCTTTGCGATTAAAGCTTTTTTAGCCAAACGATCTTCCTCCTTAGGTCCTTAGTTTTTAAAGGGCATTCCAATCAATTTCAGAAACGCTTTTCCTTCTTCATCGGTTTTGGCTGTGGTGACAACCGTTACATTGAGGCCCTTGATGGCGTCGGTTTTATCATAATCAATTTCAGGAAAAATGATATGCTCTGTGATACCTAAGCTGTAATTGCCGCGGCCATCAAATGCCTTTCCTGAAATCCCTTTAAAATCCCTTACACGGGGAAGAGCAATGTTGATCAGTCTGTCAAGAAAGTCATACATTTTTTCCCGTCTCAGGGTCACTTTGCAGCCAATGGGAAGATCGGCACGTAATTTAAAATTTGCGATGGGTTTTTTTGCGCGGGTAATCACTGCTTTCTGCCCTGCAATCAATCCAAGTTCCTGGGCTGCTGTTTCAACAATTTTCGGATTTCTAACCGCCTCACCAAGCCCCATATTCAGTACAACTTTTTCCAACTTGGGCACCTGGCACTGATTGGTGTATTTAAACTCTTCAGTCAGTGCAGCAACCACTTCGTTGGTATACTTTTCCTTAAGTGTAGTCATTTATTTTCTCCGGCTGTAGGTGTTATGAGTCTATTTGCTGATTGCATTTTTTACAGACTCTTACCCGCTTTCCATCTTCAAGCTGTTTGATTCCGATGCGGGTTGGTGTTACACAGGAATTACACATCAGCATAAGATTGGACACATCCATGGGCATGGATTTTTCAACAATTCCCCCCTGGGGATTTGCCTGGGAAGGTCTCTGATGAACTTTGACCATGTTGATATTTTCAACAACGATGCGGTTCGTCTTTTTGACAACCTTGAGCACCTTGCCGATTTTCCCCTTGTCCTTGCCGGTCAATACCTTGACTTTATCGTCTTTTTTTATTCTTATTTTCATGACTTAATTCTGTCTCCCTGGCCTTGGATCAAAGTACGTCCGGAGCAAGGGAAATGATCTTCATAAAACGCTTCGCGCGAAGTTCCCTGGCCACGGGTCCGAAAATACGGGTTCCCACCGGTTCGTTATTTTTGTTAATCACAACAGCGGAATTATCATCAAAACGGATGGATGATCCGTCGGGCCGGGAGATCTCTTTTGTCGTTCTGACAATAACGGCCCGGACTACATCTCCCTTACTGACCTTTGAATTGGGAATAGCCTCTTTAACGGAAACAATAATAACATCTCCGATGGTGGCGTATCTTCTTTTAGAACCGCCAAGTACTTTAATGCAGTATAGTTCCTTGGCGCCTGAATTGTCAGCGACTGTCAGTCTGCTTTCACTTTGAATCATTATTCAACTCCTTAGACACTATACCGCTTTTTTAACAATTTCAGTAATCCGAAACCGTTTGTGTTTACTTAGCGGCCTGGTTTCGATAATTTTGACTTCGTCACCAATCCTGCATTCATTTTTCTCATCATGGGCTTGATATTTTTTGTAGCGTTTGATGAATTTTTTATACATCTTATGCTGTACAAATCTTTCAACCCCGACCACCACGGACTTATCCATTTTGTCGGACACGATCAGACCAATCAGCTCTTTTTTATTTTTTTTAATAGTTTCCATATCGATACTCGTTAATTAGCTAATTTTGATATTCATTTCTTTGGAAATCGTGTAAAGTCTGGCGATGTTTTTTCTTACACTGGACAGATTGGCTGTATTCGGGAGCTGACCAACATTATTCTGGAAACGAAGGTTAAACAGTTCCTTTTTGAGCTCAAAGATCTTATCTTTAATCTGGCCTGCATCCATATCTCTGATTTCACTGGCCTTTAACATTATTTTCTCCTTTCCACAAAACGGGTTTTGACGGAAAGTTTTCTGGCAGCCAGCCTTAAGGCTTCTTTGGCCAATTCTCTGTCAACGCCTTCCATTTCATAGAGAATCTTGCCCGGTTTTACTCTTGCCACCCAGGCATCTGTTGCGCCTTTACCCTTACCCATTCTGACTTCAGCCGGTTTCTTGGTAATGGGATGATCAGGAAAAAAACGAATCCAGCTTTTACCCTGTCTTTTTGCTTTTCTGGTCATCGCGACCCTGGCTGCCTCAATCTGTCTTGCATTAACATACCCGCATTCCACAGCCTGGAGCCCAAAATCTCCAAAACTCAATGTGTTGCCCCGCGTGGGCGTTCCTTTGGTTCTACCGCGGAATTGTTTGCGGAATTTGACATTTCTGGGACTCAGCATTTGCTAATTTCTCCTTATTGCCTCTAATTAGTTGCCAGAGTCTGTTCACCCGGGCTTAAAACTTCACCCTTAAATATGAACACCTTAATACCGATGAGTCCATAGGTGGTCTTGGCTTCAATGAATCCGTAATCTACATCTGCTCTAAGCGTGTGCAAGGGGATTCTGCCTTCCTTGTACCATTCGGTTCTGGCCATTTCAGCACCACCCAGCCGACCCGAGCAGATGATTTTAATACCCTTTGCTCCAAATCTCATGGCAGAGGAAACGCTTCTTTTCATTGCTCTTCTGAAGGCGATGCGTTTTTCAAGTTGGCTTGCAATATTTTCTGCCACCAGCTGTGCATCAATTTCAGGTCTTCTGACCTCTTTAATATCGATCAGAACTTCAGGATTAAGCATTTTTTCAAGTTCATTTTTCAGCAGCGCAATCTCTGCGCCTTTTTTGCCGATAATGATACCGGGCCTGGCTGCAAAGACTCTGAGCCTGATCTGTTTAGAAAACCGCTCAATCTCAATTTTGGAAATACCGGCATGGTATAATTTCTGTTTCAAAAATTTTCTTACTTTGAAATCTTCTTCAACAAAGCTTGCATACTCTTTGTCGGCGTACCACCGGGAATCCCAGGTTCTGATGATGCCTAATCTTAATCCGGTAGGATTTACTTTCTGGCCCAAGCCTTTTCCTCCTTGTCTATATGGTTTCTTCTACAACCACTGTTATATGACTGGTTCTTTTTAGAATACGGGCTGCTCTTCCCCTTGCCCGCGGCCTGAACCGTTTCATGGATGGTCCATGATCAACAATCACATTTTTCACTACCAGTTTATCCACATCCATCTCGTTGTTATGTTCAGCATTGGCAATGGCAGACTGCAGGGTCTTGTACATAATCCCTGCAGCCTTTAAGGGCATGAACTTCAAGAGAGTCAGCGCCTGTTCCGCATTTTTGCCCTTGATTTCGCTGATGGGCAGCCGAAGCTTCAACGGTGAGATTCTTGTATATCTTGTAGTCGCTTTAACTTCCATATCTTAAAATCCCTCTAAATCACGACAGATTAGCGTTTAGCTTTTTTATCTGCGGCATGACCCCAATAAGTTCTTGTGGGTGAAAATTCACCAAGTTTATGCCCCACCATATTTTCCGTTACAAACACTGGAATAAATTTTTTTCCGTTATGAACAGCAAAGGTGTTACCTACCATTTCAGGTAAAATAGTGGAACGACGCGACCAGGTTTTTATAACTTTATTGCTACTGGACTTCTGGGCTTCAAGAACTTTTTTAAGAAGCTCAGGCACGATATAGGGTCCTTTTTTTAATGATCTTGGCATAATTTATTACCTATTTCCTTTTAGCCCTTCTTTTAACAATATACTGATCTGTTCTGGCATTATTTCGGGTTCTTTTACCCTTGGCAGGGAAACCCCAAGGAGAACAGGGCTGACGCCCACCAGAAGAACGGCCTTCACCACCACCCATGGGATGATCCACAGGGTTCATTGCAACACCACGAACCGAAGGACGTTTCCCCATCCATCTGCTACGCCCCGCTTTACCGATGCTGACATCGCCGTGTTTCTCATTCCCGACACGTCCGACAGTGGCTTTGCATTTAATATGAATCATGCGAACTTCACCTGAAGGAAGCAGGATCTGGGCATAAGCACCTTCTTTGGCCATCAGACGTGCATACCCGCCGGCACTTCTGACAATCTGTCCACCCTTGTTCTGCTTTAACTCAATGTTATGAATTCTGGTACCGGTGGGGATATTCTCGAGGGGAAGACAGTTTCCTGGTTTAATATCAGCATCGGGACCCGTTTCAAGAATATCACCAACTTTGATATCAAGGGGAGCCAATATATATCTTTTCTCACCGTCCGCGTAGGTCAACAGTGCTATTCTGGCAGATCTGTTCGGATCATATTCTATTGCAGAAACCTTGGCTGGAATTCCGTCTTTGTCCCTTTTAAAATCAATAATACGATATTTTTTCTTAGCCCCGCCGCCTCTGTGTTTGGCGGTGATTCTCCCATAGGAATTTCGACCGGACCGTTTATTGATATTTTTAGTCAGCCTTCGCTCAGGACTTTCTTTTGTAATTTCCTCAAAAGATAGATACTCTTGAGCGCGTCTTCCCGGAGATGTCGGCTTGCTCTTAATTATTGTTGACATATTAATACCTCTTTACACACCTTCAAAAAAATCAATTCGTTGTCCGGGCATCAGCGTGACAACGGCTTTTTTCCAGTCCTTTTTTTTGCCGATAATTCTGCCACGCTGCTTTATTTTACCTTTAACCTGTAAGGTTCTAACCTGCTTGACCTGCGCATTGAACGCTTTCTCAACAGCATTTTTAATTTCAACCCGGTTGGCATCCTTGGCAACTTTTAACGTCACTTGGTTGAACTGTTCTCTTTGGAGGGTAGATTTCTCGGTAACTACAGGTCCTCGGAGGATGTCATATTCAATCATCTTAGCTCAGCCTCCCCTTAATGTTCTCAATACTGGATTCAACCAGCAAAAGATTTTTAAACTTTAAAATGTCATAAACATTGAGACCTTCCGTTTTAATCACCTTGACATCCGGAATATTTCTGGAGGACAATGCAAGCTTTGCATCATCAGCGTCCGAAACAATGAGAAGATCATTGAGCTTCAATGTGGAAAGCACATTAGCCAACGCCTTTGTTTTAATTTCTTCGAGTTCAAGCGCGTCAACAACAAAAAGCTGACTGTCTGAAAATTTTGCACTTAAAGCCATCTTAAGAGCAAGCTTTCTTACTTTTTTAGGCACTTTTATTTCATAGGATCTGGGGCTGGGACCAAAAATAACTCCACCACCTTTACGCAAAGGAGATTTTACGCTACCGGCCCGGGCATTACCGGTTCCCTTCTGTCTGAACAATTTCCTCGTAGAACCTGAAACCATACCCCTGGTCTTAGACGCAGCAGTCCCTACCCGTTTTGATACGAGCTGAGACCGAACGACTTCGTGAAGAACACTTGTTTTGACCGGTATGCTGAAAATTTCGTCAGGCAGCTCCACTTCAGACACTTTAGCACCTGCACTGTTTAATACATCTACAGCAGCCATTATTCTTCCTCTTCAATTTTGATCGACTATGCATCACTGCGAGATAATTGCAATACCCATAGCCGCTATTTGTCTATTTAATTAGACTGATGTTCTGCCGCATTTTTAACTTCTAAAACACGGCGTTAAAAACTGTTTTATTTTTTTACATCAGCTTTGCGCACCTCGACAACACCGGTTTTAAAACCCGGAACAGCACCTTTTACAAGAAGAAGGTTGTCGTTGCGCTTAATATCTACAATTGTTAAATTTTTAACCGTAACTTGATCCACGCCTTTGTGGCCAGGCAATTTTTTTCCCTTAATTACCTTTGCAGGCCATGCAGAGTTACCGATTGAGCCCGGTTTTCTATGATTCCGGTTACCGTGGGTTTCTGGCCCCCTGGAAAATCCATGACGCTTGATGGTTCCCTGAAAGCCACGGCCCTTTGAAATGCCGGTCACAGTTACTTTATCTCCAATTGAAAACATGTCAACACCGATGGTAGCACCGGCTTCTATCTCTTCAACTGAATCTTCTCTAAATTCTCTTAAGACCCCAAAGCCCTTATCCGATGCTTTTTTCAAATGTCCTGCAACAGGTTTGTTTAAACGCTCAACCGGCTTTTCATCAAACCCCAGCTGCAAGGCTGTATACCCGTCAGTCTCTTCCGTTTTAATCTGGGTTACGACACAGGGTCCAACCTGCAAAACTGTAACAGGAACGAGCTGCCCATCGGAGGCAAACACATTGGTCATCCCGATTTTTTTTCCAAGCAATCCACTCATCATAACAAATATGTCCCTGTTAATGCACTATAATTTAATTTCAACATCCACGCCGGGGGACAGGTCAAGTTTCATTAACGCGTCCACTGTCTGCTGTGTCGGCTCAAGAATATCCATCATTCTTTTGTGCGTTCTGATTTCAAACTGCTCACGAGATTTTTTATTCACATGAGGTGAACGCAACACAGTAAACTTGTTGATACGGGTAGGTAAGGGAACCGGCCCCACAATTCTGGCACCGGTTTTCCTTGCCGTATCAACAATATCTACTGAAGACTGATCAAGCAGCTTATGATCGTAAGCTTTGAGCCTAATTCTAATTTTAGTCTTCAACATTATTATTATTCTTTCTTAATCTACTATTCTACGATTTCACCAACAACACCGGCCCCAACGGTACGGCCACCCTCACGAATAGCAAAACGAAGTTCCTTTTCCATCGCGATGGGGTTGATCAATTCGACATTAATGCTCGCATTATCACCAGGCATAATCATTTCAACGCCTTCGTCCAAGGTCAGAACACCCGTAATGTCAGTGGTCCTGAAGAAGAATTGAGGTCTGTAACCGGTAAAGAAGGGCGTATGACGACCACCCTCTTCTTTGCTCAGAGCATACATTTCAGCTTTAAACTTGGTATGCGGAGTAATGGTACCGGGTTTGCAGACAACCTGACCACGTTCAACCTGATCACGCTTTGTACCGCGAAGCAACAAGCCGACATTGTCACCAGCTTGCCCTTCATCCAGAAGCTTTCTGAACATTTCAACACCCGTGCAGACCGTCTTGGAAGTGTCTCTGATACCTACAATCTCAATTTCTTCGCCGGTTTTGATCACACCACGCTCAATACGACCGGTGACTACCGTACCACGACCGGAAATGGAGAAAACATCTTCGATGGGCATCAGAAATGGCTTAGCAATATCTCTTTCTGGTTCGGGAACATAGGAGTCAAGAGTATCAAGAAGTTCAAAAATGGGCTTGGCTTCTTCGGCGTTCACATCGTCACATTCCAGAGCCCTAAGCGCAGAACCGCGGATAATAGGTGTATCATCTCCCGGGAATTCGTAGGTATCAAGAAGTTCCCGAAGTTCCATTTCAACCAGCTCAATCAGCTCTTCATCATCGACCATATCGCATTTATTCAGGAAAACAACGACTGTAGGCACACCGACCTGACGGGCAAGCAGAATGTGCTCACGGGTCTGGGGCATGGGACCGTCATCGGCGGACACAACAAGAATAGCACCATCCATCTGAGCAGCGCCGGTGATCATATTTTTAATATAGTCAGCATGGCCCGGACAATCTACGTGCGCGTAATGGCGGTTCTCGGTCTCGTATTCAACATGGGCAGTGGCGATGGTGATACCACGCTCTCTTTCTTCCGGGGCCTTGTCAATTTCATCAAAGGGAACGCATTTACCATGGCCCTTCATGGCTGCAAGTTTGGTAATCGCCGCAGTCAGAGTGGTTTTCCCATGATCGATATGCCCGATTGTCCCGATGTTTACGTGCGGTTTGTTCCGCTCAAATTTCTCCTTAGCCATCTTCTCTATTCCTCCTGTGGAATGTTTACAAAGATATTTTTAAATTTCTACCACCTAAAATGCGCGAAAGCCTTGTTGGCTTCAGCCATTCTATGTGTATCTTCTCTTTTCTTGATTGCCCCGCCACGCTCGTTATAAGCGTCCATCACCTCAGCAGCAAGCTTATTCGCAAAACCTTTTTCAGAACGGCTTCTGCTGAAATTGATAAGCCACCTGAAAGCCAGAGCTGTCTGGCGACCGGGTTTTATATCAGTAGGCACCTGATAGGTAGAGCCGCCGATCCTTCTTGATTTCACTTCAACAGAAGGCCTGATATTATCAATCGCTTTTTTAAACACTGCCAGAGCAGGCTCGCCAATCTTATCCTCAGCAATCATCAACGCATCAGCCACAACTTTTCGGGCAGCATTCTTTTTGCCGTCTTTCATAACACAATTGACAAACTTGGCTGCTATCTTTTCTTCATGCGTGGCATCCTGCATGAAACCTTCCTTAAACACTAATTTTTCTGCCATCTTAAAAAGTCCACCAAATTTATATTTTATTAATATGAATGCTTATACCCAATCATGATTATTTGGGCCATCATGACTATTTGGGACGTTTGGCACCATACTTTGAACGCCCTTGGCGACGATCATCCACACCCAGCGTATCAAGGGCACCCCTGACAATATGGTAGCGCACACCTGGAAGGTCTTTTACCCTTCCGCCCCTGACCAGAACAACAGAGTGTTCCTGGAGATTATGCCCCATGCCCGGGATATAAGCTGCGACTTCCATACCGGTTGTCAGACGAACCCTTGCAACCTTCCTTAGAGCTGAGTTCGGCTTTTTAGGAGTAGAAGTATACACCCTAGTGCAAACCCCGCGCTTTTGAGGTCCGCCCTTCAACGCCGGCGTACTAACCTTTTTTTCAGACTTCTTTCTACCTTTTCGTACCAATTGATTTATGGTCGGCATAACTCCACACGCTCCTTCATCAAACTTAATAAGTCGCCATATACGACAAAATGTTTAATTTTACTTATACTTTTTCTAAATGTCAATAATATTTTATTTTTTCTATACTTCAGCAACTTCACCATATCCCACTTCTATATTGCGATAGCCTGGAAAACCCGTACCAGCCGGTATGAGTCTACCCATAATAACGTTTTCCTTCAACCCCTTAAGCCCGTCATACTTGCCTTCAATGGCTGCAAGAGTAAGTACCTTGGTGGTTTCCTGAAAAGATGCTGCAGACAAAAAGCTATCTGTAGACAAAGAGGCTTTGGTAATACCAAGAATCAAGGGTTCGCCCTTGGCCGGCTCACCACCTGCCATGGCCACTTTGCGATTGGTTTCCTCAAAAAGAATACGATCAACCTGTTCGTCGGGTATAAAATTAGTATCTCCGGTGGAGATCACTTTAACCCGGCGCATCATCTGGCGAATGACTACCTCAATGTGCTTATCGTTGATTCGTACACCTTGAAGCCTGTAAACTTCCTGGACCTCGTCAACCAGGTATTTGGCTAGGGCCACTTCACCCTTGATGTTCATGATATCCTGGGGATTGGCCGAACCTGCGATCAGCGGATCACCTGATTTTACATAATCTCCGTCATACACTGACACATGCTGCCCCTTGGGGATGGCATACTCTTTGGCCTCTCCAACATCGCCAGGCTTAACCGTGACCTTTTGACGGCCTTTAGTCCCCTTTGAAACGGTGACATAGCCATTAATTTCAGTCAGCACTGCGGGATCCTTTGGCTTTCTGACCTCAAAAAGCTCAGCGACCCTGGGAAGACCACCGGTAATATCTTTGGTTTTAGTGGTGGCCCGCGGCAGTTTGGCAATAACCTCTCCTGCCATGATGTTGTCATCCTCATCAACAGTTAGAATCGCGTTTACCGGCAGGTAATACCTGGCTGGGGTTTTAGAGTTGAGCAACTTGACCGCTTTACCCTCTTTATCTTTGACGGTGATCCTGGGCCGAACCTCAACATCCTTGCTTTCAATAATCGTCCTTGACGCTTTGCCGGTAACCGGGTCAATCTGTTCTTGAACCGTATTCCCCACGATGATATCAGCAAATCTTATCCGACCGGATACTTCCGTGATAATCGGCGTGGTAAAGGGATCCCAGGAGGCGATAATGTCGCCCGGCTCAATCTGCTGACCATCCTTGATATGAAGGGTGGCACCATAAATCACATTATCCTTGGCACGCTCACGCCCCTCTTCGCCGACAATGGTCACGCCGCCACCTTTACGGTTCATGACAATAACATCGCCCTGGGCCGAAGTAACGGTCTGAATATCCTCGTTAAACTTTACAATTCCACCGACACGGGCCTTGACCTCAGCGACCTCTACCTTTCTGGATGCTGTACCGCCGATATGAAAAGTGCGCATGGTCAACTGAGTACCGGGCTCGCCAATGGACTGGGCTGCCACAATACCAATGGCCTGACCAATTTCCACCGTGACACCATGGGCAAGGTCACGACCGTAGCATCTTGAACAGACACCGTGCTTTGAGTTACATGTCAATACGGATCTGATTTTTACGCGTTGAACGCCTGCGGCCTCAATTTTAGCCACATGGGCTTCATTAAGTTCTGTGTCAGCCGCCACAATAAATTCATCGGAATAAGGATCGCGGATATCCTCCTGAGTAACGCGCCCAAGAATTCTTTCTCCAAGGGTCTGAATAATTTCACCACCCTCATACAAAGCTTCAACTTCAATGCCGTTGATGGTACCGCAATCTGGCTCCACTATCGTGCAGTCCTGACCGACATCAGCCAAACGGCGGGTAAGATAACCGGAGTTTGCTGTTTTCAATGCAGTATCAGCAAGCCCTTTCCGGGCACCATGGGTGGATATAAAGTACTGTAGTACGGACAACCCTTCACGGAAACATGCGGTGATGGGATTTTCAATAATCTCACCGGAAGGTTTGGCCATCAAACCACGCATACCGGCCAACTGACGCATCTGATCCTTGGAACCACGGGCTCCGGAATCCGCCATAACATAAACGGCATTGAGTTCCTCTGAGCTGTCCGCCCCTTCTTTTTTGGGCGGATTCTTCATCACTTCCATCATGGCGTTCGCAATATCATCTGTGGCCTGGGCCCAGATATCAACCACCTTGTTGTATTTCTCACCCTGGGTAATCAAACCTTCGGAATATTGATTTTTAATATCTTCAATATTTTTTTCTGCTTTACCAATGAGATCCCATTTGTTTGACGGAATAATCATGTCATCAATACAGATGGACAGGCCGCCAAGTGTTGAATGTTTGTATCCAATGTCCTTTAGACGGTCGGAAAGGATAACGGTTTCCTTTAAACCGATATTTCTGTAGGCATAGTCAATGAGCTTTACAATGGATTTTTTATCCATCAGCTTGTTCACCAGACTGAACGGCAAGGTAGAGGTTCTTTCTTCCACTTTAAAAATGGTGTACTTTTCGCCGACCATCCGCACATCGGTGAACTGCCCTTGTTTAAGTCCGTAAAGCTGCTCCACCACCACGTCGGAAACCTGAAAAATATTTTTAAATTCCTTACGCGTTAAAACGCCTGTTGCCCCCCGGGTCTTTTTAATCTCCTCATCCGCGTATTTATTCAAAACAGCATCAAAATCTTCACCTGCTTTTAATTCAGCAAGCGCGGCTTCGCCGGCCTCAAGGCTTTCTGTCCGGATACGGTTCATGTTTAAAAGCACGTCACCGGGGATGGTCTCCCACAAAAGAATTCGGCCGGTAGTGGTATCATAGATCACATCGTCAATGCGAACCTTGATTTTGGCATGAATGCTCACCTCTCCCGCATCAAAGGCAAAACGGACCTCGTCTGTACTTGAAAAGGTGCTCCCCTCTCCCTGCTGACCGGACATTGCCCGGGTCATATAATAAATTCCCAATACAATGTCCTGGGTGGGAACAATAATCGGCTGACCGTTTGCCGGGGATAAAATATTGTTGGTAGAGAGCATCATGATCCTGGCTTCCAGCTGAGATTCCAGGGAAAGCGGCACATGTACGGCCATCTGGTCTCCGTCAAAATCAGCGTTGAACGCCGGACACACCAGAGGATGAAGCTGAATGGCCTTGCCTTCGATCAATACCGGTTCAAACGCCTGGAACCCGAGACGATGCAAGGTGGGCGCTCGGTTAAGCATAACCGGGTATTCCTTTACCACGGCTTCAAGAGCATCCCATACTTCGGTCTCCTCGCGCTCAACCATTTTCTTGGCACTTTTTACCGTGGAGACCAGGCCTTTCTGCTCAAGGTAATTGTAAATAAACGGTTTGAAAAGCTCCAACGCCATTTTCTTGGGAATGCCGCACTGGTGGAGCCGAAGTTCAGACCCCACGGTAATTACGGTACGCCCGGAATAATCCACACGTTTACCTAAGAGATTCTGACGGAACCGCCCCTGTTTGCCTTTGAGCGTATCAGATAAAGATTTCAACGGACGCTTGTTGGTCCCTGTGACCACCCGGCCATGGCGTCCATTGTCAAAAAGGACGTCTACAGCTTCCTGGAGCATCCGTTTTTCGTTTCGGACAATAATATCCGGTGCATTGAGATCAACCAGCCGCTTAAGGCGGTTGTTGCGATTGAGCACACGGCGATACAGATCATTGAGATCCGAGGTGGCAAACCTGCCACCCTCAAGGGGTACAAGGGGGCGCAGATCCGGAGGCAAAATGGGACAAGCCGTCAGGATCATCCGAGAAGGCTCTATACCTGATGTCAAAAAGGCATCAATGACCTTCATGCGCTTGGCCATTTTTTGCTGTTTGGCCATGGATTTGGTCAGGCCGATCTCTTCGGTAAGTTCATCATGAACTGCCTGAAGATCAATCTGATTCAGCAGGGTTAAGATAGCCTCAGCGCCGATCCCGGCAATAAATCCCTCCTCACCAAATTCTTCAATGGCCTCATAATACTGGTCATCGGAAAGCAGCTGCATTTTTTTCAACCCGGAACCTTTAGGGTCGATAACAATATATGAATCAAAGTAAAGAACCTTTTCCAAATTCTTCAACGTCATATCCAGAACATTGCCGATCTTGGAAGGCAGACTTTTCAAAAACCAGATATGGGATACGGGCGCGGCAAGTTCAATATGCGCCATACGCTCGCGTCTTACTTTGGACTGAATAACCTCAACCCCGCATTTTTCACAAACAACGCCCCGATGCTTCATGCGTTTATATTTACCGCAATTACACTCGTAATCCTTGGTCGGTCCAAATACCTTAGCACAAAAAAGACCGTCACGTTCAGGCTTAAAGGTTCTATAGTTGATCGTCTCAGGCTTTTTTATTTCGCCGTAGGACCATTCCCGAATCTGATCGGATGATGCAAGGCTGATCTGAACGCCCTCGTAACTTTGGGGATCCTTGGGTTTTGCGAAGAAATCGTAAATATTATCCAAAGTCTTCTCCTTATTTGCTGCCTTCTATAAGATTCATATCCAGCCCCAGAGCATTGAGCTCTTTAATCAGAACCCTGAAAGATTCAGGCATCCCAGGTTCCAGGACATTCTGGCCTTTAACAATTTTTTCATACATACGGGTCCGGCCGGTCATATCATCGGATTTCACCGTAAGAAATTCCTGAAGCGCATGGGCCGCACCATAGGCTTCCATGGCCCAGACCTCCATCTCCCCAAGTCGCTGACCGCCGAACTGGGCCTTACCGCCAAGGGGTTGCTGGGTAACAAGGGAGTACGGCCCGATGGACCGCGCATGCAGCTTATCATCAACCAGATGATGAAGTTTGAGCATATACATGGTGCCCACAGTAACCGGTTTATCAAAGGGTCTTCCGGTACGCCCGTCATAGAGGATGGACTGGCCCGAGGGATCACTGTCGGACATGCTGATCAAGTCTTTGATCTCTTCCTCTGTGGCACCGTCAAATACAGGTGTGGCCGTATGTACCCCGTTTTTATAGAGGGATGCGAATTCTATAAATTCTTCATCATTCATGGCGTCAATGTCACGGACAATGGCATCATCCACCTGTCCCTCCCTTTGTTTCCGGGTCAGGGAGAAAATCTGTTTGGCCTTATCCCGCAATGCGTCCAGCCGTTTTTCCTCCAGCATCTCGTCAATCTGCTGGCCCAGGGCATAGGCAGCCCAGCCCAAATGAATCTCAAGAATTTGGCCCACATTCATACGGGAAGGCACACCCAGGGGGTTAAGCACCATGTCAACAGGGCGGCCGTCTGCAAAATAAGGCAGGTCCTCAACCCGAAGAATTCTTGAAACAACACCCTTGTTCCCGTGGCGGCCGGCCATCTTATCTCCAACAGAAAGCACCCGTAACATGGCAACAGAGATTTTAATAAGTTTTAGAACCCCAGGCGGGAGGTCATCACCCTTCTCAAATCTGGAAACCTGACGGTTGAAATGCTCCCGTGCCTTTTTTATCTCATCCTGGGCCTGTTCAAGAATAACCTGAATTTTTTCTGTTAATACAGCGTCCTCAACAGTGACATTTACCAGTACGGACACAGGTACTTTTTCAAAAACACCCGGAACCACTTTGGTTCCGGCCTTAACCAAGACCTTTCCGTTTCGTTCCAGACTGTTAAGCAGTGTATGACCGTCAAGTACGGATTCAACTTTCTCTCGGCCCACATCGGAAATAATTCTTATCTCATCATCCCGATCTTTTTCAAAACGCTCAATCTCTTCATCCTCAATCTGGCGCGTTCTGTCATCCTTGGGCAGGCCGCGACGTGAGAAGACTTTGGCATCAATAATTTTTCCATGAACACCCGGAGGTACACAAAGTGACGTATCCTTTACATCTCCTGCTTTTTCACCAAAAATGGCGCGTAAAAGCTTCTCTTCCGGAGAGAGCTGGGTTTCACCCTTAGGCGTGATTTTACCTACCAGGATATCACCAGGTTTGACCTCGGCACCCAGACGGATAATGCCGCTTTCATCCAAATTTTTCAAAGCATCTTCACCCACATTCGGAATGTCTCTGGTAATCTCTTCCTTGCCAAGCTTGGTATCCCTGGCAAGAACTTCAAATTCCTCAACATGAACGGAGGTGTATACGCCGTCTTTGACCAACCGCTCGGAGACCAGAATAGAATCCTCATAATTGTAACCGTCCCAGGGCATGAAAGCCACGGTTACATTTTTTCCAAGCGCCAGCTCTCCCAACTCAGTAGACGGACCATCAGCAATGACCTGCCCCTTTTTAACCCGTTCGTTTTTCTTTACGATGGGTCTGTGGTTAAAGCAGGTGTTCTGGTTGGAACGGACAAATTTGGTACAGTTGTAAATGGAGACGACCTTATTAAATTTGGGATCATCATTGTCATCATTTTTGACAACAATTCGCTTTGAATCTACATCAACCACCACCCCGTCGCACTCAGCAACAATGGTAACCCCGGAATCTCTGGCAACAACCGCTTCCATGCCGGTACCCACTAAAGGCGCTTCACTGCGAATCAACGGCACTGCCTGGCGTTGCATGTTCGAACCCATAAGTGCCCTGTTGGCGTCATCATTTTCAAGAAACGGGATGAGGGATGCGGATACCGATACCAACTGGTTTGGCGATACGTCCATAAACTTTACTTCTTCGGGTGCCACCATCTCAAATTCCCCGGCCACCCGTGCAGAGACCGTGGAATTGATAAAACTTCCGTGAACGTCCAAAGGTGCATTGGCCTGGGCAATCGGGTGTTCCTTTTCTTCAAATGCGCTTAAATGCTGAATTTTTTTGCTGGCATTTCCTTCATTCACGATCCTGAAAGGGGTTTCAATAAATCCAAAATCATTGACCCGGGCATATGTACATAGAGAAACAATCAGACCAATATTAGGACCCTCAGGGGTCTCAATAGGGCAGATACGGCCATAGTGGGACGGATGAACGTCACGCACCTCAAAGCCTGCACGCTCACGGGTCAAACCACCGGGCCCCAGAGCTGAAAGGCGCCGCTTATGCGTGGTTTCAGACAAAGGATTGGTCTGGTCCATGAACTGGGACAATTGTGACGTGCCGAAAAACTCGCGAACAACCGCGGACACGGGTTTGGGATTAATAAGGTCGTGGGGCATCATGGCGTCCACTTCCTGCATGCTCATCTTTTCCTTGATGGCACGTTCCATGCGGACAAGACCGATGCGGTAATGGTTTTCTAAAAGTTCACCCACAGCCCTGACCCGCCGATTTCCAAGGTGGTCTATATCATCCACCTGACCCTGGGTGTCTTTGAGTTCAATCAACGTCGCTGCCGTAAGCAACACATCCTCTTTTCTCAGGGTTTTTACATCGATTTTCGTATTCACCCCGAGACGATGATTCATTTTAAGACGGCCCACTTTAGACAAATCATAATATGCCTGGCGGAAAAACAGATGATCAATAAAATCCTGGGCCACCTCAATGGTAGCAGGATTGCCGGGACGAAGCCTGCGATAAATATCCATTAAGGCCTCTTCCTTGGATTCAATCTTGTCCGACAACAGGGTTTTGCGCATGGAATCTGAACTGCGGGGATCTACATAAAGAATCTCAAAGGTATTAATATCTTTTTCTTCAAGCAGTTCAAATGTGTCCTCTGCAATGGCTGCACCGGCATAAAACAATGGCGCCTGGTCACTGCTTTCCAGGAAGAAATTACTTGCGAACGCTTTGCCAATGAGTTCATTTTCAGAAATAGGAATAAAATCCAAATGTTCATCGGAAAGTTGTTTTAAAGCACGTTTAGTAAAAATTCGACCGGCCTTGACCACAATCTCTCCGGTTTCAGGAGATTTTATATCATAACCGGCCCGTTGACGGACCAAATTGTCAGGTACGAATTCTCTAAAATAAGAGCCATTTTTACGGACAATTTTTTCCTTGGTGTAAAAAAAGTCAAGAATGTCTTCCCCTGTATATCCAAAGGCCTTGAAAAGAATGGAAACCGGAAATTTACGCCGGCGGTCAATACGGATATAGACAATATCCTTGGCATCAATTTCCATATCAATCCACGACCCACGCACTGGAATAATACGCGCATTATAAATAATTTTACCTGAGGAATAGTTTTTTCCTTTGTCATGATCAAAGAAAACACCGGAAGACCGGTGAAGCTGGGATACAACTGCACGTTCAGTTCCATTAATGATGAAAGTTCCCCTCGGCGTCATCAAAGGAATGGTGCCAAAATATATTTCCTGCTCCTTTATATCACGGATAGTTGACACACCTGTATCTTTGTCATAGTCGTAGACGACAAGCCGAACCCTTATATTGATCGGGATGTCATAGGTCATCCCGCGACTGATACACTCCTGCATGGAGTGTTTGGTCTCCCCAAAGGAATAAGAGACATATTCAAGGGAGGAGGTATCGGTAAAATCCTTGATAGGAAAGACGGATTTAAAAACCGAATGCAACCCCTTTTCCTCTCTGTCCTGGGGGGAAACATCCCTTTGAAGAAAACCTTCAAAGGATTCTCTTTGCATCCCGATGAGATCAGGGATGTCTATAATTTTACGTTTACCGCCAAACTCTTTTCTAACACGCTTGTTCGTCAAAAGACTTCCGGTCATGATATCTCCCGATGTGAGTTTTTCCAACCGTAAAAGCGGAGACACGACCCAATGGCCTTGCCCCCGCGTATAGTTTATGCACAAACTATTTGTGCTTATCAGCTATGCTAAACTACTTTACAGACACCTGAGCACCGGCACCCTCAAGCTGTTCTTTGATTTTCTGTGCCTCTTCCTTGGCAATACCTTCTTTTACAGCTTTGGGAGCTTCTTCAACAAGTGCTTTGGCTTCTTTCAGCCCAAGACCTGTGATGGCACGAACTTCCTTGATTACATTAATTTTTTTGTCACCGGCAACTTCAAGGATAACATCAAATTCTGTTTTCTCTTCTTCTGCTGCAGCGCCGGCATCAGCGCCGGCAGGCATGGCACCGGCAGCAAAGGCGACAGGTGCTGCTGCGGATACACCAAACTTGTCTTCAAGTTCCTTAATGAGTTGGGAAAGTTCCAGAACGCTCATATTTGAAATAAATTCAATTACATCATCTTTTGTAATATCAGCCATTTTTATCTCCTGAAAATATACGAATATCTGAATCGTACTTATAAATTTAAAGTTTTGGTTTATTTTAAGTTACGCTGCATCTTTTTGATCTTTAACAGCATTAAGCACATTGAGAAAAGATCTGGGAACACCGGCCAGCACATTGACAAAATTCGTGGGAACGGCATTAAGTGTATATACCAGTTTGGCCAGCAATTCTTCTTTGGAAGGCATCTTGGCAAGCTGCGCCACATCTTCTGCGCTTAAAAATTTTCCGCCAAGGGCCCCACCCTTGAGTTGTACTTTCTCATTGGTTTTCAGAAATTCTGATATGACCTTGGCAGGTGCCACAGGATCATCTTTGGAAATGATGATCGCATTGGGTCCTTTAAAAAGATCAATTAATACCTCAGAGCCGGTCCCTTTCGCCGCCAGTCTCATCAAGGTATTCTTTACAACTGCCATTTGAGCACCGGCTTCCCGTAGTTTTGCTCGAAATTCGGTCACTTGGGACACAGTCAGACCCTTGTAGTCTACCAAGAAAGAAATCTCTGCATCGCCGAGATCCCTTGCAAGTTTTTCGACCAGTTCTTTTTTCTGGGAAATATTCAGCATTTTTTTTACACCTCCTTCCATAAATAAATTAGTATCGAAGGTGCCAACAAAACCAAAACAAAATTTATTTTCTATCTCGGCAGGCCGGCAAATCCGATTATGCATATTATATGCACCTACTGTCTATGACAGGTTTAAGCGTGTTTCGTTTAATAAACACCAAACACGCTTATTATTTATTTAATCAACTATTTATCAACAAAGGATCTACTTTAATACCAGGACCCATTGTTGAAGATACGCAGATGGATTTCAGATAGGTTCCTTTGCTTGCCGCAGGCTTGAGAGAGACAATCTTATCAAGAAAGACGGTTACATTTTCCAACAGCTTCTCGGCACCAAAGGATACTTTACCAACGGGGACATGAACTATACCTGCTTTCTCAACCCTAAAATCAATTTTACCGGCTTTTACTTCATTGATGGCCTTGGCAAGTTCAAATGTAACGGTACCGGTTTTTGCATTGGGCATAAGGCCTCTTGGACCAAGGATACGCCCCAGTTTACCGACGGTACCCATCATATCCGGTGTAGCAATTGCTTTATCAAACCCGAACCATCCGTCCTTAATTTTCTCAACGATCTCGTCTGTGGCAATGAAGTCTGCGCCTGCATCAAGGGCTTCCTGTTCTTTTTCACCTTTGGCAAAAACCAGGACTTTTACCTCTTTACCCAGTCCATTGGGCAGAACAACGGTTCCGCGAACCATCTGGTCTGCATGCCGCGGGTCAACCCCCAGCCTTACGGCGACATCAACCGTTTCGTCAAATTTTGCATAACTGGAAGATACAGCAATTTCCAGGGCATCTTTGGGTCCATACTGAACCATTCTGTCCACTTTGCTCAGTGCTTCGTTATGTTTTTTACTCCGCTTAGGCATTTTAATCACTCTTATACTTGAAAGTTAAACGACTTCTATTCCCATACTTTTTGCAGTGCCTTCAATAATTCTCACGGCAGCATCAATATCCGAGGCATTCAAATCCGGTTTTTTAGTTTCTGCAATCTCAACAACCTGATCTTTTGTCACCTTGCCGACTTTTTCTCGATTCGGCTCTCCAGACCCCTTGGAAAGCTTGGCTGCGGCCAGAAGCAGTCTTGAAGCGGGCGGGGTTTTGGTTATAAAACTGAAAGACATATCCTGATATACAGTGATAACTACCGGAATAATCTGTCCTGCATCATTAGCGGTTTTAGCGTTAAACGCTTTACAGAAATCCATAATGTTGACACCGTGCTGCCCCAGAGCCGGACCAATGGGGGGAGACGGATTTGCCTTGCCGGCTTCAACCTGAAGCTTAATCTGTGTCATTACTTTTTTTGCCATTTTATTACTCCTGAAACTCTTTATTTATAACCCGACTAAATCTTGGTTACCTGTATAAAATTTAATTCGACTGGAGTGGCGCGTCCGAAAATGCTGACTAGCACTTTGACCTTCTCCTTATCCGGAGACACTTCTTCTATAGTACCGTTGAAGCTTGAAAAAGGTCCGTCAATAACCCGCACATCATCTCCCGGCTCAAAATAATATTTGGGCTGGGGTTTCTCCTTACCCTGCTCCATCTTTTCAATAATGGTCTGGGCTTCTCTATCGCTTATGGGGGCAGGTTTATTTTTCCCACCAAGAAAACCGGTAACCTTTGCAGTGGAGCTGACAATATGCCACGTCTCGTTATCCAGATGCATACGCACGAGAATATATCCAGGATAAAACTTCCTGGAAGACTGCCTTTTTTTTCCATCCACCAACTCAACAACATTTTCGGAAGGAATCAGGATGTCCCCGAATTTTTCCGGATGCTTTAAACCCTGGATTTTCTCTTCCAGGGCAAGCTTCACCTTTTGCTCATGACCGGAATAAACGTGGACGACATACCATTTTAAAGACATCTTAATTTCCCTCAGTCTAAGTAAGGACAACTTGAACAAGCTTGGACAGACTGTAATCAAAAACGCCCAGAAAAACAGCAACGATAAATACGAACACAATTACCACAACCGTTGTTCCAGTTGTCTGCTTCCGGGTCGGCCAGACAACTTTTTTTAATTCAACCTTTACTTCCCGAAAAAACTCTACTGTCCTTGCAAAAAGATTATCTACCCCAGGCTGCCCCACCGGTTTTTCAGGCCTGGCAGCAGATGATGGCTGCATCGGCTTCCCTGGCGCAGTCGATCTTACAGCAACACCTGTATCGCCGTCGATTTCAACAGCACGCTTTCGTTTTTCACTTTGAGGTTTTTTTTTCTGTAATCTCGACATATTTCACCGATGATTTACCTACTTACACCTAACTGACCGACATTAAATACCGATCAGGAGGCCATAAAAAAAATGGCAGGTCAGGAGGGAGTCGAACCCCCAACAGCCGGATTTGGAGTCCGGAGCTCTACCAATTGGAGCTACTGACCTGCATGGTAAATTATTTTATTTTTGTTTCTTTATGGACGAGATGTTTATTACAGAACTTGCAATATTTTTTAAATTCAATCTTGTCCGGAGTACTGCGTTTGTTTTTGGTCGTTGTATAATTTTTTCTCTTGCACTCAGTACAGGCAAGAGCAATAAGTACTCTGTCCACTTTCAACCCCTTGACTTGACGTTTATTTTTGATTTGCTTACATCGCCTAACTATTAGGCTGGCAAATGACACCTTACGTTATGCCGGAATAAATCTTTAGCATAATTTGGAGCCCATGACCAGAATCGAACTGGTGAACCTCTTCCTTACCAAGGAAGCGCTCTACCAACTGAGCTACATGGGCTTAAGCGCCATACAATCTGACCCGGCGTACAGGAAACTACGAATGGAGCGGGAGACGAGGCTCGAACTCGCGACATTCAGCTTGGAAGGCTGAAGCTCTACCAACTGAGCTACTCCCGCTTATGATAAGACTAAATCAAGTCAATCAACCAAACCGACTATGTAGTCCCAGCAATCCACTACGCTACGCAGATCTCCTACATCTCTTTTGGTGGTGGGGGGAGGATTTGAACCTCCGAAGGCTGAGCCGTCAGATTTACAGTCTGATCCCTTTGACCACTCGGGAACCCCACCTAAGCTATTCTGGAGCCGATACCCCGAATCGAACGGAGGACATTCTCATTACAAGTGAGATGCTCTACCAACTGAGCTATATCGGCTTACTTTAAGCTACACAATCTCCGTAGCAAAAAGACCGGGTAAATGTACCAGAACATTTTTGCCATGGCAAGCATTTTTTTTAAAAAAACTGCATTTTTTTTAAGCCTTCGATAAACACCAGATAATTTGAATCTGCCTCAAGGCATGTAAAGACATAACAACGCCCCAAAATCAGACTAAAAACATCAACACGATATAATTTTCATCGGTTTCTATGACAACTTAATGAAACATTCTAAAACAATCGTTCCACATTTTTTTCATTGACATTCCATACGATCTTCATTAAACCAATACAACTTCTGTGAAAGCTATGGGGAATCTGGTATATCAACACCCAGATTCAACCCAATAATAAAAAAAACAACAGCAATTCAAAAACTTAATTTAAACTCACCAATAACCTTATAGCGGTAAGGAGACAAAGTGAATACTCACAAACTGGCCGCATTAATTTTTTTATTATTTCTTATCACCGGTTGCCAGCAGTCCCATTTGTCAGCCAATAATCCCATAACAGACCAGACTTTCAAAATGGGTGATGACCAGGACCAAGCTACCCTTCAGGATGAAACAGAAGACCGGAACCAAGCCCCGAATTCTGATCAGGGCAAGATAGACCAGGCCCTCGAACTTGCCAGTGAGGCACAAAATTACTGGGAAGAAGATAACCTTGAAGAAGCATTGTCAAGCCTTGATGCAGCCTATGCCCTGATCCTTGAAATTGAAACCACTGACAATTCCGAATTTGATCAGCAAAAAGAGGACATCCGTTACCTTATCTCTAAACGTATTCTTGAAATTTATGCGTCTCGACAAATTGTTGTTACCGGACATCATGAAGCCATTCCCATCACTTTGAATGATCATGTCAATGCCGAGATAAAATGTTTAACAGGCCCTGAGCGTAATTTTTTTATCCGTTCACTTAGCCGTTCCTACCGCTACCGCCCATTTATTGTCCAGGAGCTTAAAAAAGCCGGACTGCCTGAAGAGATATCCTGGCTTCCCCTGATTGAAAGCGGCTTTAACAGCAGAGCGTTGTCCCCAGCAAGAGCACTTGGCATGTGGCAGTTCATACCGTCAACCGGCAATAAATTCGGATTAACCCGTAATCACTATATAGATGAACGCATGGATCCTGAAAAAGCCACCAGGGCCGCTATTGATTATCTCAAGGAATTGCACAATCTGTTCGGGGACTGGACCACTGCCATTGCAGCGTACAATTGCGGGGAATACCGTGTTTTAAAGACAATCCGCCAACAGAAACTCAACTACCTGGATAATTTCTGGGATCTATACCAAAGCCTACCCCGAGAAACGGCAAGGTATGTACCAAGATTTCTGGCCACTGTTCATATTGTCAACAACCTGGAAAAATACAATATTGTTATAGACACACCCCCAACGCCTCTTGAATATAAGACCTTTGATATAAAAAAACAGATACGCTTAAGCGATATTGCAAAAGCAATTAATGTAGACACAGATACACTTGTTTCTCTCAACTCGGAATTGCGTCATAAAATCCTGCCGCCAGAAACCTACACGATTAAAATACCTATAGCGCACGCAGACCAGTTTATGACCAAGATTGATGAGATTAAAACGACTTACCAGAAGACTCCTCAGCCTCAGCCTCAACCTCAGTATAAGTATAAGTATACTTACTACCGCGTACGAAAAGGAGACACTTTATCAGGCATTGCCGATAAACACAAAACCTCTGTAAGTACCCTTGCCAGTTGCAATAACATTTCAGAAAAAAGCCGTATTGCTACCGGAAAGGTATTGAAAATTCCAGGATCAAAGCACCAGGCAAGAGCGAAGACAGCCTCAGGGACCAAGAAGGGCAAAGGCTCAAAACAGATCACATATACCGTCCGAAGAGGAGACAACCTGTGGATGATTGCCCAAAAATTTTCTACGACCACAACACAAATTAAAGCACTTAACAAATTATCAGGGAGCAGGTTAAGCAGTGGTCAGCGCCTGAGAATTGTCACCGGGGGTACAGAAAACAGTAAAACCCTCTCAAAATATCAAGTTAAATCCGGAGACAGTCCTCTTTGTATTGCAAAACGACACAATATGAGTCTTGACCGTCTGCTGTCATTAAATAATTTGAGTACGAGAAGCAAAATTTATCCCGGTCAGAACCTGCTTGTTGAATAATGGATTCTAAAGGATGTTGAAATTGAGGTCTTAAATTAAGACAAAATCATACTCGCATCAATGTTATCACTTGCTTTCATAATAATTTTAGAATATATCCGAATCTCCCATTAATTTGGAAGCTTGAGTATTGTCTAAAAGGCCAATTTATGATACTTATAGCTCGAATTAATAAGCTCGTGCCCCCGTAGCTCAGTGGATAGAGCATAGGATTCCTAATCCTTGTGCGCAGGTTCGATTCCTGCCGGGGGCACCATTATTTTAACGAGCCTTGGCTGTGTGGGTATTTTGCAGCAACTGGTATACAATGTCGGATGTATTAAAAAAACCTGAGTTACTTGCACCAGCCGGCAACTTTGAAAAACTCGAAATTGCGGTCCATTACGGGGCAGATGCAGTATATCTGGCTGGTAAGGATTTCAGCCTGAGAAATTTTTCAGGCAACTTCACAGACAACGAACTTGAAGATGCGATAAAATTTGCCGAAAAACACCAGGTCAAAATATATCTTACTTGCAACATTTATTCCCGTAACCATGAGCAGGACAATATCGAAGCCTTTCTGGAAAGGATAGGCAAAATCGCCCCCCATGCCATAATCATTTCAGACCCAGGCATTATTCTAAAAGCAAGACAGATTATTCCGCATATTGACATACATTTAAGTACCCAGGCCAATACCACAAATTTCAATGCGGTCCTTTTCTGGGAACAACAAGGCGTTAAACGAATAAATCTGGCGAGGGAATTATCCATTGAAGAGATAAAAATCATTACATCACGCACAACAATCGAGACTGAGACCTTTGTCCACGGCGCCATGTGCATGTCCTACTCCGGCAGGTGCCTCTTGAGCAGTTTCTTAAGCGGCCGCGACAGCAACAGAGGACTGTGCAGTCATCCCTGCCGCTGGAAATACGCTGTCATGGAAGAGCTTCGGCCCAATGAATATTATCCTGTTCAGGAGGACAGCCGCGGCACCTACATCTTTAACTCCAAGGATATGTGCCTGATAGACCATATCCCCGAATTAATCCATGCCGGAATTTCCTCCTTTAAAATCGAGGGAAGGATGAAAGGAATAAATTATCTGAGTTCCGTGGTCAAAACATATCGTAATGCCATTGACTCATATATCGCAGCACCGGGGTCTTATTCCGTCCGTCCGGAATGGCATTCAGAACTATACCAGATATATCACCGGGCTTATTGCACCGGTTTCTATTTTGGCCATCCGGATGACGAATCAAAAAACAGCTTGAATCCCGGAAACGCGCATAAAGGAAAGATTCATAGTTTTATAGGTAAAATCATTGAAAACCGTGGAAAAAATTTATACTTGATTGATATCAGAAACAAGCTGATACCTGGTGACGAAATAGAGATCCTCAGCCCCCAAGGCCCTGCACGGCAAGCCAAAGTATTGTCACTGACGAATGATAAAGGCAAGCCCGTGGATAATGCGAAACCCAATACACGTCTGCTGATTGGGATACCTCTGGACGCCCGGCACAACGATATTGTTCGTAAAATATAAAGTCTTTGTAACAACACCCAGGTTCAACCTACGACAAAACACGAAAGTAATTTAAGAACTTAAACTTATTGGAACGTTCGTATAAAATATGGCGGTCGCTTTAATTTGACTTTACATTATACGGTCTGTAGATTATTTTTATATCAAATATTTTAATTAAATCATTTCTATGACATTCCTTCAGGAGTTTTAATATGTTTGAAGACGACGAAACCCTACAGATGTATATTGAAGAATCACTGGATCACTTGGCAGACATTGAAAGTGATTTATTGACGATAGAGGAAGGGGGCGCAAACATTGATCTTGATCTGGTCAACAATGTTTTCAGAGCCGCCCATTCTGTCAAAGGCGGTGCGGGATTCATGGGGCTGACAACCATTAAAAACCTTGCACACCATCTTGAGAATGTACTAGGGATGATCCGAAACAGAGAGCTGATCCCCGATTCTGAAAAGATCAGCATATTGCTCAAAGGGTTTGACGAACTTGAAAGTCTGTTAAAACACATTCAAACCAGCAATGAGGTTGATATCTCCGTCCATGTCCAGGCTCTGGAAAATATAACCCGTGCGTCTGCACCTGACCAGAAAGCAGAACAACAAGAGGCTCAGGAAGAGAACCAGACAGATGCGCTTGCAGATATTGCACTCAAGGACGGTAGAAAATTCCAGCAGGTGCCACTCAAAGCAATTGAAATCAGCAAGATCGAAGGCAAAAACCTATTCCTAATTGAATATGACCTGATTACCGATTTTCAGCAGAAATCCAAAAAACCTATAGAGGTTTTAAGCAATCTGGCTAAAACCGGCACAGTTATAGAAACCAGAATTGATACCGATGGTGCCGGCATGCTCAGTGATGCAGGCATGCCCGGAAAGATTCCTTTCCAGATAGTGTTTGCATCTATTATTGAATATGATATGGCCGAGACACTCTTTGGTGTCGCAAATCGTTACATCCATATCATTACAGACGATATGATCAGCGCTTCAGCAGACAGTGCCGGTGCAATCCCGCCGCCCCTGCCCCAACCTGTCGAACCCGTAACAGCAACACCCCAGAGTGCAGTGATAGCTCAATCCACGCCTGTCGCCTCCCCTGCACCCACAGTCGCAAAACCGCAGGACAAACCGGCAGTCGAAGAAACGACCGTGACCAAATCCCAGGAAAAAGATTTGGCCATAGGCGGAAAACCCCAGAGCTCTTTGCGTGTTAATGTCGGACTGCTTGACACGTTGATGAACCTTGCAGGAGAACTTGTGCTCAGCAGGAATCAGCTTCTTCAGGGGGTCAACGCGTCTAACGTAAAGGCGACAGAGCTGTCCAGTCAGCGAATTGACATGATCACATCAGAGCTCCAGGAAGCGATCATGCGCACACGGATGCAGCCTATTGCCAATATCCTGAACAAATTTACCCGCGTGGTCAGGGATTTGTCGCACCAGTTGGGAAAATCCATAGAACTGGAAATTGAAGGCAAGGATGTTGAGCTGGATAAAACCATCTTGGAATCCATCAATGACCCGCTAACCCACCTTGTAAGAAACTCCGTTGACCATGGTATTGAAACGCCTATGGAAAGGGAAGAGATGGGCAAAAATGGCACTGGAAAAATTATTTTAAAGGCATTCCACGATGCCGGTCAGGTCAACATCGTCATCTCAGACGATGGCCGAGGCCTGAATCCTGACAAAATAGCCTCATCTGCCATTGAAAAAGGTCTGATATCGGAATCAAGGGTGGCGGAAATGTCGGACAAGCAGAAAACAGAACTGATTTTCCTGCCGGGATTTTCAACTGCCAAAGAAGTCACGGATGTGTCCGGACGTGGTGTAGGTATGGATGTGGTGGTCACAAACATTGAGGCGTTAGGCGGAATTATAGAGCTGGATTCAACACCCGGACAGGGAACTGACATTCAGATCAAGCTGCCTTTGACCCTGGCCATTATTCCCAGCCAGATCACCTCTGTGGGCAATGAGCGCTATGCCGTTCCGCAGGTCAACCTCAACGAGCTGCTCAGGATTCCGGCAAGCCAGATCAAAGAAAAAATTGAAAAAGTTGGGGATGCGGAGGTTGTCCGGCTCAGAGGTGAGCTGCTTCCCCTTCTGAATTTAGCGGACATGCTCGGCATAGAGCGCACGTTTGTTGATCCTGAAACCGGCGAAGAACGCGAAGACCGCAGGATAAGGCTTTCTGACCGCAGATCAAGGGTCCACATGCCTGGAAAGGCTCCTGATTCTGGGGACAAAACAGAAGGCGAAACAAAAAGAGCGAAAGGCGACCGCCGGTATCATGCCGCATCTGCGATCAATATTGCGGTTGTATCTGCCGGGGCATTCAAATACGGCCTTGTGGTAGATCAGCTTCATGACTCCGAAGAAATCGTCGTGAAACCTGTGGGACGTCATTTAAAGAAATGCACAGCCTATGCCGGTGCCACGATTATGGGTGACGGCAAGGTTGCTTTAATCCTTGATATCTCCAACCTTGCCCAGATGGCCGAACTTTCTGCCGTTGCGGAAGCAAGCCAGAATGCTGCCAAGGCCGCAAAGGACGAAGAAGCCGCCAGAGCCGATAAGGTCGCGTTACTGACATTTAAAAATAATGAAAAAGAACATTTTGCTGCACCGTTAAGTATTGTGGAACGTATTGAACGCATCAAAACATCCGACATTGAACAGATCGGCAACCGTAAGGTTGTCCAGTACCGCGGCGGTTCCCTGCCCCTGTATGAACTGTCCCAGGTGACAAACGTTGAACAACTGCCGGAAAGGGAGCAGCAGGAAGTTATTGTGTTCAAGGTTAAAGACCGGGAATTAGGGCTTATGGTCACCCCGCCTGTGGATGCCCAGGAAGTTGTGCTCAACATAGACAGTTCTACTCTGAAACAGCCTGCCATCAGCGGCTCCATGATCATCAACAACCATACCACCTTACTGGTTGATATTTTCGAATTGGTTAAAACTTTAAACCCGGATTGGTTTGACGCCGAGGCCAAGGCAGCAGCAACCATGGCTGAAGACGGCGAAAAAATTATCCTTTTTGCCGAAGATTCAGCCTTTTTCAGAAGCCAGGTTAAAAAGTTCATGGAAGAGGACGGCTTCAAGGTCATTGAAGCTGAAGACGGACTTATTGCCTGGGAATTGTTAAAAGAACGCGTTGACGATATTGACCTGGTTGTAACGGATCTGGAAATGCCCAACATGGATGGATTTGAATTGACCAAGCGAATTAAGAGTGATCCTATCTACTCACATCTTGGGGTTATTGCCTTGACCTCCCTTGCCAGTGAAGCACATATTGAAAAAGGTAGATCCGCGGGTATTGACGAATATGAGATCAAACTTGACAGGGAAAAACTGATGGCTGTTATCAGACAATACACGAATTTATAAAACACCCACAAAGAAGATACCCGTTAAGGAGATTTACATGAAAAAAGAGACCAAAGAAACCACATCCAATGACATAGAGTTCTCCACGTTCTATGTTGGCGGGGCCGTCTGTGGAATCGACATATTAAATATTCAGGAAATCAATAAACATTTTGAAATTACACAGGTACCCCAGTCATCTGAATACATCAAAGGGATATTAAATCTTCGGGGCAGAATTGTAACCATTATTGACCTGGGCAAAAAATTAGGTCTGGACCCGGTCGTCCCAAGCAAAGACAACCGCAACATCATAGTCAATTCTGAAGATGAGCATATCGGACTTCTGGTGGATTCCATCTCCGATGTGGTCATCACCCAAAAGGAAAATATAGAGGCGGCACCTTCAAATATCGGAGGTGTCAAAGGTAAATATTTCCAGGGCGTTTTAAAAACAAAAAATCAGTTGATCGGCATTCTTGATATTGATGAGGTGCTCAAAGAATAATGAACACCATCAAAGCGCTTGTGGTTGATGACACAATTGTCTACCGGAAAATTGTTGGAGACGCACTCAAGCAGATGCCGGGCATTGAGGTGGTAGGTACAGCCAACAACGGGAAAGTTGCCCTTTCAAAAATTAAAACCCTCAAACCGGATTTGATAACCTTGGATATCGAGATGCCGGAAATGAACGGCATTGAACTCCTTCAGGAACTTCAGAATATGGATAGCCCGCCCTTGGTGATCATGGTTTCCACCCTGACCCACCAGGGCGGCGCCTTGACCCTGCGGGCCCTGGAACTTGGTGCGTTTGACGTTCTGCCCAAGCCCGAAGACGGAAAAATGGCAGAGAATATGCTTAAAATTCAAAAAAACCTTGAACCTATTGTACGCCATGTCAAACGTCATAAATTCGGAATAATTGATCCACCGGCCAGACTGAAAGCTGCGGTGGCGTTTCCAGATAGGGTTTCCCATAGCCCGGCAAAGCCCAGACCGGCCGGCATCAGGTCAAAATCTGAAATTATAGGTATCGGTATATCTACCGGCGGTCCAAATGCATTGACAAAAATGATACCGATGCTGCCCAAGGATCTCAAGGTACCGGTTCTCATTGTACAGCATATGCCGCCTGTATTTACGGCCTCCCTTGCTGACAGCCTGAATAAAAAATCAGCCCTTGAAGTCATAGAGGCCAAGGATGGGGATATCATTAAGCCCGGCAAAGTCTTTATTGCACCTGGGGGAAAACAGATGAAAATTGTTGCAGGGGCAGACGGTTTGACCCGAAAAATAAAAATTACGGATGATCCACCTGAAAATTCGTGCAAACCCTCGGCAGATTACCTGTTTCGCTCCATTGCCCAGCACTATGTTGGAAGATCCACAGGCGTCATCATGACTGGTATGGGCGCTGACGGATCAAAAGGGCTCGTTCAGATGAAAAACAACGGCAGTTTCATTATTGCCCAGGATGAAAAGACATGCATCGTTTACGGCATGCCCAAAGAGCCTATTGAATCCGGGATAGTCGATATCATCGCACCATTAGAAAAAATTGCAGATGAAATCGTAAAAACCGTTTAACCTGAAACCCAGCCGATACCGACACGATATTTATGAGTAAAATCAAAGTAACTCCGGAGGAGTTTAAATTATTTTCCCAATATATTCTGGATATATCCGGGATTGCGATAACTGTTGGGAAAGAATACCTTCTGGAAACCAGACTCAATCCTCTGCTTGCCAAATATCAGTGCAATTCATATGCGGATTTGATAAAAAAATCCAAATTCGGTTTTAACAAAGAGCTGGAAGGCGAAATTATTGATGCCATTTCCACCAATGAAACCTATTTCTTCAGGGACAAATCACCGTTTAAACTTCTCCAGCATAAGATACTGCCGGATCTGATTGATAAGCGTTCAAAAAAGAGTATTGGCAAACCTACCATAAAAATATGGAGTGCGGCAAATTCAACGGGGCAGGAACTGTACAGTCTTGCCATGACCATGATTGAAATGGGTATAACGATTGACAAATACAATATCCGACTGCTTGGTACGGATATCTCTGATGCAGCCATTGCCAAGGCCAGTTACGGCGTTTACAACAAATTTGAAGTGGCACGCGGACTTGAGCCTGTCCGGCTTAACAGATTCTTTCAACCCAAGGAGGATAAATATAAAGTTAAAGACGAGCTTCGGGCCATGGTTCAGTTCAAAAAAATGAACCTGATGAAACCGTTTATCGGTATCGGAAAATTTGATATTATCCTTTGCCGAAATGTAATGATCTATTTCACCACTGAGGATCGCCGAAGAATATATTCAAATATTTCAAAGGTTATGGAACCGGACGGGTACCTTTTGATTGGTTCCACAGAATCCCTGGTAAATGACACAGACCATTTTGCCTCTTTCAGATATTTAAATTCGGTATTTTACCAGTTTAAGGGTTAGCAGAGTGACGTTATGGGTGGTATTAATGCACAAGATTTTATTAATGAACTGATTTTCTGTCTCAACGAAAAAGATATAATTAAAGCCAAGGCCCTGCTTCAATTTGCATCGGATTCCAACGTTGATGTTCAAGTACAGAAAATGGCCCTTGCAGAGCTGGCAAAAGGACCTAAAAACGTAGTTTTTCCTTTGCTTGAATACCTCACTAAAATAGAGATTTCCAACACAGATATCCAGGAAAGCCTGTATGATCTGATTCTGGACAAAGCATACGGCAATACCAATCTGGTCATAGAATATATTATCAACAACGAAAAAAAGACCCGGATTCAATTTATCCGTGCAGCCGGAGATCTGTTCATTGAAGAAACCATCCCGGTACTGATCCAGATTGTGCAGGGTGAAAAAGACCCGGAAATTATTATTCCGGCCATTAAATCACTTGCGGTATTCCGCAAACCCGAACATATTCAACTATTTGCTTCGTTTACCACGCATTCAGACACCGAGATTATCAGAGCTGCCATTTTCGCCATCGGTGCCATGCCCAATCCCCAGGCAGCAGACACCCTGATAAGCTTTCTATGCGAAGATGAAACCATAAACAAACTCGTTGTCCAGGCCTTAGCAGATAAGCAGGAACTTTATGACCTGGAAAAAATAACCCTTCTTTTATCGTCTCCTGTCACCATTATCAGGGATACAGCCATTGATGAACTTATCAATATGGGCAAAAAAGCCACACCGCTTCTCACCAAGGCATTCCAGAATGCAGAAGCCGACTATATGGTGCACCTGATCACCACCCTTGGCTACATTGAGGATCAGGCTGCCATCCCCGCTATCATGGACATTATCAATACCCAACCCCAGGATGCCAACATCCGCCAGGCTGCGTACGAAGCCATGGAACGTATTCCATCTCCCCGGACAGCCATCTGCCTGGTCCAGGGTCTCCAGGATCCCGAAGAATCCGTTCGCATGAGTGCGGCCCGGGCCATTGACAAAAACCTGTCCAAACCATTGGTGGCCGGACTGAAAAATATTATCAGGGACAAATCCACTGAAGCCATATTAACTATAGGTGCACTTATAGACACGGAAGCAACCAATATTTTCAATTTTCTAATGGGTGAAGAATCCTTCAGGGAACTTGCCGGTAAACATATTACTGAAAAAGCATCTCCTGCCATCCGCAAGGCCTTCTTGAAAAATATGGCATCCATTGGTCAAATTGAGTTTGCCAAAGAAATTGCATCCCAAATCACAGGGAACACTCAGGCAGAACCGCCATCTACAATGAAAATTGTAGTGGTGGATGATTCAAAAATGATGCTCAGGCTTTACCAGAACAAATTGTCAGCATTAGGACTTGGTTGTGAAATCTATCACCGCCCGGAAGATGCGGTGAAACGGATACTGTCCGGAAAAACAGACCTCGTCATTACGGATTTAAATATGCCCAACATCAGTGGCCTGGAACTGACTACGGAAATAAGGCGCAAATTCACCCGGACGGATCTGCCCATTCTGATGATCACCACTCAAAGTGATTTTGTAAAAGAAAAAAAAGAAGATGTAAATGTCAACGCATCCCTTTTGAAAAAAATCGGCATCAATAGAATCCTTCACAAACCCTTTAGTGACAATAATTTCAAAGAAGCCGTATGTAAACTGCTGCCCTTCGATCCCTGTGAAGCGGAATAGAAGATTGTGATATACCCTATATAGGAAACATGCTATATTTTATGTTTAACCTGAGTTAGCGGCATAAAGATTGCTTTTTTAATTATAACATATTGAAATTTTAATATAAAATTAATACAATGGCATTAAAAAAACATTCACTTCGGAGGTGAAGACCGATGCCGACCACTATCAATGTAAAACATGGAAATGAAAACCTTGTCAGTCAAAGCGGATTGCTCCCTGTAGGTGCATTGCTTAAGTCGATTAATTTTGCCCAGCGGTTCAAAAATTTACCGGATGTACATTGTGTTGATCCTAATATTTCTCATGGAGAGATCCTTTCGTCCATGTTGGGACTTATTTGTGTTGGTAAGCCAGACTATATCGCTATTGAAATTTTCAGGCAGGATCCATTTTTCTTTACACAATCTCTGGGAATCAGCAATTGTCCTTCTCAATCAACATTGCGTGAACGCATTGACCTGATCGGGGAATCTGCCAATGAACTTATCAAGGAGGCTTCAGTTGAAATGATTCGAGGCAAAGCACCCGCCATTTCACCGGTTCAGACGAGTGTCGGCAATTATATTCCCTTAGATCTGGACGTTAGCCCTTTTGACAATTCAAAAACGAAAAAGAGGGAGTTTCCAGGACATACAAAGGCTGTGATGGCTATGCACCAATGTTCGGATATTTAGGAACTGAAGGATACTTAATCAATGTAGAGCTTAGAGAAGGCAGCCAGCATTGTCAAAAAAACACCCCGGAATTCATTCAAGAAATATTAAAATTAACCAGGCAGATTACCCAGGAACCTCTTCTTATCCGTCTTGATTCAGGAAATGACAGTCAGGATAATTTTGAAGTAATAAAAACATGCGAAGGTGTTGATGTCTTGGTTAAGCGCAATTTACGTAAAGAATCTTTGGATGGTTGGCTTATCCTGGCCCAGAATACTGAAAGCGTTAGATTGATTCGCTGTGGACACAAAAGTGTGTGGGTCGGGCAAACAACTGTTGACCCAAAAGGGCGGGCATTGCCACGTCCGATTGTCTTCAAAGTGACTGAACGATATGAAGAAAAAGGGGAGCCCCTGCTTTTTCCCACAATTGAAGTCGAGACCTATTGGGTTACCATCGCCGGGCTGAGCCCCCAAGAGGTCATCAATTTATACCATGATCATGGAACCAGTGAACAATTTCATTCAGAAATCAAAAGTGATCTTGGGTTAGAACGCTTCCCCAGTTGCCGTTTTAGCAGCAACAGCCTGATTCTCCATCTTGCTCTTTTGGCGTATAACATTCTTAGAATCATAGGCCAAATTAGCCTTGAGGAGCAGGATGAGAACAATCTTCCGATCAACCGTAGAAAAAAAGTCTCACGAAGGAGGTTAAGAACAGTTATGCAGGATTTAATGTATATGGCTGGCCGTTTAATATATAGTGGTCGGCGGTGGAGCATTTCATTTGGTAAGATCAACCCGTTTGCCCAATTGGCTGAGAACGTATTGTACCGGTTACGTTGTTCTCCAGGATAAGCACATTATTGGGTAAAAAATCGGGATGGAGAAGTTATGCGCAGAGCGCTAATGGTGAACTGTGCCTATCTGGCGTGATTTGACCATGGGTAATCAAGTATAGTTCAGTAAAAAAATGGATTAGCTAAGATTGCTGGCCAATAAGTCATCAAATATGATCTTGGGTCAGGGTTTGCAGAGGCCAAGCCTCAGCAGATTTTTATGTATCAGAGCGCAAGGGTTGGCTAAGCAAATTTTATGCCGGGAATCCAGGTTTAAAGTAATCGTATCAGAGCGTAGCAAATTTTAAACACAGCTACCCTCCTAAGGAGCCCTGTAAAAAGGGATTTTACCCATGATTAGAAAAGCCCTTATCCATGATGTTGCCCCCATACATGCCCTGCTTCAATTTTATGCCCAAAAAGGAGAGCTTTTAGGCCGGCCTTTAAGCAACCTTTACGACCATTTACGGGATTTCTGGGTATATGAGGATGAAGATACCGGCATAATAACAGGTTGTGCAGCGCTAGCCTTTTGTTGGGAAGATATCGCGGAAATCCGATCCGTTGCAGTAAAAGAGGAATACCATGGCCAGGGGATTGGATCGGCCCTTACAGAACGCTGTATCCAGGAAGCCTTCTATTTTAAATTGAAAACATTATTTGCAATGACCTACCGCCCGAATTTTTTCGCCCGTTTCGGATTTAAAATAACTGAAAAAAACAATCTGCCCATGGTCAAAATATGGGCCGGATGCCTCGACTGTGTCAAGTTTCCCGATTGTGATGAGATCGCAATGATCAAAAAATTATAGTCATTGTCTAGGCATAAACCATCTTGTAGGGAATGGGCGCGTATTTTGATACGGACGGTTTGGGAAGAATTTGTTCTTCGGCCACGGTCAGCCAGTTATTATCCGGATTCAGTTCTCGAAGGCGTCCGCCTTCCGAAGGCAGGGCATGACTGGTGTAATCATACCAGACATTGAAAATACAGATATAAAATTTTCCCTCGCGGGCCACCACATAATTATTGGTAAAGGTACTCTGGGGAAGCCCCTCCTGCTGGGATAAGGCTTTGACCTGGTCAACCTCAAGCTTCACCAGAACGGACTTTGACACGCCTTTTTCATCAAGGCGAAGCAAGCTTCGGGATTCGCTGGACCCAACATACACCGTAGTAATTGAGTCGAGCTGCCGGAAATACTGGGCAGCGACAACGGCAGCTGTCCGTCTTCCACCGGCCAACACAGGTACCCCATAATATTCAAACAATTTTTTTTGCATATTTTCAGCGTAACAATCCCCTTTCTCGTAAAGGTCTTTGGAGATATAACGTAAAAATTTGGCAAGGTTTTCTGACGCATCTGCAATGGGCCAATCCACCCTGACGTGAAAATGGGTCAGGGCGTATTGGGTCTTTAAGCGGTGGTTGGGCTGGATTAAAATGGCATAATCCACGGGCAACAGGTTTTTAAGAAGAGAAAAAAAACCGTCGGACTCAAAACATTTTATGTTCCGGTTATAATTTTCAAGGTCAGGAAAATCTTTAAGCCGGAGCAGATTGGTTTTCGTGGTTTTATTAACGTCAAAGTACCGGATATACTTTTTGTGCGTTTTATCAATATACTCTTCACAGAAAATAATCAGAAAAGAATTTTGTGCCTCAAACTCCACGGAAGGGATGCGCGCCCGGGGTTTGAGTTCCCTTAACTCAACAAAGGGATAAGGGGTCCGAAGCTTTAAAAAATTATTGTAGGACCCCACAAGGCAGTAATCCAGGACAAACTGATCCAGTTCATCCCTTAATACCTGGTAATAGGAGCGGCGCAGCCGGTCTTCCCTGCTCAGAGCATGCCGTAATTTGCAAAACTTCACCTCAGGTTAATCCTTTCAAGTTAAGCTATTCCAGGGCAGCCACCCCTGGTAGCACTTTCCCTTCCATCATATGAAGAAAAGCCCCACCTCCGGTTGAGATGTAGCTGACTTTTTCCGTGATCCCGCATTGTTTGGCGGCAAGGCCCGTATCCCCCCCACCCACGACGGAAAAGGCAGAAGATTGGGCAATGGCATCCGCCAGGGTCTGAGTACCTGCAGCGAATCGCTCCATTTCAAACACCCCCATGGGGCCGTTCCACACAATGGTACCGGCCCTGGCAATGGTCTTGGCAAAGCTTTTGGCACTTTCAGGCCCAATATCCAGAGCCATCCAGCCATCCGGAATCTGATCCAAAGAAACAATCCGAGACTCGGCATCCTTGTCAAAACGCTCCGCAACAACCAGGTCTACGGGTAAAGCCAAGTCAATGCCTTTTTCCTTTGCATGGTCCATGATATCCGAGGCGGTCTGAATCAAGTCCGCTTCAATCATGGAACCCTTGGTATCCACGCCTTTTGCCGCAAGAAAGGTATTGGCCATGGCACCACCGATAATCATGCAGTCTACAAACTTGAGCATATTTTCAAGGGCAGCCAGTTTGCTGGAAACTTTTGCACCGCCAATCACAACGACGAGCGGTTTCTTAGGATTTTGCACAGAATCGTAATATGAACGAACCTCTTTTTCAAGCAGAAAACCGGCTGCAGACGATTTCGCATACCGGGTAATACCGGTAACCGATGCCTGGTCCCGATGGGAGACGGCAAAGGCATTGTTCACATAAACGTCGCAAAGCTCTGCAAGGGCCTTTGCAAATTCAGGATCGTTTTTCTTCTCCTCATCGTGAAATCTTAAATTTTCAAGCATGAGAATCTGGCCGGGGCCAAGGGATTCCACCTGCTTTTTCACCGCATCCCCAATGCAGTCATCGGCAAATGCCACCGGCATGCTTAAAAGCTCCGACAACCTGACCGCTGCAGGCTTAAGGCTGAATTTTTCATCCCGCCCACCTTTGGGACGGCCCAGATGGGAGGCCAGTACCAGCTTAGCCTTTTTTTCAATCAAATAGGAAATCAGTTCCAGGGTGGCCCGGATCCGGTTATCGTCTGTAATATTTCCATGGTCGTCCATGGGCAGGTTGTAGTCCACCCGGATAAAAAGGGTCTTGCCGTTTACATCTATATCTCGAATCGACTTCATGTTTCCTCCTAATAAAAAGCTTAGTACTATTTCTTCATTTTCAGGCCACGCCTGTACGCCTGTTTCTTTCTGGACCAGCGTTCAAAAAAGGAGATGGCCCCGGCTTTGCTGGAACGTTCAATAACCTCTTCTTCAACCTGAATCCCGTTCTTTGTGGCCATGGCCTGTTGAAGGCAATTGGTTTTCACAGGACAATGGTAAAAGCATTGTTCCGGGGTTTCCCGCAACCCATTGGGCCCCATGGGAAACACTTTTTCAAGATCGCCAAAGCAGTCAGGAAGCTCGTCGTTGCTCGTCATTTAATCTGTTCATACTCCTTTTGGAATTGCGCCATTACCCCCTGGGCCGCAAAACTGTAATACCCCTGGCTGCCTGTGACAAGATGGTCGTGGATATGAATGCCGGCAAATGCCAGGGCAACATACAGGGTCCGGGTAATACGGATATCCTGGGCTGACGGGGTAATATCCCCGGATGGATGATTATGCGCTAAAACCACTGATGCCGCATTGTGTGCAATGCTGCGTGCAATGACTTCCCGTGGATATACAGCCGAGGCTGAAAGGGTTCCGGTGAAAAGGACTTCCGATGCCAAGACCCTGTTTTTGGCATCCAGGAATATCCCTAAAAAATGTTCTTTGTTTTTGTAACCAATAGTCTGGTTTAAATATGCGATAAGGCTTTCAGGATTACTGACCACATCCATCTTGAGTATGCGCGTTTCAAGATACCGGTCTGCCACAGCCTTGATCAGGTGAATCCCGAAGCTGTTGGCAGGCCCCACCCCGTTAACCCGACAAAGGGCCTGGGTATCGGCCTCCAGCACCCGGGGCAGGGTTTTAAATTCTGCTAAAAGATCTTTGGCAGCCTGTTTGGTATCCTTTCGCGGGGTGTTCAGAGCCAAAAGCAGTTCCAGGACCTCATAGTCCTGGAACCCTGACAGGCCCCCCTGGAGGAAGCGCTCCCTCAGGCGCCGCCGGTGTCCGGCACCCTTATTCGTCGTCTCCCTGGTCATCAATCGGGTCATCCGTATCAAAATCTTCCGGATACATATCCGTTTCCAGCTCATCCAAGAGGTCGGCATCATCCCCATCCGGATGAAAACATGCGTCACCATCATCAGGTTGACCATCCTCTTTAGGAAGCCGTGCAATGCCGATAAGCGTCTCTTCCTTGGCCAGGTTAATGAGTCGGACCCCCTGAGTATTTCTGGAAATCACGTTGATCCCGCAGATATCGGTACGGATCAGTTTTCCTTTATCTGTAATCATCATCAACTCATCATTGTCTCCCACCAGCGCAAGGGCCATCATTTTACCGTTGCGCTTGGATGTTTTGATGGAAAAAACACCTTTACCCCCCCGGGCCTGGGTTTTGTACTCCTCAATTTTAGAGCGCTTACCATAACCGTTTTCCGTAACCGTTAAAAGCGTCTCTTCGTCCCCCAGCACCTCCATGCCCACCACCCGGGCACCTTCGTCTATGCGCATGCCCCGCACACCCATGGCGCCACGGCCCATATCACGGACGTCATCTTCATTGAAGCGGATTACCTTACCCCCTTCGGACCCCAAAAAGATCTCCTGGTTGCCATCAGTGATGCGTGCGGCAATGAGTTCATCACCGTCAGCCAGCGTCACACCGATAAGACCCCCGGCCCGGGGACGTGAATAGGCCATCAACTCGGTCTTCTTGACCCGGCCTTTTTTGGTGGCCATGACCACGTACCGGTTCTCTGTAAATTCATCCACGGTGAGCACAGTGGCAAGTTTTTCGCCCTCATCAAAATTAAGCAGGTTCACAATGGCTTTACCAAGTGAGGAGCGCCCTGCCATGGGCAATTCATACACCTTGGCCTGATACACCTTGCCGAAATTGGTGATAAACAGGAAAGTGGCGTGGGTAGAGGCCACAAACAGATGTTCGACAAAATCGTCGGATTTGGTTCCCATGGCGGTCTTGCCTTTCCCACCCCGGTGCTGGCTGGCATAAAGGGTAATGGGATTACGCTTGATGTATCCGCTGCGGGTCACCGTGACCACCATGTCTTCTTCGGCAATAAGATCTTCAATCGAAATTTCAGCAGTGCTCTCCACGATACGCGTGCGGCGCCCATCCCCAAACTCATCATTGAGTTCGGCCAATTCATCCTTGATCAGCCCCCGGACCACGGTTTCAGAGCCAAGAATCTCCTTGAACCAGGTAATATCCTTAAGCAGGGCCTGATATTCGGTTTCAATCTTTTCCCGTTCAAGCCCAGTCAGGCGTTGCAACCGCATGTCCAGAATGGCCTGGGCCTGAATCTCGGTCAGGTTAAACCGGTTTATCAAGCCGGTCCTGGCCTCTTCCGGTGACCGGGAAGCCCGGATCAGGGCAACGACTTCATCCAAATTATCCAGAGCAATCTTCAACCCTTCCAGAATATGGGCACGTTCTTGTGCTTTACGCAGATCATAGCGGGTACGCCGGATAATGACATTGGTCCGGTGGGAAATAAAGTGGTTTAGGATTTCCTTAAGAGAGAGCAGCTCAGGCCGATTGTTAACCACCGCCAGGAAGATGATGCCAAAGCTGGTCTGCATATTGGTGTGCTTGTAAAGCTGATTGATCACCACGTCAGCGATCTGGTCGCGTTTAAGCCCAATAGCCATACGCATGCCATCACGGTCGGATTCATCCCGAACATAGGAGACGCCGGTAATCACCTTATCCCGGACCAGCTCGGCGATCTTTTCCACCAACTTGGCCTTGTTCACCTGGTAGGGAAGCTCGGTGACCACAATGGTTTCCTGGCCGGTTTTCTTGTTCTCCTCCACCTCGACTTTGGCCCGCAGCGTGATAATCCCCCGGCCGGTGTCATAGGCTTCAAAAATTCCCTTGGTACCGTAAATATGACCATAGGTGGGAAAATCCGGTCCCGGGATATGCGCCATTAGCGCCCTTGTGTCTATATCCGGGTTATCAATCAGCGCCTTTAACCCCTCAATAACTTCACTGATATTGTGGGGCGGCACATTTGTGGTCATGCCCACGGCAATGCCGGAGGAGCCGTTGACCAGCAAGGCCGGAAATTTAGTGGGGAGCACCGTGGGTTCTTCCAGGGTTTCATCATAGTTGGGGGTGAACTCTACGGTCTCCTTCTCAAGATCGGCCAGCATCTGGTGAGAGAGCTTGCGCATACGGATTTCCGTATAACGCATGGCCGCCGGAGAGTCGCCGTCCACGGAGCCGAAATTGCCCTGGCCGTCCACAAGGGTATAACGCAGGGAAAAGTCCTGAGCCATGCGGACAATGGTGTCATACACGGCAGAATCGCCGTGGGGGTGGTACTTACCAATCACATCACCCACGATACGGGCAGATTTCTTATAGGGTTTATTCCAGTCATTATGCAACTGCTGCATGGCGTATAACACACGCCGGTGGACCGGTTTCAACCCGTCCCGCACATCGGGCAGGGCCCGCCCGATAATGACACTCATGGCATACTCGAGATAGGACTGCCTCATCTCCTTCTCAATACTGGTACTTTCGTTTTGAATCATCCTAAATTAACTGCTCCCGATTAAATTGCTTATGAGAAAAACCCTTCAAGCCGTCTTCAGATATGTTCAAGGCGCATTAAGGGAATAACCCTGGTGAAATTATTGGTCAGACCATCAATCCAGCATCCCCTTGCCCGGTTCCACCATGGACTGAAACGTGGAAAAATAAATATCGGAAAGGGTCAAAAACAAAGTAGCGATCAAAGGCCCGTAAATTATACCTAAAAGTCCGTATACGTTCAAACCGCCGATAATGGCAAAAAACACAACCAGCGGGTGCATGGCCACCCGATCGCCCACCAGCTTGGGTTTAAAAAGGTACTCAACACCCCATGATAAAACAGCATAAAATCCAGCAATGAAAAAGCCTTTACCCAAACTGCCTGTCAAAAGGAAAAACAAGGCCGCAGGCAGCATGACCACACCAATGCCGACAATGGGCAGAAAAGCCAGAAACCCCATGATGACGCCCCATAAAAAAGGAGAATTCAGCCCGAGAGACCAGAACAACACCCCGCCCGCAATCCCTTGAATCAATCCGCCCAGCCCGTTGCCGATGAGTACGGCACCGGCCATACCGTTGAACTTTTCGAAAAGCTTGCGGTCATGCTCGTCCTTGAGCGGAGACAAGTCATACATGTACTGTATGAAGCGTTCGCCATCCATGAACATGTAGAAAACCACAATGAGCATCAAAAAAAAGTAAAACACCAAATTCAGCAGGTTGGAGGTCAGAAACCTGGCCTGTTGGAACAGTGAAAAGCCTAAGTTTTTTCCAACTTCAGTCAAAGGGTCGATCAACTCACGCCAGGTGATATGGGTGTGAATATTGGCCCTGATTAGAAATTCGTTGATCCGCTCAAGGGCCCGGGTGCTTTCCAAAAAATCAATCAGATTTTTGGAAAACACGGCATCCTTTGCCAGGGTGTAAAGCCCCAAAGCTTCCCTGGAAAGAATGCCCACAAAAAAGACTACCGGAATAAAGACTATGAAAAAAACAGCCAGACAGGTGAGAACCGAAGCTGGCCGTGCAGGCATAAATCTATGCAGTTTTTTAAATACAGGGCTGAAAATACCGGCAATGACGATGCCAAGAAGCAGGCTTGCAAAAAACGGGGCAATCACTTTTCCCACGAGAAAAATGGATATGCAAAACAGAGTCAGAAAAAAAAAGAACACTGCCCGATGAAAAATATTCTGCTCCAAATATACCTGCCTAAAGAATGAGGTAAAGCCGCATCATGCAGAAAATTTTCTGCACAGGTGCGGCTTTGCCTTTAATGTACGAAATGCCCGGCGTTAACTGCTTATAAATCCCAGGGCAGCCAGCACCAGCAACACTTCCCAGATAATCACCTGGGTAAAACTTCCAAATAAATGGTATACAATTCCGCCGCCTACGATGGCAGGTACGGCCGTGAATATCAATACCCCAAGTTTGCGTGGAATATCCATGGTTTTACACCTCTTTTTTCAATTCAATTTCAATCAGTTATACCGGCAATATTAATTTGTCTGTTTAACATTTTAAGGGCCTGAAGTAAAGGAGAACATGGCGGAAAATCCCAACAATCTACCGTTCAATAATCATTTCCTGATCTTTCAGGGTTGCAGGGAAAAACGCCATCAGGTGTTTATCGTGTTCTTTTTCAGATCCAGCCATGCCTCAAGGCGCTGCTTTACTGTTTTTTCATACCCCCTGGCGGTGGGATGGTAGAATCGTCTGCCTTCAAGGGATTCCGGCAAATAAGACTGGGATGCATACCCATGCGTGTAATCATGGGCGTACTTGTAACCGTTGCCGTAACCCATCTGTTTCATTAATCCGGTGGGCGCATTTCGGATATGCATGGGCACGGGCAGAGACCCATATTTTTTCACGGCCTCCTGAACCTGTTTCTGGGCCGCATACACGGCATTACTTTTTGGCGCTGTCGCCAAATACACAGCGGCCTGGTACAAAGAACCGTCCCCTTCGGGGCGGCCCAAGCGCCTGAATGAGGCATCCGCATTCATGGCCATGGTCAACGCCCCGGGATCGGCAAGGCCGATATCCTCGGTGGCAAGGCGAATCATCCGTCGTAATATATAAATGGGGTCATCTCCCGCAGCCAGCATCCGCTCAAGCCAGTACATGGCCGCGTCCGGATCACTGCCCCGCACACTTTTGATAAAGGCGGAGATCAGGTTAAAGTGCTCTTCCCCTGCCTTGTCATGGCGTAAAAGTTTTTGGGCCACCACGCCCCTGACATCGTCCACATCCAGCGTTTTGCCGTCCCTGCGGTTCAACGCACAGGCCTCAAGGTTTGTCAGTGCCGCCCTTGCATCTCCATCAGATGCGGCGGCGATGTGTTCAACAGCCTCTTTGGAAAATATATCTGATGACAGCCCAAGCCCCTTGACTTTATCGATTAAAGCCCGGTTCAAAATCCGTACAATAGCATCCTGGGACAGGCTGTTCAGGGAAAAAACCCGGCATCTGGATACCAGGGCGGGATTGACTTCAAAGGAAGGGTTTTCCGTGGTGGCCCCGATCAGGGTGATCAATCCGTTTTCCACATGGAAAAGAAAGGCATCCTGCTGGGATTTGTTAAACCTATGGATCTCGTCCACAAACAAGAGAGTCCGCCGGTTGTGAAGCCGTCTTCTCTCCTGTGCCGCCTCAATGATCTGCCGGACCTCCCTGACGCCCGACAACACCGCAGAAATTTTGACCCATTGGTTTTTGGTCTGGGCCGCGATAACATTGGCCAGGGAGGTTTTACCACACCCCGGCGGTCCCCACAGAATCATGGAAAAAACCCGATCTTCGAACACGGCGCGTTCAAGCAGGCTGCCATTGGACGTGATATGCTCCTGCCCCACAACATCTTCCAGTCGCCGGGGCCGCATACGTTCGGCCAATGGTGCAGCCCCCGCCATATCCTGACCGGCGGTATGATCAAAAAGATCCATTACAATGTGTTCTTCTGATCCCGTTCGCGTTTTTTGCGGCTTTGCTCCTTGCGCTGCTTCTCCCGTTTTGTCATGACCTTCTTTTTCTTCTCCTGGATTCGCCTGAACTCCTTTGTGTTGCCGGAAAATTCAATTTTACCGGTTTTTTCCCTGAAATAAAGCGTAACAGGTGTCAAGGTCAAAGGGATCATCTGGCGCAGCTGGTTGACCAAATAACGCTTATAAGAGAAGTGCACTGCATCGGGATAATTGACAAAGCAGACAAAACAGGGGGGTTTTACAGCCACCTGGGATGCGTAAAAAAACTTGAGGCGCCGGCCCTGATGAAGGGAAGGCTCCTCCCGGGACACGGCATCCTCAATAATCCGATTGACCATGCCTGTATTGATTCTGTGGCAGTATTCCGTATAGACCTTTTCCACTTCATCAAAAATCTTGTGGCAGCTCTGGCCGGTTTTGGCTGAAATGGTAACGGCAGGCGCAAAGGAAAGAAACCTTGCTTTCCGGCGCAACTCTTTGATAAACGCCTGCTGCCCTTTTTCGGATTTATCCACAAGATCCCATTTATTGAGCAGGAAAACAGCCCCGCATCCTCTTTTTTCGGCATAGCCTGCAATGGTGATGTCCTGGTCGGTAATTCCTTCGGAACAGTCGATGACGATTAAGGCCACATCACAGTCTTCCATACTGTCCAGGGCTTTAAGAATCGAAATTTTTTCAAGTTTATTCGTAACTTTGCCTTTACGGCGGATGCCCGCAGTATCTTTAAGGATAAATTCCCGCCCGTTGCGTTTCACGGACAATTCAATGGCATCCCTTGTGGTGCCGGCCTTATCGTCAACCAGCATACGCTGTTCTCCGAAAAGCCGATTGGCAAGGGAGGATTTCCCCACGTTGGGACGCCCGATAATGGCAATACGGATGGGACCGTCGACATCATCTTCTCCCGGCTCGTCCGATTCGTCCGATTCGCCCGATTCGCCCGATTCGCCCGATTCGCCCGATTCGCCCGATTCCTCTATGACCGGAGCATTGGGCAGCAGGGCAACCAGATCTGAAAGGAAATCCCCTACCCCCAGACCGTGTTCAGCTGATACCTTGTAAAACCGGTCCATCCCCAGGGTGTAAAACTCTCCAAGCTCCTCTTCCTGTCGGTGCAGGCTTTCAACCTTATTAATCAGATAAAAGACCGGTTTTTCGGTGCGACGTAAAAAATCGGCAAGATCCCGGTCATAGGGAGAAAGACCTGCCCGACCATCCAGAATAAACACCAGGATATCGGCCTCCTCAACGGCCCGCGACAGCTGCTCTTTGATCTGGGATGCAAAATAGTCATCATCCGCACTTAAAAAACCGCCGGTATCCACCAGCGTAAAGGCTTTATCATCCCACTGTGCATCGGCATAGTGCCGGTCCCGCGTCACACCTGGCATATCATCCACCAGGGCCTGGCGGGATTTTGTAATCCTGTTGAACAGTGTAGATTTTCCAACATTGGGGCGGCCGACAAGGGCCACAACCGCTTTCATATTTATTTCTCCCGGACAAAAAAAAGATTAAAAATATATAATTATAGGATATTTTGAGAAAAAAAACTACCTTACGATATTATTATCAGGCTGCCGCACCCATGGCCGATAATTGCAGGACTCCTCCCGAATTCCTATTTCATATATCAAGTTTATTTCTTCTTTTTTGACGCAGCCTTCCCTTTCTTCAGTAGCATCCGGTGTGTTGTTTTCAGCCTCTTTTCCGCATTTTTAATGAGGAGTTCAAAAGAACTTCGCGCATCTTCACCCTGTTGCGCCTGCAGTTGGACATAGCTACCGTCACTTTGCATCTCCCAGCAACTGTGCCTGTCGTTCAACTGGATATCAAGCATCTCCCGCAATAAGGCCTGCAGGCGAGGAGATTCGACAGGCGTGCAGACCTCGACTCGACTCTCGAGATTTCGTTTCATCAGATCGGCCGAAGATATAAAGTATTCTTCCTTACCGTCATTGCGAAAATAAAACACTCTTGAGTGTTCCAGAAACCGGCCGACGATGGAAATAACCCGCACATTCTCAGAGAGTCCTGGAATGCCCGGCCGCAACCGACAGGAATCACGGACGATGAGATCAATGTGAACACCGGCCTGAGAGGCCTTGTACAATGCAATTGTAATTTCTTTGTCTTCAAGGGCATTTGTTTTTAACTGGATTAGTCCCGCCTTCCCTTCAGCTTGCAACTTACTCTCCCGGTCAATCTTTTCCAGCAATTTTTTTTTCAAAAAATTGGGGCAAGGCAAAAGCTTCTTGTACTTACGGGCAAGCGTGTATCCGGTAGTCAGATAATTAAACAACTCCGTGAGATCGGAACCAATGACTGCATCACAGGTAAGGAGACCAAGGTCGCTGTATCCCCGGGCAGTACCGGCATGATAGTTGCCGGTTCCGATATGGGCGTAGCGATGCAAGCCGTCAAAATCCTTGCGTACCACAAAGATAACTTTTGAGTGGGTTTTCAAGTCAACAACCCCATAGGTCACATGGATACCCACCTCTTCCAAAGATCTGGCCCAGAGGATGTTGGCCGACTCATCGAAACGAGCCTTCAGCTCCACAACCACGGCGACCTGCTTACCGTTCTGGGCTGCATCAATCAGGTACTGCATGACTCTGGATTGCTTGGCTGTCCGGTAAAGCGTCATCTTAATGGCTAAAACTTTGGGATCCCGACTGGCCTCTTTTATAAACCGTTCCACTGAGGTATCAAACGATTCGTATGGGTGCTGCAGAAGAATGGAACCCCTTTGTTTTATGATATGAAAGATATTAGGATCATCTCCAGCCAGTTCCGGATGATCCACGGGTTGATGAGGCGGAAAGCGCAAATCCTGCCGATCAAGTTCGGCAATTTGCATCAGGTGCCTCTTAGCGATGATTCCCTCAACTTCGAAAACATCCTTTTCTTCATTGATGTTGAGTTCTGCAGCCAGCAGTCCTCGCAGAGGCATGCTCATATCCGGATTCACCTCAAGCCGGACGATCTCAGCAAACTTTCTGTCACGGAGGGCCGATTCGATCATAGACAGAAGGTCGTTAGCCTGTTCCTGGTCGCGTTCAGTAATGGCATTCCGGGTTACCCGGAAAAAATCGCATGATTCAATAACCATACCTGGGAAAAGCAAGTCAAGGTTGTTGGCGATAACATCCTCTATCGGCACATATAAATCCTCTTCACCAATCTTTATAAATCGCGAAGATACCCCGGAGTCGACCGGAACCTTGATTCTGTTCAGATACGCGTGCTCCGTATTGGGATAGCTTACCTTGACAAGAAGGTTCAATGATAGGTTGGAGATAAAAGGAAAGGGATGTGCCGGATCCATTCCTTGGGGCGTCAGGAGTGGGTATACATTATCGGAAAAAAAATTGTTGGCAAATGTCTTCTGCTCTTTTGTCAATTGGTCGTAGCCCATAAGAACAATACCCGCTTCAGCCAGCCGTGTCTTTAACTCCTTTTCCAACATCTGGTTTTGTTTTAAGATGTCCTGAACAACAATATGGCAGTCATAAATCTGCTCCTGCGGTGTCCGCCCGTCGACACTCAATTTTTTGACCCCGGCCCCTACCAGTTGTTTGAGTCCACCGATACGTTTCATGAAAAACTCATCAAGATTCGAGCCAACGACTGAGAGAAAGAAGACCCGTTCCAGAAGGGGGGTACGTGAATCCTGTCCTTCATGAAGGACCCTGCGGTTGAATTCCAGCCAGGTCAGCTCCCTGTTCAGGAACCATTCCGAAGAATCCAGGTCAAACTGCGTGGAAAGTTGTTGTTTCGCTGAAATCGGTTCACGTTCTATGGCATTATTCTGTTCATCGAAAGACATGATTCACTCCGAATTGTTTTTACAACGTTACAAAATGTCTATGTCTAATGTGTTAAAATACTGCTGTTATAAATACTCATTCTTCAAGCCAGCTATCGATCCGGGATCGGATTTGATCCCGGATCTGTTTTACCCTTATGATTTTTTCATCAAAAGTCCCTTCAAGCGCCGATGGATCTTCAAAGCCCCAGTGCATTCGTTCTCCCTTTCCAGGAAAGACAGGGCATTGCTCTGCGGATGATTCATCACATACGGTGATTACATAATCAAATTCTACGCCGGCATCCAGAAATTCGTTAACCGATTTGGTCCGGTTTCCTGAAATATCAATACCATCCTGTTTCATTGCTTCAACAACTACAGCGTTAAGGTTTCCAGGCTCAAGACCAGCGCTGAACACCTCAAATTTTTTTGAACCTGCTTTTTTCAAATAAGCTTCTGCCATCTGACTTCTGGCCGAATTATGACTGCAAACAAATAAAACACTTTTTTTCATCTTGATATCCATTATAAGTTTCCAAAAAAATTATTGCCAGGACAGCGCCCTGGGAGAAATTGACTGAAATACTTTATTGGAAAGCTTTTCAGTCATATATAAAAAAAACACAAAATGGCGCAAGCCCAAATGGCACTTTTAGACGCCCCAAACGAAATCAATAACCTGAGGCAAATATAAACTAATATTATAAGAATTGTATTAGCGACCTACCCTGCATATCTAAAAATTCATTTCTCATAATTATTGGAAAACTTCAATGATCGGTAATTTCAAATATTTTAGGAAAAGGAATCAATTTACCATCGCGCCTCTCTTTGGGCGGTGGCTTTACGACTTTCTTTATCCCCGGGGTTCCCCTGTGTTTTTATAATTTTCCTTGAACAAGGCGTGCTTTTTCATCAATTTATGGAGCTGTCGGGTAGTGATACCCGCAGCGGCAGCTGTGGCATTTATTTTCCCATTGCATGTTGTTAAGAGCAGGTCCAGATAATTATGTTCAATCCTGCCAAGTTCAATCTTCCTGACTTCGGAAAGGGTTAAATTATGGTTAATAGTACCGGGCATAGGCTTAGGCGGATATGTAAACAGCTCCACCGGGAAATTTTGCGGCCTGAGGATGGATGTTTGTTCTAAAATATAAGCCCGTTCCAGGATGTTTTCCAGTTCCCTGATATTACCTGGCCATGAATAGGCTAAAAAAGCCTCAAGAACCTTGGGGTGCACCTCTGCAATATCCTTGGAATGAAAGGTGTTGAGTTTTGCCAGGAAAAGTTCCGCCAGTTGTGGGATATCCTCTTTTCTTTCCTTGAGAGGCGGCAGTTCCACAGGAAATACATTCAGGCGGTAATACAGGTCCGAACGAAAAAGCTTGTCATCGCGCAGCTGCTTTAAATCAATATTGGTCGCGGCAATGATGCGCACATCAGACTGAATATCCTCTTCTCCGCCCACCCGGTGAAAGACACCATCCTGGATGACCTGGAGGAGCTTGATCTGTGCCGGCGGGGTAATGGTGCCGATTTCATCCAGAAAAATGGTACCGTTTCTGGCAATCTCAAATTTACCCAGTTTACGCTTAATAGCACCTGTGAACGCGCCTTTTTCATGGCCGAACATTTCGCTTTCTACCAAAGTATCCGGAATCGCCCCGCAGTGGACCTCAATAAACCGCTCGTTTTTTCTTAAAGAAAGCCTGTGAATAAGTCGGGCCGTAAACCCTTTGCCGCTGCCGGTTTCACCGGTTAAAAGCACGGTACTCTTGGTGGCAGCCACAGCCCGGATGTTTTCAAACACTGTTTTCATGGCCGCACTTTTGGTATGGAGCAGTTCAAACTCGTCCTCCTGCCAGACCTGCTCCCTGAGATAATCCAGTTCCGATTCCGCCCGAGTCTGTTCAATGATGCTGTTGATCACCAGCCGGAGTTCATCAGGCACCAGGGGATAGGTCAGATAGGATGCTGCACCTTCATGAACAATTTTTACGGCCTCCGGCAGCAATTTTGGGGTGGCCATGACAATAATACTGATATTCGGGCAAATCAGACTGATGGTTTGGAAAACCGCCTTGTAGTTGCTTTCGGCAGCAGCCTGCTGAAGGATTTCAATATCTACAAATACAAACTCGGGCCGACTGCGGCGGAAAACCTGAAGAGCCGCACTCAATTGCCGGTTGGAATCAATATGATAAACAGATGACAGGTTGTCTTGGATGCCTTTTAAGGCATCTGTCTGCTTGAGGATAAAATGAAGTTTTTTCAAAAACGTTGTTATGCCTTTATCTATTGTCACACTATTTCGGCCTGAGATCTCCCCAACGCGACCGGCTAAAAAAGGAACTTTAAATTCTTATTAAAAAATCCCAATGAAAAACGCAATGCTTTTTATATATTTGTAACCTCCCGGGTGATTGATGATAAGCCTCGCATATTATGTTGAATGCTCTCTTAGAGAAAACCATCCAAGACTTGCCATAATCGCAACAGCTATTTATGATAAAGTTGGGTACAGATATTCTTACCACCCAGCCAGGTCGCTAAAAACTTCTGATCCGGGCCTGGGCAGGAGAAAAAGAAACGGTCCGGCAACGGTGGATACTTATCGTTGCCGGAACATATCCCCGCCAGGAGCTGAACCTTCCGTCAAAGATGGTGACCCCTCCCGCTGTTGAACTTGAGCGAATCAAAGCGGAAAGAACACCATGGTAACGGCGTCATCTCCTTGTACTTTCATCTGAATAAATTTGACGTTATTCAGGGGAATATTGTAAAAAGGGGAGAGATTATCGGTCGATCCGGCTCTACGGGCCGAGACACGGGGCCTCACCTGCATCTGTCTATATCTGTGCAGGGCCAGTTGGTGGATCCGATGCCCCTGTTTGAGCAGACAAGCGGCCAATTGATCCGGTGAGACGCGTTTGGGAAGATGCGATTCGCGCTCTTTTTTTGCTCCGTCCTTTTTTTATGATTCATTCGTGATTATGTTTGGTAGAATCGACAGACAAGATACCAGAAAAAAAAGGAGAATCAATATGAAATACGTTTTTATCATAATCATATCACTGGTATCACTCATTTTGTTTTTCAGCTCTGAACTCTTTTCCCCAAACCCGGATATGGAGGTTAAAAAAATGAAAACAACTGAAAATAAGCACCTGGAACTGGCGACATTTGCCGGCGGATGTTTCTGGTGTACGGAAACAGACTTTGAAAAAGTGCCCGGTGTTATAAAAGTTACATCCGGATATACCGGCGGACATGACATGCAGCCGGACTATTATTCTGTGTCGTCGGGAACCACCGGCCACGCAGAAGCGATCCAGGTGCAGTTTGATCCTGAACAGGTCAGCTATGAACAGCTTTTAGATATTTTCTGGCGACATATCAATCCAACAGATGCCGATGGTCAGTTTGTAGATCGTGGCGACCAGTACCGCTCTGAAATTTTTTATCACACAGAATCCCAGAAAGTAAAAGCCCTGGCATCCAGGAAGGCGCTGGACGCTTCAGGCGTTTTTCAAAAACCGGTTGTCACATCAATCACCCCGTTTAAAAAATTTTTCGCGGCTGAAGAATATCACCAGAATTACGCAAAAAAAAATCCCAGCCATTACAAATTTTACCGACTGGGTTCCGGACGTGACCAGTTTCTGAAAAAAGCCTGGGGAAATCTGCCCGATTCTGCACCGGACCGCCACAAAGTATGTACACTTCCAAAAACATCGGCATGGTCTAAACCAGAGGCACCCGATATCAAAAAAAAACTGACCCCGCTTCAATATGATGTTACCCAGAACGAGGGCACAGAACCCCCATTCAATAATGAATACTGGGATAACAAAAAAGAAGGCATCTACGTGGATATTGTATCCGGAGAGCCGCTTTTCAGCTCTCTGGACAAATTTGATTCCGGGACAGGTTGGCCAAGCTTTACCAGGCCTTTGGAATCGGAGCATATTGTGGAAAAATCCGACCGGAGTTTATTTGTGACCCGAACCGAAGTCAGAAGCAAAAACGGCGACTCCCATCTCGGTCACGTTTTTGATGATGGCCCGGCGCCGACAGGTCTTCGATACTGTATTAACTCAGCGGCACTTCGCTTTATCCCGAAAGAAGACCTTGAAAAAGAAGGTTATACTCCATACACAAAGCTATTTGAACAATAATTCTATATGTCAACCTTTTTTACAGATTGAAAAACCTATCGACAAACTTAAACTTAAACTTTCGCCGGGGCGCTGATAACAAAACAAATATCATTTTTAATTTCAATATATTAAATTTTTTTTAGCCCTGGTTTTTATCCGGCATCATAGTTGCTACATGTAGTTCCAGACAAGAGAACCTTTTTTTCAACAACCAACAAAGGGGAAAATCTTGAATACACCAGGGGCACTTTCGGCATTGAAATTTTACAGCCAGGGTGTAATCCGGCTTCTCATCGAACCGGTCCTGTTTTTTGCAGATCTGCCTGCGGTCCACACCCTGGGCCGGGCCTTGGGGTTTACAGCCCTGTGTGCCGGATTTTATGCCGGTGCAGGAGTTCTTACAGGTCCAGGCCCCCAATCTCCTGCGGTCATGGCATTGATCTATTTTATCAATGCGGCAGGCATGGTGCTCATCAGCTCAGTCACGGGCTTTTGCACCATGGTGATGATGAGCGGTAAAAGCCGGGGCTTTTCCCTGGTGTTCGGGCTTTATGCCTATGCATCCGGGATCACCATGCTCATCTCATGGCTGCCCTTCATGCTCTGGTTTACGGAGCCGTGGAAATATTGGTTGGTTTATACGGGATTCAGACAAAGCTGCGGTCTGTCCAAAGCCCGGGCGATTAGCGTCCTGTTGATATCTGTGCCTGTCCAGTGGTGCCTGATTTATTCGGCCATAAGAGCAGTCACAGGCCGTGTGTAAAAAAATTTAAATAGGAGCAATATAATATGAAACAACCCATAAAAGTCTTAATGGTTTCTTAATGGTTGATGATGAAAAACCGTTCAGGGAAACCACGCGCAAGATTCTGGAACGGAACGGTTTTCAGACCATTCTTTCGGAAACCGGCCACAGAACCATACTGGTCATGGAGAAAAACAGGCAGATTCAAGGTATTCTCACGACTCGTGATCTTTTAGAACGGATTCTGCCCGCATACCTGACCACAAGCAAACCCGCAAGGGTAATCCGGGAACAGGACCTGTTTTTTCAAATGGGAAAACACCTGATTCCCCCAAGATTAAGGAGAAACCAATGACTGACATCAAAACCATCATGGCCTGCGTAGACCTGTCCGACTATTCGCCCATGACTCTGGGCTATACATTAGGCCTGGCACAACAGGGAGATATCAAGATCACCATTTGTTCGGTTATTCCCCTAAGGGAGGTCACCCCGGTGTTCATGACAGGGACAATATACCACTGCAGGGAAGATACAACGGAATATCTGGAAGAACTCAAAGAAAACCGGAAAGCCGAAATTAATGCACTGATCAATAAACTGATCATGGAACGATGCCCGCAATTTTCCAGTAAAATAGATATCCGGGTCTCAACGGGACATCCGGCAGATGCAATTCTTGACATGGTTGAACGCATCAACCCGGACCTTGTTGTCATGGCAAATAAGGGCCGGTCCAACCTGTCCAATTTCATGTTCGGCAGTGCTGCCGAATATGTGTTCCGTTACTGCACAGCCCCGTTACTCAGCGTCAGGGACAAAAATGTTTTCAAACGCATGGACTCAGGGAAGGCCACACTCGAAGCCGAAAAGATCCGCACGGTGATGGCGGCTGTGGACTTTTCGCCCTGGTCTCCGGATATTCTGGCCAAGGCCGGGTGGGTGGCAAAAATCAGTGGGGCAAAACTGCATGCATTCAACTGTATCAGCACCCAGGAGATCTCCTGGGTAAAGTCCCACTATATTCCTGAAAACACATTTGACCTAGAACAATTTTTGCAAAAGGAAAAACAGCGGCGGCATGATCTTCTGGCCGACCAGATAAAGGCAGCCGGACTTGACAGGATTGAAGGCATAGATATTTCCATTGATTCAGGTGTACCTCACGAACAGATTCTTTCGACGTCACAGGATATCGGCGCTGACATCCTGGTTCTAGGCCCCAGGGGGCGAAGCCGTTCAGCCAGATTTACCCTGGGCAGCACCATAGAAAAAATTTTCCGCCACAGCCCGGTACCGGTGCTTCGTCTAGGACCGGATATCATCCATTAAACAAAGCACCCCCCGGGTTCGGGTCCAATCAACCGGCCCGGGGGTTTCCAAAGGAGGTCCTCATGTCTGACGAAAAAAGAATATTAGTTACCCTTGACGGCTCAAAACGTTCAAAAAGGACCATTGACTATCTGTGCAGCTTCACCCCCTTTAAAACCAGGCAGGTGACCTTATTTAACATAACAACGCCCGTGCCCGAAGCCTATTATGACCTGAACCAAAATTCCTTCGGCAAGATTGCCGTCTCCCAGGTTAAAGCGTGGGAAATGGGCCAGAAAACCATAATGACCGAATTTCTCAAAGAAGCGCGCCAAAAAATGATAACTGCCGGTTATGTACCGGCAAATATCGAGGTCAAGCTTTCCAAGCAGGAAAAGGGGGTTGCCAGGGGCATTCTCAACGAAATCGGAAGTAATGCGTACCACACGCTTGTGATCCGCAGAAAAGGAAGTGCAAACTCCATTATGGGCGTAACCATGGGTGGCGTTGCTGCCAAGCTGGTGGAAAAAGCAGATAAAATTCCTTTGATTATTGCCGGAACCCGTCAGATTCAGCACTATTTGTGCATCGCGGTTGACGGTTCCGCAGGATCCAAGCGCGTGATCCAGTATACGGCCGAAATAATGGGAAAAACAGACTGTCGTATTCTTCTATGCGCGATCATGCGCACCACTGTTACAGATTCAGTACCTGAAGGAAAGGACCCCTTTGTAGACATGTCGATTCAGGCCAAATGCAAACTCGAAAATGCCCTCGCCAAGGCAAAAGAGAACCTCACCCAGGGAGGAATCCCGGACGACCGAATCGAAACCCGTCTTATCCAGGGGGCTGAAAGCCGGGCAGGCGCTCTACTGGACACGGCCCGGGCGGCAAAGTGCGACACCATTGTCCTAGGCCGCAAGGGTATATCGGACGTTGAGGCTTTCGATTTGGGACGAATCCCCAGAAAAATTATTTACGCATCCAGAAAATTTACGATTTGGCTGATTCCATGATACAGGGAATTGTGGACCTGGCTGTTGTGACGGCACCCATCAATCAGGTTCCCCAGATCATTGAGGTGTGCGCAGACAAAGGGGCAGCAGGTGCTGTGATCATCAGTGGCGGAGGCAGGGAGACAGGAGACCAGGGGGCCAGGATAGAAATACAGATCAAGGCCGCTGCCGGGCAAAGCGGTATGCGCATCATCGGCCCCAACTGCATTGGGATCGCCCATCCCCGTCGAACCTGAATGCATCCCATATGCCGGGCACCCCGGCCCAGGGACGAATTGCCTTTTTGTCCCAATCCGGAGGGAAGATTATTGGAAGCGCCAGAATTATATTCACCCCCAGCGGCACGGAGGGTGAATTTGCCATCATGCTGGCGGATTCCTGGGAGGCAAAGGGATCGGGGCAGCGCTTTTGAAATCCTGCCTGGCATTCTCCAAACGATACGGCTTGAAACGGGTATTCGGTGTGGTGCTGCGTGAAAACAGGCAGATGCTTCGCCTTGCCGACAAACTGGGATTTAAAAAAGCCAGCAGCCCAGCTTCAAACGAAATTGAACTCATTATTGACATCGAAAAGTTGGATCTTTACACACTGTAAAAAAGCGTGACAGGTGACAGCCTTTTTGACCACCCGTCACTTTTTTTGAATTCTCGTATCATTTCAAGACATTAACCCCTATTTTCATCACTTTTCTTCAGTTGGCATATATCTTGATATTCTTGTGTATAAAAACTTAAGCCGAACAAAACGGCCTCACAGGAGCCATAGATATTATGAACGAACCCATAGCTGACAGAAAAGCGTTTTATCAGGTACTGACCCGGAATATCAGAATCCGAATCCTGCTGGTTTCCATTATCCCCATGATGCTGACATTGGGCATTCTGTGCTGGCGGTTTCACTTGGCTTATTCTGAAAAGATCAGCGCTCATGTCGGTGAACTGGTCCTCAAGCACACCCAGAACATCGATACGTTTCTCAAAGAAAAACTGGGGAATATCCGCTACCTGGCCGGGCAGTTGTCCATAACTGAGCCGGAGATGGCCCAGCAGTTTCTGACATCACAACTATCTGAACTGAATGATAAATACGGAGATGTATTTACGGATTTGGGGCTTGTGGATTCAGATGGTGTTCAGTTTGCCTACGAAGGGCCCTTCCGCCTTGTCAATGCCGATTACAGCGAGGCGACCTGGTTTTTAAAGGCCATAGAGAGCCCCTATTATATTTCCGATTTATTTGCAGGGCTTCGCGGCCATCCCCATTTTATCCTGGCAGTCAAACTGTCAGCCCAGGGGCGCACGTATATATTAAGATCCACCATTAATGTTACAACGTTTAACAGTTTGGTGGAAAACGTCCAGATCGGCAGGACAGGTACGGCAGTCATTGTCAATGGCAAGGGAGAACTCCAGACCCGCGCCCGCTCGGAAACCATGGAAATCGTTCCTTCATTTATTGCGGATCCAACCATCTTCAACGGCAAGCAAGCACTCATTCTCAAGCATGAAAATGACAAGGGCAAAACCTATCTGTATGCCCTGGCCCTGTTTAAGACAGTGGACTGGCGCATGGTGTTCCGCCAGGATACCGGAGATGCATTAAGGGATATGTGGAAAGCCGAAGTACTCACCCTCATCATATTCCTGCTCGGATGTGCCGCCATAGTGTCAGTTTCTTTTACACTCTCCAGAAATCTTGTCAAACGCATTGCAAAAGCAGACCAGAATAATGACGCCATGAACCAGCAGGTGGTGGAAAGCGGCAAACTGGCCACAATTGGCGAACTTGCGGCAGGCATTGCCCATGAAATCAACAACCCTGTGGCCATCATGGTGGAAGAGGCCGGATGGATGAACGATCTTCTTGAAGAGGAGACCGGGATGACCCCGGACAATAAAAATGAATTTAACCGGGCCATTGCACAGATTACAACCCAGGGACGGCGCTGCAAAGATATTACCCACAAATTGTTAAGTTTCGCCCGAAAAAGTGATGCCACTGTGGCAGATATCGACATCAATGACAACATCCGCGAAATTGTTGCGCTCACCGCCCAGATGGCCCGGTATAACAATGTCACCATCTCCACCCGGCTTGATCCTGACCTGCCCTGTATCCGATTCTCCCCTTCTGAACTGCAGCAGGTCATCTTGAACCTGACCAACAACGCCATCGATGCCATGGGTAAAGACGGCGGCAACGTGGAGATTGTAACCGGCGTTAATGAGCAGGACAATAATATGATTGAAATTAAAGTGGACGACAACGGACCAGGCATTCCGGCCCAATATCTGGACCGTATTTTTGATCCCTTCTTTACCACCAAGGCCGTGGGAAAAGGCACAGGACTCGGCCTTTCCATCTGTTACGGCATTATTCAGAAAATGGGCGGCACCATTGAAGTGGAAAGCCATGTCGGCAAGGGCACCTGTTTCTTAATCCGGTTGCCCCTAAATGTCGACCAGACAACCAATAAATAACTTTTAAACCAATTAGGGAGACTTTGCAGATGAAACTTTTATTTGTCGATGATGAGAAAGCCTTTCTGGACACCTTGCTTAAACGGCTTGAAAAACGAGAACTTAAAGCAGACGCCGTTTATGACGGAGAGTCAGCCATAAGCTATCTGTCAGAAAACGCCAACACGGACGTGATTGTCCTTGACGTGAAGATGCCCGGCATGGACGGTCTTAAAACACTTGAGGTCATTAAGAACAAAAATCCGCTGGTGGAGGTCATCATGCTCACGGGCCATGCCACAGTGGAAAATGCCATTGAAGGGATGAAACGCGGCGCATTTGACTACCTGATGAAGCCCTGTAATCTGGAAGATCTCATCCGCAAGATTGAACAGGCGGCAACCAAAAAATTCAAACATGAAGAGAAGATCATGGAGGCCCGAGCCAAAGAAATCACAGGCCGCATGGTTTAGGAAAATCAAAATGAAAGAGATACCCGCACCCCATACCCGGCTGCTTCTGGTGGATGATGAGAAAGGATTCGTGGATGTGCTGACCAACCGGCTGGGCCGTCGGGGCATTCAGGCCGTCAAGGCATATTCCGGCGCTCAAGCCCTGCGGGCGCTTCGTGAAGCCAGGTTTGATGTCATGGTCCTGGATCTGAAAATGGAAGATATGGACGGCATTGAGGTGTTGAAAATTGTCAGGAAAATGGCCCCGGATCTGCCGGTGATCATTCTGACCGGACACGGTTCAAGAACTGCCGCAGAGGAGGGTATGACCATAGGCGCCTTTGATTACCTGACAAAACCCTGCGAACTTAATCAATTAATGGAGAAAATAAACCTGGCACGGCAGACCAGAAACAAAAGAAACGGAGAAAAAAACCAATGATATTCAAATCAAACGGATTCAAACTGGCAATAGCAGTGTTAATAGGCGTAATCGTGTTTATTCTGCCCAGGCCGGAAGGAACAAAATTTAAACTTTCCGGCACCGGCGCAGACCAGTTAAGTCAGTCAGTGTCACAATATTTTTCAACCCAGCAGACCGCACCCGACAAGCCCGTTATTCTGACGGCCAAGGCACCTGGCGTTGAGCAGGCCCGGGCAAAATATCTTGTCGACCAGGCCAAGGCAATGGGCCTTTCAGAAGTTAAGGTGGATTATGTGGACGGGATGCCCCCCAAAGCCAAACGGTTTTTAGCCGTGCTTGCGGTGCTGGTTGTCCTGTTTGTGGTGGAGCCCATTCCCCTTGAAATCACGGCAGTGCTCATTGGCGCCTCCCTTGTGATTCTGGGCCTAACCGATGTAAAAGGGGCATGGGCGCCCTACATGCATCCTGTTGTTATTTTCATCATGTGCTGCCTGATCTTTGCCATTGCCCTGGACAGAGTGGGGCTGACAAAACGCCTGGGGTATTATATTATTAAAAAAGCGGGCAATTCCGTAACAAAGTTCACCTTTATCATTGCCATGGGCTTAGGAATTTCATCCTCTTTCATGCACGATGCAGCCGCCTGTGCCATCGGTATTGTCACCATGCTGCCCCTGATGCGTGCCGTGGGTATTGACCCCCATACCAACACGGCCAAATTCATGATGCTCTCCCTGCCCTTTGCCTGCTCCTGCGGCGGCATGGGCTCTTTAATAGGCGGCGGCCGGTGCATGGTGGCCGCTGCATTTTTAAAGGAGTTCACCGGGATAGAGATCACCTTTTTTGACTGGATCAAATATTGTATGCCGGCAGCCATTATTTGCGTACCTGCGGTTGTATTGATTGTCTACCTGATCTACCGGCCGGACCCCAATATCAAGCTGCCGGCGTTTGATGAGGATCTGGGACCAATGACGGCTGTTGAGAAAAAAGCACTGATTATTATTGGTGCCGCTTTTATATCATGGCTCACCAAGGGCCTCCACGGCCTGGACTACTCCGTCACCGGGGCTGTGGCCGTGGCTGGCCTGGTGCTGTTCGGCGTTTTAAAATGGCGGGACATCAACGACAACCTGGAGTGGGGCACAGCCCTGTTTATCTTTGGCGGCGGTATCTCTTTAGGCCTTGCCATGGGATATACCGGTGCAGCAGACTATTTTGCCAACCTGTTCTTCCCGCTGATTGAAGGTAAAGGCTGGCTGGTGCTCTTTGTGGGTGTGGGGGTCTTCGGTGCCCTGGTTACCAATGCCATGGCCAATGTGGCGGCAGCGGCTTTAATCTTGCCCATTGTTATTCCCATGGCCCAGCTTGAAGGGGTCAACCCGACCATCCTGGCCCTGTGCCTTGGTATGGCCACATCCTTTGCCATGCTTCTGGTCATCGGCTGTCCGCCCAATGCCATTGCCTATTCATACAAATACTTCAAATCCTCGGATCTGACCAAGCTGGGTCTTGTGACCACACCAGCCCTGCTTCTGATACTGGTAGGCGTGGTATGCACCTGGTGGAAGTTTTTGGGTCTAATATAGGAGGCTTTTGCTAAACCTGATGGAAATCAATACCCTTGAAAATGATACGGGGAAGGTTGTCCGCGTGCTGCTGGTAGATGATGAAGACAGCTTCCGCAACGCCATTGCCCGGCGTCTGGAGCGACGCAATATGGTCGTCAGCCAGGCGCCGGACGGGACATCCTGCCTGGAATACCTCGGCGCCAATGAAGCCGATGTGGTGGTGCTGGATATGAACATGCCCGGTATGTCCGGCATTGACACCTTTAAAGCCATCAACAAATACCATCCGGGTCTGCAGGTAATTTTTCTGACCGGAAATGCCGCGATAACCGAAGGGGTGGAAGGGATCAAGGCAGGTGCCTTTGACTACCTCTCCAAGCCCATTGAGATCGATCACCTGGCCGGCAAGATCCGCCAGGCCTGGGAACTCAAACGCCTGGAAGCGGCCCGCGAACAGGATAAAATCTTCAGACGGCGTCTGGAAAAGCGCATGATCCACACCCAGCGCCTGGCCTCCCTCGGCACCATGTCCACAGGCATTGCCCATGAAATCAATAATCCTTTGGCCATTATCAAGGAGTCAGCCGGGTTCATGCGCATGGTGCTCGAGGGCGCAGGCCAGATTCCGGAAAAAGAGATGCTTTTCAAAGGACTTGACAAAATAGAGAAAAGCGTGGACAGGGCCAGACGAATCACGCACCAGCTGCTGGGCTACGTCCGGAAGCACGGCCATGAGCTCACCCCGGTCGATATCCGCCAACTCACCGAGGATACCGTGGTGTTGATAAAACAGAAAACACAGGCTAAAAAGGTATCTGTACAATGGGATATTGCACCGAAAGAGCCGATGCTGATGTACACAGATCCTTTCCAGGTACGCCAGGTATTGATCAATCTTTTGGAAAACGCGGTGGATGCCGTGGAGACCGGGGGACAGATCAGGCTCTCCCTTACCAGAAAAGATCAGTCGGTCTGTCTCCAAGTCCGGGATAACGGCAGCGGCATTGCGCCGGAAAATATCGAAAAGATATTTGATCCTTTTTTCACCACCAAACCCAATGTGTCGGAGAATGAGTCCGGTACCGGACTTGGGCTCTTTGTGGTACACAAGATAATGACCGGACTTTCAGGCAGCATCCATGTGGAATCAGAGCCCGGACATGGTGCCACCTTTTCGATCTGTCTGCCTGAATGGCATTCCGAATAGACAATTACAAGTTCTTTCATAAAATTTTAAGGAGAAAAACCCATGATAAAAATACCGGTAAAAATCTTGATCGTTGATGATGAAAAAGATTTTGTAGAGATGTTTTCCCTGCGCCTGACGCGGCAGGGGGAAAAGGTGTCTACCGCCTATTCAGGACAAGAAGCCCTTGATCTGCTTGAAAAAACTGCGATCGACGTGGTAATCCTGGATATCCGCATGCCCGGCATGGACGGCATAGAGACCTTGAAAAAAATCAAAGCGGCTCATCCTCTGGTGGAAGTCATCATGCTGACCGGGCACGGGTCTACGGAAACGGCAGTGGAAGGCATGAAGGAAGGGGCCTTTGATTATCTGATGAAACCGGCCGATTTTGAGGATATCAGTAAAAAAATGGCCAATGCCTGGAAGCGCAAGGACGAACAGGAAGAACGCATCCGCAAGGCCGAAGCCAGACTGCTTCTGCGGCGCACCGGGGAAATATAGTTTATAAAATAAGGAAATGCTATTGATGAGCCTGAAACAACGGGTATATCTTGCCAATGCCGTACTTTTAGGAATAACGGTCATGGGAGCCATTGCCATGATCTGGTATACCTATAAAACAGAAGACCTGTTCACCGGTATTGTTCAAAGGCATATTCCCATGTATCAGGCCGCCGAGGCCCTTGAGACCTCTTTGCTCAACCAGAAAGGGTATCTATCATATTATCTTCTGGATAAAAATCCCGAATGGCTCAGGCAGCTGGCTGACTTCAAACTGGATTTTGAAAGCCAGCTGGCCTTAGCCAAGCCCCTGGTCACAAAAGACTGGGAAAAAGAGGCGCTGGCCGGAATTGAATCCGTGTACAAGACATATATTGCGGCCAAGGACCGGGTGGTGACGTTGTATGAAAAGGGAGAACCTGGGGCCGGGGCCGCGCTTCACCGGGAAGTCAGGAGCAATTTCTTCAAAATTTATGAGCTATGTGAAAAATTTAAAACCGCACATAAAAAAGACATAGAGCTTACCGTGGAAGAGAGTCACTCCGATGCCAGGAATCTACGCTATATAGGTCTTCTGGCCATTGTCACCGTGGTGTTGCTCAGCCTTTTGATCAATTATATTTTCACCCGCCACATTCTGGGACCCATCCGAAAACTGGCGGCGGAAGCGGATCAAATGGGCGATGGCCGGGTCTCCGGCAACGAGCTGGCAGCATTAAAAAGCAGTGTTCACGGCTTGATTGAAAATGCGGAACAGACCCATGCTGAACTTGTGCGAAGTCGGGAATCTCTAATGCAGTCGGAAAAAATGGCCCTGGTGGGACAACTGGCCGCAGGCACGGCACATTCCATCAGAAATCCATTGACCTCAATTAAAATGCGGCTGTTTTCCCTGGGTCGGTCAACCAAACTATCCCAGGACCAGCATGAAAATATCAGTGTGATTTCAACGGAGATCGGCCAGATTAATAAAATCCTGGAAAATTTCCTGGAATTTTCCAGGCCCCCCAAATTGACCATGAAGGCACAAAGCCCGTCCCAGGTGGTGGACAATACCCTGCGCCTTCTGGAACAACGGCTCAAATCCTACGGTGTAACCGTCCGGCTGGTACGCAGCAAGCCTTTGGACAACGTGATGCTGGATGCGGCCCAGTTCAAAGAGGTTCTGGCCAATATCATCATCAATGCCTGCGAAGCCATGGAGAAAGGAGGCCGGATCACCATCACCGAAACCATGGACAATGTCAATACGGACAGGGACACGGCGGTCATAAGAATCCAGGATACCGGCCCCGGTATTCCCGCAACCATTCAGGGCGAAATTTTCAACCCGTTTTTCACCACCAAGGACGAGGGCACCGGACTGGGATTGAGCATCTGTTTTAATATTATCAGTGAACATGGCGGCTGCCTGGTACTGGACAGCCAGGAGGGCCAGGGGGCCTGTTTCACCATTACGCTGCCTGCAGGGGAGGATCTCCATGGCAAAAATTCTGATCATTGACGACGACGACCAGCTGAGAATCAGTTTTTCAAAACTTCTCACCGAAGAGAACTATGACGTGGTGTCTGCGGCTTCCGGCGAAGCCGGTGTTGAGATCGTTAACACAACGCCTCTGGATCTGGTGATTCTGGATGTCCGCCTGCCCGGCATGAACGGGCTTGAAACCTTCAAAGAGATAAAAAAAATTGACGGCACCCTGCCGACCATCATTGTCACGGCATTCGGCACCACGGACACAGCCATTGAAGCGACCAAGGCAGGCGCTTTTGACTATCTGCTCAAACCCTTTGACATCCCTGAGATGCTCAACCTGATCACCCAGGCCATTGATGCAGGATATTGTATGCGAACCCCGGTGCATGTGGGGGCCGAACCCTCGACCTATTCCCCGGACGCCATTGTGGGACAAAGTCCCGGTATGCAAAAAGTGTATAAAACCATCGGGCGTGTGGCCCAGACCGATGCCACGGTGCTGATCCAGGGAGAATCGGGCACCGGCAAGGAGCTGGTCGCCCGGGCCGTGTACCAGCACGGTATCCGGTCAGATAAAAACTTTTCCATCATCAACTGTGTGGCCATCCCTGAAAACCTTTTGGAAAGCGAATTGTTCGGCTTTGAAAAAGGGGCATTCACCGGTGCGGCACGACGGCATATCGGAAAAATTGAACAGGCCAACGGCGGCACCGTGTTTCTGGATGAAATCGGCGACATGCCCATTTCGATCCAGGCCAAAATTCTGCGGTTGCTCCAGGAAAGATGCATTGAGCGGCTGGGCGGCGATGAAACCATCCCTGTGGACGTGCGCATCATTGCCGCAACCAACAGGGATCTTAAATCCGCCATTGCCCAGGGCCTTTTCAGGGAAGATCTCTATTTTCGACTCAAAGTCGTAACCATAGAACTGCCGCCCCTTAGGGACCGCATAGAGGATATCCAGCCCCTGACCGCCCATTATCTGAAACGGTTCTCCCATGAATTGAAAATCGACAACCCCGGCATCCGGGAAGAGGCCCTGGACCTTTTGAAAAAATACGAATGGCCGGGCAATATCAGGGAACTTGCCAACCTGATTCACAAAGCCCTGATCTTTAACCGCGGCAATCCCTTGTCGGTCAGTGATTTAAGCCAGATTATCCGAAAACAGGAAACCCCAGGGGAAATTTACCAGGATTCAACCCAGGCAGAGACCATCCGCCAGTGGGTCCACGCCTGTCTGTCCGACCCGTCCAATGATCACAGTTTTGAATTCTTTTCAGACACGATCTGCGCCATGGCCGTGGAAGAGGCACTGAAAATTTCAAACGGCAACCGCTCCCAGGCTGCCCGGCTTTTGGACATATCCCGTCCTACCCTGCATGCAAAAATTGACAAGTACGGAATCAACACCATTTCATCCACCCAGATTATTCGCTGAGTTCCGGTTCTTGGATCTGATACTCCAAGGTGATGATAACGGTGCGGTTAAAGGATCTTCCTTCGGGAAGCCTATTGTCATAAGGCGGGTCATGGGGACCGTTGCCCTTGAATTCAATACGTTCGGGTGACGGGATGCCGTTTTCCGTCACACTCTGGAAAACAGACTTTGCCCTTCGCTGGGAAAGCCCCAGGTTGTAATCTTCCGTTCCGATGATGTCGGTCTGCCCAAGGATGGTGACCCTGGCATTGGGCAATTCTCGTATCCGTTTCACCACCCGGTCCAGAACGACCTTGTTTCTTTCTTTTATTTCCGCACTGTCGTAATCAAAGAGAATCAAAGCGTATTTTTCCATCACCCGTTGCGCATTTCTCTGGGCCTTGGTTGTCACCCGCCTGGTATATGTAACCGGAATAACAACAGTATCCGTCTCAAAGGTCTGACCAGTGATATCGGTCAAAAAGGCGGTAACGCTTATATGTTCAAAGGCGCTGATCTTGCCGAGCCCGAACCTCCCAAGGTCAAAGATATAGTTCGGAACAATATTGCCCTGGCCTTCCTTGAGATTCAAAAAATCCCGGTTTCCTTTGATTTTGATATTCCAGGTCTTAAGATCGTATCCGGGCGTGATATTGGGTTGGACTGTGATCTCATTGGTATTGGCGATCTGAAAGGTATAAGTACTCTTGATGACGTCCAGAATATCCGGAGAATCCGAACGGATTTCAACCCGCTGGTTTTCCACCCGGGCTTCTTCGACATTTCCGGTACTGGGTTTTTCCGGAAGTTTCCGGGCCGTGATCGTGATCCTTGAGGGATCAATGTTCCAGATATACTGAAGATAGGATTTCACGCTTTCCGCCCGGGCCCGGGAAAGGGTGATGTTGTTCTTTTCCGGACCCCGGTCGCTGATGCAACCCACCAGTTCTATACTGGCACCGGGGTTCTCGGTCAGGCGTTTTCCGATGATGTTGAGTACATGATAGTACTTGGTCATGGTATTTTCCAGCATCTTTTCATCGAATTGACCGGCCTCGCTTTGGGTTTTCAGGAGGCGATACCGGTCCGGAACGCTGCTCTGGCCAAGATCGAAAAAGATGTAGTTGAGCAGGGGGGAGCTGTCAATAATGGTCAAATCCTCGATGGAGATCGAAGAGGGGCTGACAGCCAGAGATGCCTGGGGCGGCCTGTTGAAATTGTATTCCACCACATACTGATAAAGCAGGGTGGTGGATATGTCCCGGAAAATGGGAAGAAGATTGTCAGCGGATTTAGCTTTCCATAATTTACCGCCCAGACTTTGAGAAAAGGCGTCCAGAAATTGATCCTTCTTTTCGCCCGGCATGAAATCAATGGAAAAAGCCTTGAAATTTTCGAGTCCCTTGGATTTCAGCCCGATGGTTTCTTTTTTGATGTTGCTGTTGAGATCTTCTCCATCGGAAAATACCACGAGGAATTTATTGGTTTTTTCAGGCTTTCTTGAAATCAGATCCAGCCCACCCAGCATTCCTTCATAGAGATAGGTCTCACCCGTCATGCCCTCTTTGAAGCTTTTTTCAAAAAAATTTTTAAGTTCCGAAATATTGTTGGATCTAAAGGTCGCAAGCCTTAGATGCTGGCCGTTGACCAGAAAATCACCCTTACTGTCAAAGACCACCACATCCACCTCATCAATAGGCCGGACAATCTTTAAAAACTCATCCAAAGCAGCCAGGAGGGGTTGAACAGCCTTTCTTTTTTCCATTGAAAAGGAATTGTCCACCATAAGCACATAGCTGATGGGCATATCCAATCGAGTCTTTAGTATCTGTACGGAAATGACGTTGGCCGGAATGCTTCCCTTGATCACTTCAAAATCCTTGGCCATAAGATCCTTGACGGGTTTCTCCTGACTGTCCAGGACCGATACCAGGATCTTGGTTTCGTCAATGGACTGAAAAGAGATTTTCCCGTCTTGACCGGGAACACGGATATGGAGTTCACCTTCCGGGACAAAGGCCAGGCCGCCGCCTGACCATACCAGACATAACACCGCTACCAGTGCGGAAACAATTATTTTTGATTTCATCGGACATCTCCACCAAAGAGTCTAAAGGATATCCCGAATTTTATACCTCTTGGAGTCAAAGTCAAATACAATTCATCATGGATTGATCAAGGATTTCGGACTTTCAGCCAAGATGTCTTTAATCCAAATGAGTGGCAAATTGGCACCCCTGTCCTGGGTGAAATGGAAAGTATCACTCATATCGAAAAATAAAATCTTTACATGCCGTAAAAAAACGTGACAGACAGCAACCTTTCTGACCACTGGTTGCATTTTTAAATTATCTTATTATTTCAAAGCATTAATATACATCTTCAGCTCTTTTATTCATCTGGCATATATCTTGATAGATGAGCTCAAGCCGGATCAAACGGCATCACAAGAGCCATTGATATCATGAACACCCCCATAGCTGACAGAAAAAAATTTTATCAGGTACTGACCCGCAATACCCGTAAATATCCCCCAGACAGACAAACCGCCAAAAAGAATAGAGCCAACAACCTTATAAACCATATTAAGGAGACTTTGCAGATGAAACTTTTATTTGTCGATGATGAGAAAGGCTTTCTGGACACCCTGATCAAACGGAAGCATGAGAAAAAAATTATGGAGGCCAGGGCCAAGGAAATCACAGGTCACATGGTTTAGGTGTTTGAAAGAATTAATGTAAAAAAACGGCCTGGCTCGGCAGGCCAAAAACAAACAGAATGGAGAAACAAACCAATGATACTCAAATCAAACGGATTCAAACTTGCGGTAGCAGTGTTGATCGGTGTAATCGTGTTTATTCTGCCCAGGCCGGAAGGAACAAAATTTAAACTTTCCGGCACCGGTGCAGACCAGTTAAGTCAGTCAGTGTCACAATATTTTTCAACCCAGCAGACCGCACCCGGCAAGCCCGTTATTCTGACGGCCAAGGCACCTGGCGTTGAGCAGGCCCGGGCAAAATATCTTGTCGACCAGGCCAAGGCAATGGGCCTTTCAGAAGTTAAGGTGGATTATGTGGACGGGATGCCCCCCAAAGCCAAACGGTTTTTAGCCGTGCTTGCGGTGCTGGTTGTCCTGTTTGTGATGGAGCCCATTCCCCTTGAAATCACGGCAGTGCTGATTGGCGCCTCCCTTGTGATTCTAGGCCTAACCGACGTAAAAGGGGCATGGGCGCCCTACATGCATCCGGTTGTTATTTTCATCATGTGCTGCCTGATCTTTGCCATTGCCCTGGACAAAGTGGGGCTGACAAAACGCCTGGGTTATTTTATTGTCAAGAAGGCAGGCGATTCCGTAACACGATTCACCTTTATCATTGCCGTGGGTCTAGGCCTTGCGTCCGCTTTTATGCACGATGCAGCCGCCTGTGCCATCGGTATTGTCACCATGCTGCCCCTGATGCGTGCCGTGGGTATTGAGCCCCATAGCAATACGGCAAAATTCATGATGCTCTCCCTGCCCTTTGCATGCTCCTGCGGCGGCATGGGCTCCCTAATAGGCGGTGGGCGGTGCATGGTATCGGCTGCATTTTTAAAAGAGTTCACCGGAATTGAGATCACCTTTTTTGACTGGATCAAATATTGTATGCCCGCAGCCATCATCTGTGTGCCTGCGGTTGTATTGATTGTCTACCTGATCTACCGGCCAGATCCCAATATCAAGCTGCCGGCGTTTGATGAGGATCTGGGACCAATGACGGCTGTTGAGAAAAAAGCACTGATTATTATTGGCGCCGCTTTTATATCATGGCTCACCAAGAGCGTCCACGGCCTGGACTACTCCGTCACCGGAGCTGTGGCCGTGGCTGGCCTGGTGCTGTTCGGCGTTTTAAAATGGCGGGACATCAACGACAACCTGGAGTGGGGAACAGCCCTGTTTATCTTTGGCGGCGGTATCTCTTTAGGCCTTGCCATGGGATATTCAGGTGCAGCAGACTACTTTGCCAACCTGTTCTTCCCGCTGATTGAGGGTAAAGGCTGGCTGGTGCTCTTTGTGGGTGTGGGCGTCTTCGGCGCCCTGGTTACCAATGCCATGGCCAATGTGGCGGCAGCAGCTTTAATCTTGCCCATTGTTATTCCCATGGCTCAGCTTGAAGGGGTCAACCCGACCATCCTGGCCCTGTGCCTTGGTATGGCCACATCCTTTGCCATGCTGCTGGTTATCGGCTGTCCACCCAATGCCATTGCCTATTCATACAAATACTTCAAGTCCTCGGACCTGACCAAGCTGGGTCTTGTGACCACACCAGCCCTGCTTCTGATACTGGTAGGCGTGGTCTGCACCTGGTGGAAGTTTTTGGGTTTAATATAAGAGGGCTTTGCTGAACCTCATGGAAATCAATAATTTTATAAGGAGAAAACCCCATGATAAAAATACCGGTAAAAATCTTGATCGTTGATGATGAAAAAGATTTTGTAGAGATGTTTTCCCTGCGTCTGAGCGGGCAGGGGGAAAAGGTATCTACCGCCTATTCAGGACAAGAAGCCCTTGATCTACTGGCAAAAACTCAAATCGACGTGGTGATCCTGGATATCCGCATGCCCGGCATGGACGGCATAGAGACCTTGAAAAGAATCAAGGCGAGCCATCCCCTGGTGGAAGTGATCCTTCTCACCGGACACGGGTCCACGGAGACGGCAGTCGAAGGTATGAAGGAAGGGGCCTTTGATTACCTCATGAAACCGGCGGATTTTGAGGATATCAATAAAAAACTGGCCAATGCCTGGAAGCGCAAGGACGAACAGGAAGAACGCATCCGCAAGGCCGAAGCCCGGCTTCTTCTGCGGCGCACCGGGGAAATATAGTTTATAAAATAAGGACCGATGCCCTTGAGACCTCTTTGCTCAACCAGAACGGGTATCGGTCCTATTATCTTCTGCATAAAAATCCTGAATGGCTCAGGCAGCTGACTGACTTCAAAAAAATGCATCTATTTCCATATATGTATCCTTGTGTTATTGTTCACGCACTATTTTAATGATGCCTGCCAATGGGGTAATGCCGCATGTTAAACAATCTAACGATCCTTGCCGGGGCAACAGCTTATCGCCATATTAAAGAAAACGGTCTTTCTCCTAACCATATTGATGCCATGCTCGGGGCCTCGGGCGCAGCCAAATGGCTCTGCATTTACGGACTTGATTCGGTAATTTTTTCCCAGTGGTTTTCAGGCCGGACCCGGCCTTTGCACCTGTTTGGCACCTCCATCGGAGCATGGAAGTTTGCCGCAGCAGCCCAGACCAACTGCCGGGAGGCCTTTGACCGCCTCAAACACGCCTATACCCATCAGCATTATAAGGGCAGGGTTTCGGCAGCCCAAATAGCCAGGCAAACCCGGCGGATCATGGATGAATTTCTCACAAACCGGGCCATTGATGAAATATTGAACCATCCATACATTCGCATTGGTTTTTCAGCCGCCCGGTGCAAAGGGCCCATGGGTTCAAAACAAAGCCCTGTCCAGGCCATTGGCCTAGGGCAGGCATTTGCCCTGAATGCGATATCCAGAAAATTTCAGCGGTTCTGTTTTGAACGTATTCTCTTCCACCATCCCCAATATGACACCAGCATACTGGAAGAAAACATTTTTCCCACAACACCCATTCCCCTTGACCGAAAAAATTTTTCCAAAGCAATTTTGGCATCAGGGTCCATCCCCATGGTCATGGAGGGCGTCAATGATATTACGGGCGCACCTGGGGGCACTTACCGGGACGGAGGACTTCTGGATTACCACCCGGCACTTTCCTTAAATCCTGAGCAGACCGGTTTTATCCTCTATCCCCACTTTTATACGGAACTGACCCCTGGCTGGTTTGATAAAAAATTCCACAAGCGAAGAGTTAAGGGCAGGGCCGTGGATCGAACGATTCTTCTGGCCCCGTCTCCCGAATTTGTTTCCACCCTGCCCTTTGGGCGTATCCCGGACCGCCGAGATTTTATCCGGCTCATGGGACGGGATAATGAGAGGATTTGTGCCTGGAATAAAGCCGCGAATATGTGCAGGGTGTTGGGAGACGAATTCATGGATGCTGCGCAAAACGGTTCCATCAGGAAAAAAGTCAAAAAATTTGATTAACGAAGAATTATCCCTGGTCCTGATTGCTCTTTAAAATGTCCAAAATTTCGTCAATTTTGTCCTGGGCATCACGGGCATCCACCGTGCATCCGCCGGCACCGAAATGTCCACCGCCGCCGTAACAGGCAAGCATGGTTCCGGCATTTATCCGGCATTCAGGATTGAAAATGCTGTGACCAACGCTGATGAGAACCTGTTTTTTGTCCGGCCTTGCATACCGGATCTTGACACTGGCAATGGCGTCTGCAAACAGAGAATAAATTAAAAACCGGTTGCCGGAAGGTACGTTTTCAAGGCTTCTAAAGTCGGTCACGGAAATACGGTCAACCATGGTGGTATAGGTTTCCAGGTAATATTTAAATGCCTTGTTTTCCTCAATCACTTCCCGACACCGGCGGTCCACATCAGGGTCCTCTAATATGGTCTTAATATCCGCTTTGCCAAGCATATCCACCAAACGTTCCCAATAGGGAATATCCTGAAAATCGTTATTTTTAATAGTCATGGACAAAAGCAGGTAAGGATAGTCTTCAGGCGCTTTGACCTGTTCCCGGGTAAGGTCGGCAGAATCAATCATGTCGGTCTGATCCACCAATTCATCAAACCGGTTATCCAGAAGGTTCTGTTTTTGATAATATTTATAGACAACCCCTGCGGCGGACGGTGCAATCTCAAAGAGGCCGGGCACCTCCTGGGCAGGTTTATTGGAGATATGGTGATCAAACCACAAATAGGCATTAGGATGCCAGGGCAGGTTCGCAAGGATATCACCATCCCGGATATCAGCGGTACCCGACTGAATGGCATTGGGCTCTATCCAGTATATCGGTAAAGACGGTTCCAGGGCTTGGCGCAGAAGGACTGCGCAGACAATGCCGTCAAAATCAGGACGGGTGACGATTCTCATGGTATCTCCTCTTGTTTAAAATCGATATTACGCAGTCTGCCCAACAAATCCGGTAATGATCCGATTCAATTTTTCAGATGCCGTTGCTGCAGTCTCAACCACAGCCTCCAGGGTTGTCTGTGCAGGCGCATCCGGATCATTGATATTGGTAATCAGGGAAAGCCCCAGAATTTTCATACCGGCCTGAACCCCGGCAATGGCCTCCATTACCGTTGAAAACCCCACGGCATCGGCGCCGATAATTTTAAGAAAGCGTGTTTCTGCAGGTGTTTCAAGGCTTGGCCCCAAAAGGCCGGCATAAACCCCGGCGTGTAATTGAATTTTTTCCTGTGCAGCGACCCCAACGGCACGCCGCCCCAAATCGGGATCATACACCCGGGTCATATCAGGAAACCGAACGCCAAAGGAGGCCTCGTGCGGACCTGCAAGGGGATTTTTTCCGGTAAGGTTGATATGATCCCGGATGAGCATAATGTCTCCGGCCCTGAAGTTCAGGTTGATCCCGCCGGCTGCATTGGTAAGGATGAGCATCGGCACCCCAAGGGCCTGAAGCAGCCTTACCGGAAACGTGACAAGCTCCGGGCAATACCCCTCATACAGATGTATCCGGCCCTGGAAAACCAGAATATCCCTGCCATTAAGACTGCCCTGAACAAGACACCCCTTGTGGCTCTCCACCGTGGCCTGGGGGAAATGGGGCAGTCCGGCATAGGGGAACACCTGGTGGATCTGCAGGTCGGTCAAGGTATCGGAAAGGCCTGTTCCGGTAATCATACCGGCAACAGGCCGCACCTGCATGCGCTCCTGTATAAATCGTGCACACTCCTGAACTTTATTGACAAACACCATTACCCCTGGGCTCCGTTGTCGGGCATAGTCACAAACGCTTTCATGACCCAGCCATAGGTATTATCAGGAAGCCGGACATAATACCAGTCAGACGCACTGCCCTGGATAATCAGAACATTGCCCATATAAGTCTGGGTCAAAACGGCATGATTGATTCCCGGACCGGACCGAACATTAAGAATTTTGGACATTACCACGACCTGGGTACCGGAATCGGCCGGATTCATCGGTACAGCAGGAGGGGTGTGCACAATGGTCGTCGTCTGGGTGGGAGCTTGTACTACCTGATATCCGGCAGGCACTCTTCTATAATACACATTATCATACAAATAATAGGTTAATCCCGCGATCAGCACAGTGACAGCAGCGGCCGGAAGGCTGTAGGCAATGATCCCCAGCGGCGGACGCACCCCAAAATAACCGTCAGGTCTATGCCTGTAAAAGCGGCCCCTGTGGAAAAAATAGTCATCTCCCCTGTGCCTGACCTTTTGGCCGCCCGGCGGAACATGCCTGAAAGCCGGACCGTGTTTCCTTCCTGGACCGTGCTTGCCTTCAGGACCGTGACCGCGCCAGTGGCCTGGTTTAGAGTCCCGATCTGCCAGGGCTGCAGCCGGCAGTATGGTGGTTAAACCAAAACAAACAAGCATGATTAGGGTTGAAAATTTCAAATATCTGTTTTTCATTGTATCCTCCTGATTAACCCATTCAGATTAAACATTCATCTTTGGATTCCGGTAACGCGTCCATTCATTAAACGTATGTCAGCCCGCCGGCATAAACAAAAGCAAAAAGTGTACCACGTAAAAATACTCACAGCATCAAACGCTTCTACTTATATTATCATAATTTTCGGGACAATGCAGTCTCCAAAATAGCGGCATTGGGTATCATCTGAAATCCTGGAATAGATCAATGGCGGTTCGGTCATATCCCTTGCCGGCCACAAGAAGCTGCTTTGTGTACTTTTCTTTGATCACACCGCTTTTAAGCTGACTGCGGGTAATGGTTTCAACAGCTTTGCCGCGGTTCATCACCAGAAGCGTATCACACATATGGGAGACCACGGCAAGATCATGGCTGACAAGGATATAGGTCAATTGTTTTTCCCTTCTAAGATCCTGGAGCAGATTAAGCACCTCGGCCTGGATGGAGACATCAAGGGCAGAGGTGGGTTCATCAAGCAGAATCACTTCAGGATCGAGGATAAGGGCCCTGGCCAAAGCCACGCGCTGACGCTGCCCTCCGGAAAGCTGGTGAGGAAAACGAAACCTGAATTCAGCCCCCAGCCCCACCTCGTCAAGCACACGCGCCACCCGGTGGTTGGCATCCCCAAGGCGGTTTATCTTCACAGGTTCCTTGAGTGTCCGGTCAATGGTATGCCTGGGATGAAGCGACCCGTAGGGGTCTTGGAAAACCATCTGAACTTTGCGGCAAAACCCGATGTTCCTTTTTTGCTTCAACCTGACGCCGTCAATTTCCATACGCCCTGTCCAGTGGCTCAACAGTCCCGAGATACAATTGAGAACCGTTGATTTGCCTGATCCGGACTCTCCGACCAGGCCGAAACTTTCACCCTTTTCCACGGTAAAATTAACATCCCGTACCGCATGGTTTCGGGCCTGGCCATGGCCGAAAAAAACATTGAGATTCTCAACGACGATCATGACGCAGCCCCCCGGCCAAAGGCTCCTGGAGCCGGCTTAAGCCAGGCGTCATCGCGGACAAGTGTGGGCAGACGATCCTGGGTGCCGTCTATTTTAGGCAGGCAAGAAAGCAATCCCTTTGTGTAAGGATGATTTGATTTATGAAGATTACCGGCGGGAAGCACTTCCATGATTTGTCCGCCGTACATAATGATCACCCTGTCGCAGAACGAGGCGACAAGCTCAAGATCATGGGAAATAAACATAAGGCCCATGCCCCGTTCACTGACCAGATCATCAAGGATGGCAAGGACCTGAAGCTGCACCGTAACGTCAAGGGCGGAAGTGGGTTCATCGGCGATGAGCAGACTGGGTTCGGGAATAAGCATCATGGCAATCATGATTCTCTGGCCCATGCCCCCGGACACCTCATGGGGATAAAGGTCGTAGACCTGCTCCGGATTTCTGATCCTGACCGCGTTGAGCATATCCAAGGCTTTTTGGCGGGCCTGCTTTTTCCCGGCTTTATGATGGATGGTATAGGCCTCGCGTATCTGCTCCCCCACGGTTCTTACCGGATTCAGGGAGTACTTGGGATCCTGCATGACCATGGAGATCTCCATACCCCTGATTTTTCTCATCTGTTTTTCGGAAAAATCCAGCAGGTTTTTTCCCCTCAAAGAGATTTCAGAGGCCCTGACCCTGGCACAGGGCGGCAGCAGACGCAGTACGGCCCGGCCGGTTACGGATTTTCCCGAACCGGACTCTCCCACAATACCTAATTTTTCCCTACCCATGGAAAAGCTGATGTTGTTGACCGCACAGACATCCCCCTTAAAAGACGGAAAGACCACGGACAGATCCGTTACCGTGAGCAGTGACGTGTTGCCGGTCATCAGTTGTCACTCCTTGGATCAAGGACTTCACGAAGCCCGTCCCCCAGAAGGTTGAATGCAAGGCTCACAATAAAGATGGCGCTCCCGGGCATGGAGATCAACCACCAGTGGTCGATGATGTACGTTCTTCCGCCGGCAGTCATGGCCCCCCATTCCGGAGTGGGCGGCTGGGCACCCAGACCCAGAAACCCCAGTCCTGCAGCCGTCAGAATAATTCCTGCCATATCCAGGGTAACCCGGATAATCAGAGAAGGCAGACAAAGGGGCATAATATGGCCGGTAATAATCCTTAACGCACCTGCGCCCTGCAGCCTGACGGCTTTTATGAAATCGCAATTTCTTATGGTGAGGGTCTCTGCCCGGGCGATTCGGGCGTAAGGGGGCCAGGAGGTAATGGAGATGGCAATGACGGCGTTTTCAATGCCCGGCCCCAGAGCGGAAACAAAGGCCAGGGCCAGGATAAGCTTGGGAAAGGCCAGGAAAATATCTGTGATGCGCATGAGCACCGTGTCCACGATCCCGCCGAAATACCCTGCAACCGTACCCACAAGGATTCCCACAGGGGCAGCAATGATGGCCACAAGGCTGATGATGTAAAGGGTCAGTCGGGAGCCGAAAACAATCCGGGAGAAAATATCACGTCCCATCTCATCGGTACCCAAATAGTGGGTAAAGGACAATGGCTGAAGACGGTTGCCGATGTCGGTTTCAACCGGGTCATAGGGGGCAATGACAGGTGCAAGCACTGCAATAACGATCAGGGCGACAATAATCAGCAGCCCCAAAACTGCCAGCCGGTTTTTCATGAATGCCAGAAGCCCCAGATAAGCTCGACCGGACCAGGCCTGGAAAGCGGAGTCCGGCGTATCTGCCCGAAGCCACTCCCTCATGCGGCCTGTTTTCAGTGTTTTGTTGGTCATCATTTCAATATCGTTGGGAAAATTAACGGGCCCTTGGGTCCATCACTTTATATAAAACGTCGGAGAACAGGTTAACCCCCAGAAATATGGCACCCACAACAATGGTGCTGCCTAAAACCGCATTCATGTCGGCATTGAGCAGGGAATTGGTCAGATACAGGCCCAGGCCAGGCCAGGCAAAAACGGTTTCCGTTAACACCGAACCCTCAAGCAGGCTCCCGAAACTCAGGGCGATGACTGTGATTAACGGGATGGCACAGTTGCCTAAAGCATGCCCCCATATCACTTTCCACTCCTTTACGCCTTTGACCCGGGCAGTAAGAATATACTCCTGGCGAAGCTGTTCAATCATAAAGGAGCGGGTCATTCTTGACAGATATGCCATGGAATAATAGCCGAGAAGGGAGGCCGGAAGAATCAGATGATACACGGCGTTCCTGAAAATTTCCCACTCCCCGGCAATAATACTGTCTATCATCAAAATGCCGGTGACAGGCATCACAATGCCCTCATAAAAGAGATCGACCCGGCCCGGGCCGGGCAGCAGGTCAAGCCGGACATAGAAAAACATCAACGCCAAGAGCCCAAGCCAGAAAATGGGCAGGGAATAGCCAAACAAGCCGATGACACGCGTAACATGATCAAAAAAGCTGCCCTGCTTTACCGCCGAAAATATGCCAAGGGGGATGCCTGACACAATGCCCATGATCGTAGCCGTGATGGCCAGTTCAAAGGTGGCCGGAAAAACCCTTAAAATATCGTCGATCACAGGATTGGCCGTCAGCACGGATGTGCCGAAATCGCCTGTGACCACGTTGCCGATATAGATTAAAAACTGTTTCCACAGCGGCAGGTGCAATCCCATGGCAATGCGGGCTTTTTCGTAAACCTGGGGAGAGGCTTTGTCTCCGACCACGGCCAGAACCGGATCAATGGGAACAATTCTCCCAATGAGAAAAGTGATCAGCAAAAGGCCTAAGAATGTGGTTGCCAACATCAGCAGTATCCGGATCGTCTGATTCAGGGTCCTGATTAGCCTTGTTCTTGTTAGCGGTTCAGACATGAATAAACATCGCAGGCATTATCTGCGCCTCGGGTATAGCATCAGGACGCCCATGGTACGATTTTGAAACTCACGCGTGTTATTTGGTTGTATACCGGTAAAAGTTACTGTCAAAACTGGGTCCTAAAATGAAATTGTTAACATCGGCCCTTTCAGCCACAACCTCAATATCCTGGAACATAATGACAAAAGGGGAGATTTGCTGGTGTTGACGCTGGAGATCCATGTACATCCGGGCGCGTTTGGCCGTATCCCGTTCCAGTACGGCAGCATCGGCTTTTTTGGTCATCTCCGGAATATCCCAGGCATTTCTCCAGGCAAGGGGTTTGGATTTTGCATCGTCGGCGTTGTCCGGATTCCGGGCAAAGGCGTCTGCATTGGTGTGCGGATCCATATAGTCCGGCCCCCAGTCTCCGATATAGATATCGTGGCGTCTGGCGCGGTATTTGGTCAGGGTCTGTTTGCCGTCTCCGGGAATGATCTCAAGTTTTATGCCGACTTTGGCAAAAGTGGATTGGATGGAAAGGGCCATGGAAGTTACGGGTTCGGTATTCCTTGTGTCCATGGTGACGCAGAAGCCGTTTTCAAGACCGGCTTTTTTCAAAAGCGTTTTTGCTTTTTCAATATCAAGGGAAAAAGGCGTCTCTTCCAATGCGCCCAGAAAGCTCTTCGGCAAAAAGGCCTGGTGGATGGTGGCCTTGCCGCTGAGGATGGTCTGTTCCATACCTTTGTAATCAATGAGATACTTAAGTGCCTGGCGAACCTCAGGTATCTTGAGATATTTGTTTTTCTGGTTCAGCCCCAGGTAGTAGATCCTGCCTTTGGCCCTTTTCTGAAATTTTATATCTTTGTTCTTTTCCAGATTTTTCAGATCATCCGCCGTCAGGTTTCTTGCCATATCAATGTCGCCTTTTTCCAGCAGCATGCGCTGGCCGGCAGATCCGGCAATATGCCGGATGATGATGCGTCTCAATTTGGGTGCATCCCCCCAATAATTTTTGTTGGCATCAAGGATCATGATTTCCGATGCCTTCCAGGTTCTTAATGTATATGGCCCGGAACCGGCATACCCGGTCTTAAGCCAGCCATACCCAAGATCACCGTCCTTTTCATGGGCCATGACCTCTTTTTTATCCAGAACGGATCCGGCTGTTGAGGTCAGGCAGTAAAGAAAAAAGGTGGGGGCATAGGCCTGGTCCACAAGAATTTTCACCGTATAATCATCCACCTTCGCGATGGTCTTTTCCACGTTTTCAGGCGTAAATCCAAACTGGGTCAGAATAAAGGCCGGAGATTTGTCAAGCAGGACAACACGACGAAGGGAAAAAACGACATCGTCTGCCGACAGTGTGTTTCCCGAGGCAAAGGTAACACCTTTCCTGATTTTAAATGTGTAGCTCAACCCGTCATCCGAGATATCCCAACTTTCAGCAATGCCCGGATATATCTTACTGACATTATCAACATCATAGTTAATCAGACGGTCGTATGCGTTGGCGGCATATTCAGCATTGGCAAATTCAAAAATTTCAGCCGGATCCAGTGAGATAATCTCATCTATATTAAAGGCCATGACAAGGGTATCTTTCGGGGTTGACGCCTGGGCTGCCTGTATCACAAATAACGACAGGGCAAAAACAAACAGAAACAGCTTCTTCACTCTTTCCCCCTTTAGATATTTTTTCCAAGGGAAGTGCCCTCGGATCTTAAATCCCGGCAGGCCTGTATGATCCTGTCCGCCATGCTCCGCTCAGCTTTTTTGCCCCAGGAACGCGGATCGTACACTTTTTTGTTACCCACTTCCCCTTCGATTTTGAGTACACCATCATAATTTTTCATCATATGGTCCGCAACGGGCCGGGTATAGGCGTACTGGGTGTCTGTGTCCACATTCATCTTAACCACCCCATAATCAAGGGCCTCATGGATATCCTTTAATTCGGAACCGGACCCACCATGAAACACCAGGTCCAGCCGGCTGCCGGCGCCAAGCGCATTGGCCACGGCGTCCTGACCCTCTTTTAAAATTGCGGGTTTGAGCACCACATTACCCGGCTTATACACCCCATGCACATTGCCGAAGGTGGCGGCTAAAAGAAACCTTCCCATGGCGCCCAGTTCCTTGGCAGCCATCACCATATCCTGGGGTGTGGTATACAGTTTTTCTTTTTTCACCCCTGACGTATCATGGCCGTCTTCCTCGCCGCCGACCACGCCGGTTTCAATCTCCAGAATCAGGTCATTGGCCACACAGTCTTCCATAATTTTTTTTGAAGCAGCAATATTTTCCGCCATGGGCAAAGCAGATCCGTCGTACATGTGTGAACTGAACAGATTGGGCAGCCCCTTGGCACGACGCCTTGCCGTCTCTTCGATCAGGGGCATTAAAAAAGAGTCAACATATTCAGGGTGACAGTGATCCGTATGCAGGGCAATATTGACATCATAATAGGCCGCCATGGCATGGGCAAATTCAGCCAGGGCAATGGCTCCTTTATAAGATTGTGCCACCCCCAGGCCCGAGGCAAAACTGCCGCCACCCGTGGAGACCTGGATAATGCCGTCGCTGTCGGCTTCCTTGAATGCCAGAAGGGCGGCATTAATGGTTTCGCTTGAGGTGGTGTTAATGGCCGGGTATGCAAACTTGTTCTGTTTGGCATTATCCAGCATCCGGCAATATTGCTGATAATTAACGATTGGCATGATGCGTCTCCTTGTTTAATGGGATTGTCAGGATTGTAACTTTTTTCTGCAACGCCGCAGGTGGGTGACTTTGCGTTCAAACGCTAATTTCCCAAATGTAATTCGAGTATTCAACAATACCTTATTATAAAGGATTTGAAAATCACCTTTTTTAATCTTAGAGGCTGAACGAAAACCTATTTTACAAATATACAACAGCCGTTATTGCAAAGTTTATCCAAAACCAATATGTAATAACCCAACGATGCGATCCGTATAGCAACATAAGAAAAATGGCGTGAACAAACCACTTTGTTAAGCCCGGAACCGTTTAGGCCAAATCAGGATAAAGCAATTAAGGACAAAACATGATCTGGAAAAAAGAGTTCACTATTGATGATATGAACCGGTTCAAGGAAAATACAATGATGGGTCATCTGGATATTACGTTTGAAGAAAAAGGCGAGGATTTTTTAACCGCCTCCATGCCCGTGGATACCCGCACCCATCAACCCATGGGCATCCTCCACGGCGGTGCCTCGGTGGTCCTGGCCGAAACCCTTGGCAGTTGCGCCTCCCAGATGACCCTTGATGACGGATATTACAGCGTGGGTCTTGAAATCAAAGCCAATCACATTAAAAGTGTATCCCGGGGACGGGTCACGGGGCGAACCACACCGTTGCACCTTGGCAGAACGACCCAGGTATGGGACATTGACATTAAAAACGATAAAGGAGAGTTAATCTGCGTCTCCCGCCTGACCATGGCTGTATTAGGAATTCGAAAAAACCACAGTTAAACAATTTTGCAATTTTCACGGCAAGGGTGTATACAAAACACTTAAATTTTAATTGGGAAAAAAGGTTATGGGCTCATATAAGGCAAGAATGATGATCAAGGATGCAAAAGAAGAGGCAAGACGCCGGTTCCGTCGCCACCGGAATAAAAACCGCCTGGCCACGCCGGGCATTCACAAATGCATCCTTGTTCTGGACGGCCTGAAACCCACCTTTAACATCGGCAAAATATTCAGAAGTTCAGAAGCTTTTGGCTGCCATGAGGTTCATCTTATCGGCACCGAATTCTTTGACCCCGCACCTGCCAGGGGCGCATTCAAATATGTGCCGGCAAAATTCCACAGCCGGTTCATCTCGTGTTACGCCGAACTTCTTGAAAGGGGATACACCCCATTTATACTTGAACCGGGTCAGGGAGATCCGGTAATGGATGTGGCCCTGCCTGAAAAAAGCGCTTTTGTCTTTGGTCATGAGGAATTCGGCCTCAGCTTTGAACCGGACCTGTTCCCGGAAGTAAAACGGCTGACCATTCCGCAGTACGGGCGCTCCCAGAGCCTGAATGTCAGCGTGGCCGCCTCCATCATCCTGTATGAATACACCCGGCAGTCTGCCTGCCGGGATTTGGAAACCCAAGCGCGCCATCCATGCAAGGAAAAAATATGAATGCAGAAAAAGTGGCTGCCCACATCATCAACTGGCTGAAAGACTATGTCGACGCATCCGGATTAAAAGGATTCACCATCGGCGTATCCGGCGGGATTGATTCGGCTGTTACATCAACGTTATGTGCAAGGACCGGTTACCCCGTAATCGTCTTGAACATGCCCATCCACCAGGCATCGGATCAGCTCTCCCGGGCCGGCGAACACATTGCCTGGCTCTCCAAAACCTATGACAATGTCACAGGCCATGATGTTAATCTGACCCCGGTGTTTGAACAGATAAAAACAACCTTGCCGTCAGCCATTCAGGATGGTCTGACCATGGCCAACACCCGGGCCAGACTTCGCATGATCACCCTGTACGCCTTTGCCTCCCATCACCGAATGCTCGTGACCGGTACCGGAAACAAGGTGGAGGATTTCGGTGTTGGATTTTACACCAAATACGGAGACGGCGGCGTGGATATATCCCCCATTGGAGACCTGATGAAAACCGAGGTGTATGCTTTAGGCCGTTATCTTGGTGTAAGCCGGGATATACTGTCAGCCCGGCCAACCGACGGGCTTTGGGAAGACAACCGTACGGACGAAAGCCAGATCGGTGCCTCCTATGATGAACTGGAATGGGCCATGACCTATGACGCCGGCGACAAAAGCCGGGATATAACAGATCATCAGAAAAATGTTCTGGAAGTGTACCGGAAATTCAACCGGGCCAACCGGCATAAAATGGAACCTATCCCGGTGTGTAGCATACCCGGAGAGCTCAAATTATGAATTTTAAAAATGGTCTCCGGAATGTATTATTCCCCGAAACGGCTTTAGCCCTGTTTATCGCAGGGGGAAATGCCCTGTACACCGTAAGTCTGGTTATGGCGGTCGGGCAGATTATCGGTGCCAATATCGGCTCGGGAATGGCCATCAAACGAGGGACGCCCTTTATCCGGCCCATTTTCCTGACCATGGTGCTTCTAACCATCACCAGACTGATTTATGTGAATTACGTCTCTTAATAAAAAAGCAGCCGTTAAGATTCATTCTAACGGCTGCTTTTTTAATGGAACTTGTTTTATACTACTTTTTCAAGCTGATCATTACCTATTCCGCTGTTTTCTAATTACCGGCCATCATGGCTTCAATATCTGCTTCAACGTCACCAATAAGCTTGATATCAAAATTTTCAACCAGAACATTCAACACTGTCGGTGAGACAAAAGCGGGCAGCGTAGGACCTAAACGAATCCCCTTAACACCCAGGTACAGCAATGCCAACAAAACAGCCACGGCTTTTTGTTCATACCAACCGATATCAAAAGAGAGCGGCAGGTCGTTAATGTGATCCAGCCCAAAAGCATCCCGCAGTTTCATGGCTATCACGGCCAGGGAGTAAGAGTCGTTGCACTGTCCTGCGTCCAGCACTCTTGGAATTCCGCCGATATCTCCCAAATTGAGTTTATTGTACCTGTATTTTGCACACCCGGCAGTGAGTATCACCGTATCTTTCGGTAATTTTTCAGCAACTTCGGTGAAATAGTTTCTGTCTTTCTGGCGGCCATCGCATCCGGCCATGACGATGAAGCGCTTGATCGCTCCTGATTTAACGGCTTCCACAACCTTATCCGCCAGTGCCAGCACCTGATTGTGTGCAAATCCGCCAACGATTGTACCCGTTTCTATCTCTGTGGGAGGCTGACAAGTTTTTGCAAGTTCAACAATCTTTGAAAAATCTTTGGCGCCGCCATCTGTCCTGTCCGGAATATGCGTTGTGCCCGGATAGGAAACAACGCCGGTCGTGAAAACCTTATCCTGATATGTATTTTTCTTTTTAATGGGGATAATGCAGTTTGTTGTCATCAGGACGGGACCGTTAAAGGTTTCGAAATCTTCATTCTGGTGCCACCAGGATCCGCCGTAATTGCCTTTCAGGTGATCGTATTTTTTAAATGCAGGATAATAATTGGCAGGCAGCATTTCCCCATGGGTATACACATCAACGCCCGTACCTTTTGTCTGCTCCAGCAATTCTTCCATGTCTTTCAGGTCGTGGCCGGAAATCAGAATGCCGGGGTTTGTACCCACACCGAGATTGACTTCTGTTATCTCCGGGTTGCCGTAGGCCTGGGTATTGGCCTGGTCCAACGCCGCCATTGCGGTCACGGCTGTTTCACCGGCTTTCATGACCATCGCAACCATGTCATCAACACTCAGATCCTGGGTTGTGGAGGTTAATGCCTCATACAGAAAATTCCAAATCTCATCTTTCGTGACACCAAGGACAGCGGCATGATCAGCGTATGCACAGATCCCTTTCAGGCCGATGACCAGAAGCTCCCTGAGAGATCTGACATCTTCATTTTCAGTTGCAAGAACGCCGACTGCTTCTGCCTTGGCTTCAAATGCCGACGTATCATCCGAAAACCAGGTCGCACAATCATGAAGATCTGACCCGATCTTATCTTTGACGCTGTCGAACAATTTCTTTTTAACAGCCTGGGCACGGATAATCCAATTTATAAGGTTTTCATCATTAAAATTGGTGTTTGTAATCGTCGTAAACAACCCTTCTGCGATAAATTTCCCATTGGCCGTCGGGACATCCGCACCTGCGTTTTTTGCTTTTTGGGCAAGGAGAGCGATTCCTTTTAAATTATAAATCAATAAATCCTGAAGATTTGCCGTGCTTCCCTTTTTCCCGCAAATCCCATTAATGGTGCATCCCTGGTTCTTAGCGGTTTCCTGACATTGAAAACAAAACATGTAAAGGCCTCCTTTTTATAAATTAACTGCTAACTGACGTCGTATTCGCAGGTACAAGATACGATTAGAAAAGTCCAAAAACCTTGATCTGGATCAAGTCACAAAGAAAAAGTATAAAACTAAAATAACCGCGGACACAATAAAAGCTGGAATGGTGTATTGATTACTGCCTAACACATTACAATTCAAAAATAAATTCGTTTGGTGAAGAATCTCTTTGATATAAATCAAAGACTGGCCTGTCTATCTGCAATGATAACAGCATCATTGACGTGTGATTTTTCGGTTCTCGCGTTATAAGCATGCCTCTGCCAGGCATGCATTCAATCGATTATATCTTCCAATTTTGATACTGGTCTCAAGCTCTGGCTTACTCAAATTTTCTGTATATTTTTTTGAATGGTTCCATACATTTTTAAAGTTTGTTTTTTTTCTGACATTAAGGCATCCTCTTTATGAAGGTTATCCAGATATCATATCATACAAATTATTTTCTTGATACATGGCCGGCGTAAGGTCGATTCCGGCATCAAGGATACAATGGTGTGGAGAATCATTTTAAACATCAATCCCGGCCCAGAGTGGACAGGCGGAAGAAGAGGCAAGTACTGCGGCAGCGCCGGGGGCTCTATCGGCTTCTTCTGCAGTTTCGATATCAACGAATGGACTAAAGGAGGTTATCGCGATGAACGATCTTTTCTCCATTTCAAAGTGGATCTCAACCCTTCCTTTGCGACCATTGTGCCTTCAATCTCATCAAAAAGTGCGAAATTTACAGCATTTATTATATCAATATTTATCGTCTTACTCTCCTTAAAGGGATCTCGGTTCAGCACTTCTTGAAAAATCGTTTGAAAATCATTCAGCCTGCTTTTTTTGAACATTGTCTGAAAAAACCGCTTAGAGCGCTGGGTGTAGCCTAATTTATTGAGCCGCCTCATGATATACGCAAGCGTTCGGTCTGTCACTTTAAACCCAAAGCTCTGTTCCAGCACCGTTTTAAGCGCTGGAGGAACCGTTAGTTGATCAGCAAATCCATTCGTTTTCTCATCCACCCCATGTTCAGAGGCAATCGAAAGCCTATTCTTTCCATTAGAGGTTAGCCGCCGTGACGCCCGATACGCCTCTACTTCCCGACACAATTGCTCCGCATGCATCGCGGCAGCCTGAAGATAAGCACTTAGATTATAGAAGCCTGAATGTATATGTTCCGGAAGAGATTCCCCGATTCGGCTGTATCTATACCTGTATTTGTGGTCAATTTCCCCCCACGCCTCCTCAAGAATGGTCCGCAATTGCAGTTCAATCTGAATTTTTTTAAACGCGTCGCCTGCATCTGAATTATCACCCAGCCTGATCTGGTAATGAATTGAAGAATATCCGCTATATTGAAAACTGATATCCTGTGGTGCTGCTTTGCCCGGGTCTATGGGTAAAACAAAAGATCTTTTATAATCGGGTCCTTGTATGAATTGCAATATTTTCTCTTCAACCAGAAACTTAAGATAGGCTTCGACTTTTACAATATCAGAAAGGCGCAGGCAAATAATCCTGATACCGATTAAATCCCCAATCCTTTCATCAAAATTTTTGTGTGTGACAAGATCTTTATCAGATTCAGAACCGGCATTTTTCTGCTCGATTTTTTCAATAAGCCTTGATTCACCTTTGATTCGATACAGTATCGTATGGATACTTTCCTTTGGCGCTGAAGGATCATCGCTGATCAGCCGGACAATATACTCAGCCAGTTTTTTGTAGATCTCTTTTTTCTTGAAAAAAGAGATCAGTAATTTGTCCCGTTCCTGTTTTTTCAATGGGTTAATCCTTATTGAAAGGAGGATTAGGATAAGACCTATTCCTGGGTCACGCGCAATACCTCCCGAAGGGAAGTGATGCCCTTTGCCACTTTGGCCAACCCGTCGCTTCGCAGGGTTTTCATCCCTTTTCTCACCGCAGCAACCTTGATCAGGTTGGCATCCGAGGTTTCCAGGATAAGTGACTTCAATTCCTCATCCAGGGGGAGAATCTCCATAATGGCCTGGCGTCCCAAATACCCTGTGTTAAAACATTTTGGGCAGCCCTTGGGCTTGAACACCTTCTGTCCCGGGACAAGGCCGTTGATGCTGTTAAAACTGCTCAGATCCCCACGGGACAGCACAAATTCCTCCCGGCAATGGGCACAGAGCACCCGGACAAGGCGCTGGGCAATCACATGATTCACTGAAGAGGTGATCAGGTAAGGCTCCACGCCCAGATCCACCAGGCGGGTCACCGCACCGGGGGCATCATTGGTGTGAAGTGTGGAAAACACAAGGTGCCCGGTCAAAGCCGACTGAATCGCAATTTCAGCGGTTTCAATGTCGCGGATCTCACCAATGAGAATGACATCCGGGTCCTGGCGAACAATAGATCTAAGTCCCCGGGCAAATGTCAGGCCTGTTTTCTGGTTCACCTGAATCTGCCCCACACCTTTCAAGTTGTATTCCACCGGGTCCTCAACCGTGATAATAGACCGGTCCGGGGTGTTGATTTCAGACAATCCCGCATAAAGGGTGGTGGTCTTGCCGCTGCCTGTGGGACCGGTAACCAGAACAATGCCGTGATTTTGCCGAAAAATATCATGCAGGTGCCGTTCATTTTCACTGGACAGGCCGAATTCTGAAATCTGCATGAAATATCCGGACTTGTTTAACAGGCGGATAACCAGGCGCTCGCCGAAATTGGTGGGGACCGTTGAAATACGCATGTCAATTTCCTGGTTTCCCATCCGGACCTGGGCCCGGCCGTCTTGGGGAACCCGCTTTTCGGCAATATTCATCTTGGCCATGACCTTAATCCTGGAAATCAGGCTGGACTGAAACATCTTGGGCGGGGTCATCATGGGGTAGAGTATTCCGTCAATGCGATACCGGACAATGAGTTCATCCTGGAACGGTTCGATGTGAATATCGCTGGCACCCGCCTTGACCGACTGGGAGATCATCTGGTTGACCAGGCGGATGACCGGGGCGTCGCTGGTATCGTCCAAAAGATCTGCGGTATGCTCAATGTCTTCGATATGGAGGAATTCATCATCTTCCATGTCGTCCATAAGTTTCTGGACATTGCGCCCGTCCTGATCGAAGATCATATTGATCGCACTTAAAATCTGGGCTTTTGTGGCCAAGGCCAGGGTATAGTCCGCAAAGCCTGCATGCATGGCCACGTCATCCACATAACTCAACTCCGAAGGATCATTCAGCGCGATAACCGGGGGGTTGTTTTCAGGCTTAAGCGGGACAATAAGATTTTTTTTCAAAAACTTGCGGGTAATCTTTTCGGACACGGAGAGATCCGGATTAAAAAACGCGAGATCGTCCAGAAATTCAATGCCGTAGATCCCCCCTAACGCCTTCAGGGAGTGGGATTCGGACACAAGCTTGGTGTCACAGGCCATTTCCCACATCCGGGCCGGATCCTTGGCACAGGCAGCCTTGATTTTTTCCCTTTGTTCACGGTCCAGGGTGACAAATGTTGCCAGCCTGTCAACAAACTGCTGGATTAATTTTTCCATATCAATTCAAAAGAATGCTTTTTATGGGCGCATCTTCATCATACAATTTGATTTCCTGTTTATGAAGTTCGTCCATCTTATCCTTTTTTTCCAGATAGACCTGTTTTGCCTCCAGGTTATTTTTAACCACCCTGGGAGTCAGGAAAATAAATAGATTGGTTCTGTCACTGCCCGAAGAGAGGCTTTTAAAGGCATTACCCAGAACAGGTATGTCACCGAGACACGGCACCTTGCCGACTTCCTTGCTCAGGCTCTCGTCAATCAATCCGCCAATCACCACGGTATTGCCGTCTTCCACAATAATGGTGGTTTCAAGTTCCCGTTTTAAGGTGGTTGGCCGATCCGCATTGGTGGTGTTCGCGGTGTCCAGTTTGGTAATCGTCTGATAGAAATCAAGCCTTACCAGGCGTCCCTGGCTGATGGACGGGGTGATTTTGAGGGTAATGCCCACGTCCTTGTATTCGTATGCATTGTAAGCGGTGGAGTCGGTAGAGGAGTCATTGTAGACACCCCCCCGGGTCTGGTAGGCCACGTTTTTACCAATGGTAATCGTGGCTTCCTCATTTTCCGTGGTCAAAAGCTGGGGTGTGGACAAAATCTTCACATCTGAATCTTTCTTGTATGCCTGGAGAATGGCCTGGAATGACGGAAAAGTTACCCCGCCGATTTCAAGGGTTTTACCGATGACACCCATGGAAAAACCGCTGGGCAGTACTCCTTTCGCCGCAGAGGCCAGATCTCCGGAGTCAGAAGCTTTGGTGCCGAATCCGCCAAACGCGACATTGGAGTCGCCGCGAACTGTTTCGGCCGCCTGCCATTCCATGCCGAAATCAAGGGATCGTTCCGCATTCATCTCCATGAGCATACACTCAATGTAAACCATGGATCTTGGCACATCCAGTTTTTTAATCACCTCTTCCAATACCGGATAATCATCTTTATCCGCAATAATAACCAGGGAATTGGTGGCCTTGTCCGCCGTGATTTTAATGTCATCGGACAAAAGGGGGGCTTGTTTCTGGCCATCCTTTTTTGAGTTACTGCCGCTCTTTTCGGGAATTTCCTGGAGCACGGCAGCTAACTCCTCGGCAGTGGCATGCTCAAGATAATAGACCCGGATCTTTTCTTCCCCTTTGGGGACCTTTTTATCTAAAGCAGTCACAAGTGCCGTGATCTGTGCGCTTTCCTGTTCACTGGCCAAAAGGATAATGGAATTGGTTCGTTCATCGGCCACCATCTCCACAGAAAAATCATTGCTGTTTTTTCTCCTTCCTGCAATTTTTTTTGTTTGTGCTGAATAAATTTTGGTCAGATTGGTGACCATTTTCTCCGCATCTGCATATTTGATGGGCAAAATGGTAATTTTGCGGCCCACGCCTTCCACATCAATGGTGTTGATCAGCTTGAGCAGCCGGTCAATGCTGGATAGGGTTGCCGTGACAATAAGCATATTTGAATCGGGATGGGACAAAAGGAGACCGCCCTTTGCAAGCATGGGGGATAAAAGGGCTTTAAGCTCATCGGCACTTGCATAAGTCAGGGGGATAATCCGGGTGACCAGTTTATCTGATGTCTGTTCCGCATACCTTGCCATACGGGTGTCCACATTGTCTCCCCTGGCATCTACAGCAGGAATGATCTTGACAACGCTTCCGGTTTCAACCGTGGCAAACCCGTAAATATCCAAAACCGATTCAAAAACCTTGTATGCGTCATCCACGGATATTTTTTCAGGAGAGATAATGGTCACCTTTCCCTTGACCTTGGTGTCCACCACAAAATTTTTCTGGGTCAGTGTGCTGATGAATTTAATGAAGACACCGATGTCAACATCATTGAAATCCATGGACACATATTCTGAAGCGCTCCGATTCTGTGCCGCCTGCACCGGGCAAAGCCCGGCCAGGGCCAACACCACAAGGATTAAGCAGAGGTATTTCAGCGTAAACGCGTTGCTACGATCCTGCAACATATTTATTCTCCTTCGGTTGTTCATCGGCACACGCTTCGTCCTTGGCTGTAAAGCATGCAACAGGTCTTAAGATCTATCTTCATTTTCTTTTTCGGCTTTTAACGCCAGGATCTGGGTTTCAATTACTGCATCCAGAAACTGCCCCTTGTCACCGGACTTTGTCAGGGATAGTGACATGACGGATACACCATGGGGAGAAGTTTCAATTCTGACAAGGAAATCCACCAGGCCTTTTAAATAGACCTGCTGTAACTTGACCGTTACCCGGGAGAGTCTGTAATCACTGTTTTCCATATCCTGGGAAAACGGTTTCATATAGGCAACATTTTTTTTCACAAGACTCTTGGAGGACAGGGCATCCAGAAAGGAAAAAAGCGTAAACTTGGACCCTCTTTTTTCAAGGGCCTCTTTTTCCAGATCAAAACTTTTTGCGTATTGCCGCCGCGTCATTTCAAGGACCTGCATCCGCTCAATATCTGCGGCTTTTGAGATCACCTTTTTTTCAAGCATTGCCCGCTTGTCCACGGCCGGAAGGTAAACAAACCAGACAAGACTGAACAGAACAAGGAACACAGTGCCTGCGGCTATAAATTTTTTATCCCGTTTTGACAATTCAAGCATCATCATATCTCAATAATGAATTTAAAGTCCACACGGTTACCGCCCTTCCCTGCCACTGCACTGCCGATATTCACCTTTTTGAAAAACGGCGACTTTTCAATGAAGCCCTTTACCTGATCAATGGTATTATAATTATCTGCAGATCCTGACAGAAGCATCCGTTCCTTATCCAGCGTGAGGCGGTCCACCTGGACATCCACGGTTGCCGGGATACAAAGGGAGAGTTCAAGCAGGATATTTCCGGCCTCCACACGGTCTATCTCTTCAGAGCCGGCATTTGCAGAGCCCCCCCGGGTGAGCTCCCCTACACCGGCCTGCATGAGCAGCAAAGGATCAATGTTGCCTATTTTTTTATCCGGAAACGCCTTTTTATAAATGGCGGTCATGGCCTGATTTTCCTGATCAATCTGTTTTTCAAGCCGTGATATGTCCATGTGGATATTAACCATGAACAGAATAAACGCAAGCAGGGCAAGGGCACAGCAGCTTATGATATATCCCGGGTATGCCCGGATAAATGACTCTGAACCGTACTTTCCCCGGCACATGTTCAGCATCGCAAGGTCCGGGGTGATTGATGCAAGATTCTGGGACAGATCCACAAAGGCCAATCCGTTCATTGGTTCCGGCAGTTGCGGTTCGCTGACATCCTGACCGGTATAGTCGGACTGAAATTTAAAAATATCTGCAAGGGCGTTACGCATCCTCTTCCGGGCAGATTCATCAAAATCTCCGCAAATATAAATATGAAAGGTATCCGTTACACCAAAACGCTGCCAGAACCCTAACAACATCTGCCTAATTGCCTGGGCCGGCAGTTGAAACGATGGGTCCACAGAAAGAGTCCGAACTTGCACCACATTTGCCTGGGCCACCAGGGTTAAAACCATCTCACACCCGTCCGTGTCCCAAAAAACAAAATTTTTATTTTCTTTGTTCTCTCTAAGAAAAGCGGCGACCATGGCCAGGCACCCGGGCGCAATGGCAACGGGTTTAAGACCGGCTGCCATAAGGCTTGTATGGTAAGACTTAAGTATATCTTCCTCGATGGACCCGGAAAATACCAAAGGGTTCGACTGTTGTGTTTCCAGTTCATAGCAGAAAAAGTCAGTCACCACAGGGCCCAGTTCCTTTGGAAACCGGGTATTAAGCTCCAGGGGCAGAACCTGCCTGATTTTTGAGCGGGATGTAAAGGGCAAGCTGATATTTCGAAAATAAAACCGGCCGGCCGGCAAAAGAAGCATGGCCTGGAGCGTGTTATCCTTTTTAACGGCCGGGTCAACGGCCTGGACAACAGATGCCAATCCCGCATCAAACAAGGTCTGATCTTTTTCAACCGTTTCGAGATCTTCATAGGCCACACGGGCCAATGCCTGAACAATCTGGGATTTCCCACGCCCCTCCACCAGCCAGGCATCAATCCCTGTGCGATTTTCACGGATGATCAAAAGGGGGGCTGCCATGGTCTATCCTCTTTCCATTTGAAGAATCCGGCAGGACCATTTGCCTGTCATATCCTGTTTTTCCCGTTTCATTACAGCGCGCAAGGTCACTTGATAACCATTTTTTTTAGCGGTACAGTCAGCCCTGAAAACACTGCTCGAATAGGTAATCACATTTTCAAACGCCTTCTTTTCATTATCACTTAGGGCAATGACATCCTCAAACCACCCGGATTCAAGGGTATGGATATATTCCCGGCCCAAGCTTGCCTTCTCGGACCGATAGTCGGCAAGGTCCTGGGCATTTAAGTCCCGGCCTTCGGGCAAAAGTGCTGCGAGTACCGCCACAGGTGCGGTATTGATATTAACCGTGCCTGAAAATGAAAAACGGTTCTCTTGGGAATTGTGGACATCTGAAAGACCGTATACTGTAAACATATCCTTTATATCTGCCTGAATAGATTCATCCATCCCCTGACTGATATATGACGGGGATAAAATTGCGTCAACACCCCCTTTGACAAGGAATAATTCACTGATATGCCTTAAGGGACCATTGGCACAGGTATAAGGCACATCCAGGGATTCATAATAATTTGACTCGGCACCTGTCAACCCTGTTATGGTATCATCGTCCATTGAATCAAGCCAGTCCTTAAGCGCATTGACAATTTCAACGGCGCTGCCGGCACCATCGGACTTGTCTTCCGGCGCTGCCAGGGTTAAAAAGCGTTCCAGTACCACCACCTGAGCATCATTGAAGTCATTGCCGGGAAACTGTTTAAGCAGTGCGTTTAACTGCAATTTTCCCATCTCGTCGGAAATTTTCAGGGATACGTTTTCCGGGTTTAATCCCATGGCTGCCACAGCCAGGGAGATCTGTTCCGGATCCGCCCATGGTTCCTGGATGGAATCAATCTCGTTGTCAGCCCCGTCCATCGCCAGAATCATCATGGCCAGGTGGATGCCGGACATGGCCATTTCCCGGGCCGCAAACATATCGTTCTCGGCGATGGTCCCCGAAGCAGCCTGCTTTGCAAGGCGTCCGGCCTCCAACGCCACTACACAAAGAATGGCAACCACAGCAATGGTGGCAATCAGGGCCATGCCCTTTTGATTGCGGTAAATACTATTCACCTGTCGGGCCCTGTACCGGTAAAACCACGGCAGTTTCATATACTTTTTCTTTATTTTCACTTTTCAGTGTCAACCCGATGTTCAATACGCACGGCAGGGACACTCGGTCACGCTCCTTATTCTTATCCGTATCCGCATCCCAGTCCCGATACTCATTACGCTTTGCATCAATGAAGTCAATGGTAAATCCGGTAATATTGTCGGCAAGGACCGGGTCTAAACACGGGTCGGTCTCCCTGTCACTGCCGATGGGACGCTCAGCCCGGCAAAGATCAAATAATTCCTGGCTGTTTTTTCGAACGTAATAAGTAACACGAACCACACCGGACGGCCTGCTGCGGCCCGTCTGAACGCCTGAAAGGCAGGCAAATCCAAGGGTGGAAAAGGTCTCTCCACCTACGCTGGTCTCACTGCCGGTCATCTGGAAAGTATCCACGTCCTGATCATCGACACGGTTCAAAACATCTATTATCCCGGATTCCGGCACGTACATGTCGGTCAGATCATCCAGAATTCTTCTGAATGCATCCCTGGCCCGTTCATTATAATCAACACCGTGTGCAATGGACTGCCCTGTGGATATAAATGCATTAAAAGATGAAAAAAGAATGACCATAACAAATGAAAAAATAACAAGGGCCACCATCAGTTCCATCAGGGTGAATCCGCACTCTGTTGGGTTAACTTGCAGGGGCATACCTGAATGTTTCAACATGATAAGACCGGCCCCCCTGCTCCCGCGTTATTGTCAAATCAATTTTTTTTAATGTGCCGATCTTGTCGGTCAAATCCGGCATGATATCTGAAAAATTGGCGTTTACATCCGTCAGCTCACAATGCCAGGCATATCCTTTAAACGCCTGGTCAAACTCGCCTTTCAGCTCCGGGTCATTGATGGAAAGCTCGATTTGGGCAAGGGCCTTGGCGGCAAGATACCGGGCTGTTGTCTGGAAATCATCGGCCCCGGCCAGATTGATGGTGCCGGACTGCATCCTGAACAATGCCACCATAACCGTTGCAATAATGGTCATGGCAACAATCACCTCAATCAGGGTAAAACCGGTCTGCCCCTGACAGCCGCCATGATCCCATAATCGATTATATGCAGTCGTCATAGGAGACATATCGGTCGATCAGATGAACGCTCTTTTGGAACATGCATACCTGAATGGTCATCTCCCGACTCTCTTCCCGGACATGAATCAGGACCCGGTCTGAATAACCTTTGCTGAAAAAACAGATGCTTTTGTCATCACCGGCCCTGGTGCCGTCATCCGGAAATTCCAGATTAAGCAATTGCAGATCACCGTTCAGGGATATGCCATTATTCAGGGCAACCTGCCGGGCATCCGCATCCATTGTGTCATCGGTCACATACATTTTTCCGGAACCGGAATCCATATAAAGGGTCAAATTTTTATTTTCCACCATGGCCTTAAGCTTTAAATTTTCCAGGAAAAAAATCAACCCGGATACGCGATCAGAGGCGTTTGACGTCAAATGAATCTGCCGGAACAATGGGATTGAAAACAGCAGAACAATAGAGAAGATGCCCACCACCACCATCAGTTCAACAAAGGTAAATCCAGATGGATTATTCCTGCTCTTCCCAGTTGGTGATGTCCGCATTGATCCCCTCCCCTCCTGATTCTGAATCCGCACCATATGAAATCAGGTCAAACGTGCCGTGGACACCGGGGCACAGATAAACATACTCGGCTCCCCAAGGATCTTTGGGAACTCTTTGCTTTTCAAAATATCCGTTTTCATTCCAGCTTCGGGGGACGGGATCGGTGGCCGGCTTTTCTATCAGGGCTAAAAGGCCCTGTTCCGTTGTGGGATAAAACCCATTGTCCAGTTTGTACATTTTAAGGCTGGTTTCAATGGCAGCAATGTCCACTTGGGCTTTTACGATTTTTGCCTTGTCCGCCTTATCCATATACCTTGGCACAATGGCGCCGGCCAGAATCCCCAGGATGATGACAACCACCATCAGTTCAATAAAGGAAAAACCTGCCTGGTTTCCAATCTGCCTGCCGTACTGCCTGAAAAATTTTATGCACATCTCTTTTATGTTTATGATTTTCATTTATGAATGCCTCTTATATGAGAATTACAATAACTTGTTGAACTACTATCATTATTTGTTGTCGGTTGAGCCTGGTGTCAACAGAGTATCTGGGCCATGGCTCTTAGCCGTTGCCTTTTAGCCGGGTATATACGAATTTTTAAATGGCCAATTTGAGTGGATTATTAAAAAAATAAGAAAAAATGACAAGAAAAAACATTCTGATATTTTTTTGTGTTAAAACAAAATCCCACCCCGACATTGACCCCTAACACCCCCTCTGGTATAAAGCCTTGTACTTTTTAAAAAGAAACATAAAAATCATTTAGATACTAAACACCATGTCTTACCAGGTTCTGGCATTAAAATACCGGCCCCAGACATTTTCAGAAGTTGTTGGACAGGATCATGTCACCACCACCCTGACCAACGCCATTTCCGGAAACAGGGTGCCCCATGCCCTTTTGCTGGCAGGCCCCAGGGGTACCGGCAAAACCACCATTGCCCGCATCATGGCCAAGGCCATGACCTGTCAGACCGGGCCGACCCCCTCGCCCTGCAATGAGTGCACAATTTGCAAAGACATTATCAACGGTCATTGTGCCGATGTGTTTGAAATTGACGGCGCCTCCAACAACAGTGTGGAGCAGATCCGTGAACTGAGGGACAATGTGGCCTACATGCCCTCAGCTGCCAGGTACAAAATCTATATCATTGATGAAGTCCACATGCTTTCGGTGGCTGCCTTCAATGCCCTGCTCAAGACCCTTGAAGAGCCCCCGGCCCATGTTCTTTTCATCTTTGCCACCACGGAAATCCACAAAATTCCGGCCACCATCCTGTCCCGGTGCCAGCGCCATGACTTGTCGCGAATTGCCTTGGACAGGATCTGCGCCCACTTAGGGGATCTATGCCGAAAAGAAGGGTATACGGTTGAAACTAAAGGGCTGGAACTGATCGCCTTAGAGGCGGACGGCTCGATCAGGGACGGCTTAAGCCTTTTGGACAGAATTCTTTCAGCCGGGCCTGAAAAAGAGATTGACAGGCTTTTGGTGGCCCAGAGACTTCGGGTCACGGACCGAAAAATTCTTTTTTCCATATCTTCGGCCGTACTGGAAAGAAACGGGGCACAACTAATTGATCTTGTGAGCAAAATCAATGATTCCGGCATGGATTTAAAAGAATTTTATTCCGGTATCATTGCCCAATTCAGGAATCTGAACATCATCCGGCTGTGCGGAAAAGAGAGCCCTGTGCTCAATATGATTGAAACGGAAAAACTTGAGCTTGACCGGATGTGCAGAAATTTTCCATCGGCCTATCTTGGGATGCTGCTGGACCTTCTCTTAAAAGAGGAGAGTGTTGTGCGCTTTGCATCCCATACCCAGACCGCCGTAGAGATGGTGTTGCTCAAAATGATCCAGATTGAACCGGAGATCCGGCTTGATGAGATCATCACCAAGGTGGATCTTTTAGCACGCCGGATGGAGAACCGTCTTGGCCAGACCCGTGTTGATTCACCGCCGCCCCAATCTGCTAAGCCGCCCTTGACATCTGCACCGCTTTCAGAACAGATCCCCGGAGACAAACTTACCGAAACACCGCCTTTGGCAGGCACACGACCCATGCCGGAGCCCATGCCCTATGAACCGGAACGGGAGCAGGCGCCACCGCCGCATATCCCAACGGATTTATCCGATTCACCCGATTCACCTGGGCCTCCCCCCCCTTCCCCTTTGCGTCAGGAGCAGGAACACCAGAAACCAGGAACCTGGTCGCAGTTCATGGATGTACTTCAACATGAACTGCCCTTTATCTTCGGCTTATTTTCCAAGGGTCAGGCGGACACATCCGCCCCGGACAAAGTGATTGTGACCCTTTCATCCTGTTCGGGGTTTGAAGAATCAAGACTCAACACCAAAACCAAAGCGCTGGCGGAGCTGGGCCGAAAACATTTAGGAAAACCCATTGAGGTAAGCATAGAAAACAACGGCGGCCCTGAGGATGAGACTTGCCGGCAGCAAGCGTCCCAGCAAAAAGCGGAACAAGCTGCGGCAGGACACCCCATGGTCCAGCATGCGGTACGTTTATTTGACGCAGATATCATATAACACCCCCAATATAGGAGTTGATCCATGAAAAATATGAACAACATGATGAAACAGGCACAAAAGCTGCAGAAAAAAATGTTGGAGGCACAGCAGGATCTGGCAACCAAAACCGTTGAAGCCAGCTCAGGTGGCGGTATGGTAAAAGTGGTTGCCAATGGGGCCCAGAAAATCGAATCCCTTGTGCTTGAAAAAGAGATAGTTGACCCGGAAGATGTTGAAATGCTGCAGGATCTTGTGCTTGCCGCAGTGAACGACGCGTTGAAAAAATCCCAGGAAATGGTCTCCGCTGAGATGGGAAAACTGACCGGCGGCATGAATATTCCAGGTCTGTAATATTAAAAAGAACCTGCACCCGTTGTGAACCATTATCCTGAAGCCATTGTTAAACTGATCCATTCGCTTTCCACCTTGCCGGGTATAGGAAAGAAAACAGCAGAGCGCCTGGCGCTTCATATCCTTCATGCCCCGGACCATGAGGCCGCGTCTCTGGCTGCAGATATCATTGAACTGAAAAAAAGCGTCAGGTTGTGCGCATCCTGCTTTGCACTCACTGACCGGGAAACCTGCCAAATCTGTTCAAACCCCGGCAGGGATAAAGGCGTGATCTGCGTGGTGGAAAACCCCGCCGACATGGCTGCCATTGAAAAATCAGGGGCCTTTTCAGGCCTGTATCACATCCTTGGCGGGGCGCTGTCCCCCATTGACGGCATCGGCCCCGGAGACATCCGCCTGGCAGAACTGTTCAGGCGGACCCGGGGCAACGACGTCAGGGAACTGATCCTTGCCACCCGGACCAATGTGGAAGGTGAAGCTACGGCTGCCTATATCCGGAGCAAGCTGACTTTGACAAAAATTAAAATAACCCGAATTGCATCGGGCATACCCATGGGCGGGGACCTTCAGTATGTAGATCCCTTGACTATGCAAAAAGCCATGGAAAAACGTTACGGGATTTAAAAATGCTGACACCGGAAGATATTTTTGACTGTAAATTATGCGGTGAGTGCTGCAGAGGATTTGGCGGCACCTATGTGGATGAAAGGGACATCAGAAAGATCTGCGATTATATCCAGGCGGATACTGACACCTTTGTGGAAAATTATTGTGACATGTCCGGCTCAAGGCCGGTGCTGACACTGGGACAAGACGGGAGCTGCATCTTCTTTGATCCCCAAAAGCAATGCACCATCCATCCGGTCAAACCCTATATGTGCCGGGCCTGGCCCTTTATCAAAGCCCTGATCAACCATCCGGAAAACTGGGATATGATGGCAAACTCCTGCCCAGGAATGAAAAAAGGCGTCCCAGCCGAGGATATTTCACGCATAGCTGCCATTGAAAAAGAAAAACTTGATCGGGATTTCAACCGTTAATCAGACTCAAGCCCGGGCAATGGCACTGTCAATTCCTCTTTTTTTCTTTTTAGCTTGTCTGGAATTAAGTATCATGTCCCGCGAATTACATACTATGCTGCTTTTCGATATTGGGTAACTTCCATTTGTCGATGATTTTTCTTTGCTTCTTCAACGATAATTTCAATGTCACCGGCTACTTCATCAGAAAGCCATGCATTAGCACATAAGGAGCAAATCGTTGCCGGTACATTCCTAACCACAACCAGGGTATTCCCCATATCTACTGTAACTGTTGTTGTTCCTTGTTTTTTATGCCCTCCGCAAAGTGGACAAATATCTTTGATTGAGTTCATTACTTCCTCCTGGTCCTAAAGTCACTTTCAAAATGTTCTTCATCCGGCCAATAAGCCGTGATAACAAATATCTTCTGGGAAGCAGCATCGTAGGCAATAACAACGTGTAATATCATATCTTCCCATGGTCCGTGAAACAATCCACTTGGAAATGGTTTGTCATCAGGATAGTTTTCAATCATTTCACCATTAGCAATGATATATTTGACGGATGCTCTGCTAATCCCTTTCTCCAACATTCTCGATAGAGCGTGTGCAGATCATTCAATCCTATTTTTCTGGATTATATCCTTCAATTGTTCATGATTCAATTTCTGTTTAATCATAGTATTAATTCATGCAGAATTAGATTCAACATTCTTTACCACAGAACGCCGCAAATAACCGCACGCAAAAAGCGCGCAGCGGTTTTTGCGGTCCGAGTTAATTTGCCTTGTTGGACGAAGCCGATGCGCGGAGGCAACCGCCCCACCTCTTTTAAATCACATTGTAACTTCAAGTTTCATAGTATTATACCAGAAAAGGTGATGCAAGTGCATTACCATTGACCAGTTACTTTAAAATGAGGTTACAATGAACACCAGTATGCCCAATGATCCACAATTCAACAAATATTAGCGCAAGCATATCCAGTGCTTGAAACCGGCAGGCCTGCAACCCAATACCATCGAGGTGTACTCACAGGCGACCAGGCGGATTGGCAACTATTGCGACTGCCGGGTCGAAAACCTGACCACAGGCCAACTCCTCAATTATTTCAACTACCTGCTTGAAGACCGCTCCTGGAATGTGGTCAACAGACTGTTAATTTTTGTTAAAGCTCAAGGCGTATGAAATCTTTAGTCACAGGCTAATATATTACATACTTTGAGGATTAAAAATTCCATACAACGTAGAGATTGGACAAAAAGTAACGTTCTCTAACAGCCTGTCAAGCTCGACCTTTATATTCTGAAAATATATACAAAAGCATGGTCAGCCTCTCTTTCTTTTTTGTTCACTGGCTTGTCTGGAATTAAGTATCATGCCCACCGAATTCCTTAATTTAATTGAATACACCGCATGGTTTTACACAAAAGCGGATAGCCTTTCAGCGAGGTAGGGTGGGCACGCTTTTTGTGCCCACCAGTTGTCCTTGAGCCCCTCTGATTTATCGTTCAGGCCCAAGATGTTATACATACAAATGGTGGGCAACGCTGCGCTTTTGCCCACCCTACCTGGATTCACGTGGCTAAAAATCAGTTTTTGGAGCCCTCCCGCATATGAAATCGCATGTTTTTTCTTTAGCTCCGAATTGTGCTCCACCAACGGCAATAATCTCGACTGCGCCAGCTTGCGTTGGAATACGTATGGTTAGCGTTAGGCTTCCCTTCGCAACAAATTGAAGTAGATAAACTCGCCTGTCATCCTTACATTTTTTCGGGCAGTTGTCTTCTTGCGTAGCAAGTAGTGGTACAGCTGAAAAACCCGCATCTCCTTTAACCTCAATTACTTTACCTATTTGAGTTTGAGGCACACTTACTGAAAATTCAAGCTTTCCAGAAGGCCCTCTTATCCAAGTATTTGCTTCGCCATCGAACTGGCAGCAACATCCCTTAACCTTCGTCTCTTTTCCTTCCACCCACTTTGTCTTTGTGCACCTAATATCCGGGTTTTCTTTGATAAGCATGCACGCAGCTATAGCTGAATTACCCGCGTCAAGAATGAGACTTTCCCATTTCTCTGGAAGGACTAACTTCTCAAAAAAATTGGTCAGACTCTTGATTGCCTTAATAGTGAAATCGCCCAAACCTACACAGCATTTTGATAAGTTTCCGAAAGGATCAACCAAATTTTTTGAGTTTGATCTTGTGTACTCATAGAGATTCATCCCATCCACATACCCCAACACATCCCTCTGCAAAAATCTTCCCTTCTCACAGTCATAGTAGCGTGCCCGGTAATAATAAAGTCCGATTTCCTCATCCAACTCCCGCCCGGTGAACATATACGGATTGTCGATGGCACTGTGCGGTATGTTCCAAGCATTCGGCGGCACGGGATTATTCGCCCCATCGGTAATCGTGACGCAACCGTAAGCGTCATAGGTATAACGTTCAACTACATTGGCAAGACTATCGGTAATAGCGGCGACGGACCACAGGGCGTTCTGGTGGTAGTAATAAAGCTGCCCTCCCCGGCTCATGACCAGCACTTCGTCGATGTAGTTACCGTAGATGTATTCGGCCTGGGTTGCGGCCAGGGTACTCTGTTCCTCGATCACCCGGGCGTCGTCATAGAAGTAAAGGGTTTCAGTGACCGTGCCGGTGGGGCTGGCCTGTTTGTCGACCCGGCGGCCGAGGGCGTCATATTGGTAGATGCCGACGATCTGGCTGTCCGACCTACGGGTGACGCGCTGCAATCGATTTTCTTCGTCGTACACGTAGGTGTAGCGTTCATCTTCGATGACGTTGCCGTTGTCGTCGTAATCAAGCGACACCCCGCCAATGGCGGTCAGTTCATTGACCATGTTGTGGGTACGGCTCTGGGTGGTTCCGTCCGTGGTTTTGCTGTCCCAGTTGCCGAGGCAATCGAGATCATAGGCGGTCTGGGTCATGGGCACAGAAACCGTGGAGCCGGACAGAGTCCCAACCTTGTAGTCGATCAGGCGGTAACTATTGTCGTACTGATACGCCTCGGAAAGGTTGGTGTTATGCTGTTTTTCCTCGAACTTCTTGTTCCCTTCCTTGTCGTAGTCGTGCCCGAAACCGGCGATGAGCGTCGCACCGACGGTATGCTCAAGTTGAGTAATCCAGTTGTTGGCATTGTAAGTGTAATCTGCAGTGACGCCGTTCTCGTACTGGCGGGTCTGCACCCGGTTACCGAGGTCATAAGTACATGGACAAATATAAATCCAGGTTAAGAAAACGAAATTGTAAATTCCTTACCGACGCTTGCCAATATATTATTCAACTCAGTTTTCAAAAATTCAAATCCTTTATAAGCAGATGTTGATAGCCAAAAGTACTTGATATGTTTCCATAAAATTTCAATCAGATTCAACTCCGGTGAATATTTGGGGATAAAGTATAGAAAAAGGCCTCTTTCTTCCCATGTCCCAATTTGAGATTTAAAAATGGCGCTGTGATGTATTGGAGCATTATCCAGAACAACAATGGTTCTTTTTGTTATGTAACGTGAAAACGCATCAAAGCAGGCGGTTACAATATCTGAAGTAACTGAGCAGTCAAAAACGCAAGGAAAGAAATCATTTTGCTTATTCAAGAATCCCAACACATTGATTCTTGAGGTTTTTCCACTCGGAAGCAAAAGCTGCTCATCCTCATCTTGCCAGGCATATGGAATCTCAGGCACGCCGGTAAAGCCAGATTCATCAAAATAATACAAGTCAATGATATTTGCCTGATCTTCATCTTTCAAGATTTCAATTTCCTTTTGCGCTTCCCTGAACTCGTTCTCATTGCGTTTGCTTTTGAGAGATTTCCGTCCTCGACACCAACGCAGTTTTTTTTATAATCCGTTTCACTCGATGATCCAGTTTTTAAAAATTGACATGGAACGTATCTACCAGTTATTATCCCCATGTTAACAGAATGCTTTATATTTTAATGATGGGGAGGATTGATAATTTCCCCAAGGTTTTAGATTCATGTGTTTTTTGGAATCATTTGACTTTACAAAATGCTCTTTTAAAAATACCGAGATCTGCTTGAAATGGGATTCTGGGTCATCACTGTGAATGATTTGTTCGACAAAGGATAAGATGCTGTCAACTTTGACGATATCACATAGGCTGCCAACAGTTTTTGCGGGCAGTTTGTTATTTATCGAGGCCACTTGGTCCGGATGAAGGAGGAGACAATGATCAACCAACAGGCTCAGGGTCAAACTTCTGTAAGACCCATCTTTACCAGGTTGTTTGGTCAAATTTCCCCACCCTTCATTACCCTTGTGGTCTTGAATAAAAACCTCTACTAACCATCTGAGTGTAAAAGCATCTATTATATCAGCATATCGCCAGGTCAGGTCCGAAGCGACAAGGTACCGATAGTCCTCTTCTCCAGTGTATTTTATTGCAATGACAAATCGTTTTTTTCTATGGGCACACACATGTATTCTGGCACTTTTAATAAGTACAACAACCCCTTTGCCTCCGCGTATATGTATGGTTTTTTGAATCGGTTGAATATTTTCAAAATATTTTTCCACTGATTTTTTACTGTTTTTGAATGAAATATTTTGATTGTACCTTATTTGACTAATGACTTGAGCGCTTCCTGCAATTTTTGAAGCTTCATCCATGAACTCAGCATTACCATACAAGGCATCTGCAACAATTGCTTCTATTTTTATTTCAGGGTGTTGCTGTACAAAGGTTTTTAAAATAGCTATAGAAATACTTGAAATAGTTGGATATTCATCTGATCGCACCGGCTTTTTCGAGCGTTTTGATTTTGGTACTCCAGCCTTTTTTAACCTTTTATCCTCCTTGACCCATTCGCTGATTTTTGGATCAGGAACATGAAAGGCGTAGCCTATTGGAATGGTTATTTTCGGTGTTACCAATACCAAAAATACCAAACTTTGCCCCATGCAAAAACCGCCTGTTGATTTGTCTTTTATTTTGTTGGCGCCAAAAATTTTTGTTGTGCATTTACTGCGCTTTTTATCGGAATCATCAATACTGACAACGCCTTTGGTGATACCATATACTTTGAAAATAATTTTGAGACTGAAGTGGAACAGATGCTCCCAAGCAATTTTAGAATGGCGAAACATCCAGGAAAGTGCTGTTTTTTTATACCGTCCTATGCTGATACGGGAAAAAGCAGTCCAATTGATGCTGTTGGTTAAAATGATTCCAGTGATGCAGAAACCCAGCCAGAATTTTTGTGATTTACTTAAGGTCATCCCAGGGGAAGACTCTGTTAACTCAGTATTCAGTGACTCGGTATAATTTTCAACAAACGGCAACAGCTTCTCTATTAACACATCCGCCTCATTTATTATTTTCAGGAATGAAGCGATATAGCGCAATAGAACCCTTGTATTCAAGTAAAACTTATTTTATCCTGCTCATTGGAGGCTGGCCAACCGATGGGTGAGATATCAGCTGGAATAGTTGGTATTATACCATCGACTTGACCAGCCTTTACATTTTCCAATATTGTGACATTGTCTAATCCCAAAAAACTGGATCATCGAGTTTCAGGGTTTTTACGCTGACTTTTTTACCAAATTTTTCCTGTATTTCAGTAATGGCACTTTTAAGTTGTCTTGGATTTTTCTTCACAATATCAATAACTTCATCATGCATCTCACTATGGATCAGCGGCGTTCTTCCAGAACGTGGTTTATCAATTAAAGAGTCAAATTGATATTTTTCCCATCCATCAATCCACTTCGAAACTGTTTCCTGAGTGGTCAAACATATTTGTGAAATCTGACTGATACTATACCCAGAGTTGCTCAATCGGATTGCTTGAGCCCTGAGTTTAGTACGGTTTGACTCTTCATCCGAAAATTCAATAAGTGACAGCCATTTTAATGCCAACGGCTCAATTGGAGAAATAAATTTTTTACCCGTACGTCTCATCTGATATCCTTGCTATGCAAATTTAAAAAAACAATGATTTGTTGCAAAGCAAGATTATACAGGAATTATATTTGTCCACCTACTTAGGTCAGGGTAACAATGTTGTTATTCCGGTCTTTGACAGTAGTCAAGCGGTAAACTGGGCCACCGACCATGAAAGGTGTATCGGGTATCAGGGCAAAATTAAAAATGGTGTCGTCTTTTTGGGTTAGGGTGAAGGTGCCGTCAAGGTTCTGGACCAATGTTTCAAAATAGCCTTTTGTTGGCGTAAACGTACCGCCTGGTCCGCGCGTATATTTGCTGGTTCAGCCATTGCCGTCCATACGGAACATATGGCCGCGCTGGCTGAAAAGAAACATATTGTAAGAGTGGGTCCAGCCGTACCCCAGAACCGTATCCACCATGGCCCAGGAGGCATCAGCATCAAAACTGTTATAGGTCAGATCAAGATCAATTGTTGCGCCGGCACTGCTTCCAATGGAGATGACATTGTATTGTTCCCGAAGATTGCCCTCAGTGCTGCTCAAGGAACTGCCACCAGAAAATTGTGTGTCAGGTCCCCGGGTTTCTTCACAGTCACAGTCACAGTCACAGGCGCAAGGTTTTCCCCCACCAATGTACCGGGCTTGAGCAGAACCTGCAAAGACAACCACGAAGAGGGTTATGAGCAGCAAAATCAGGAAAGTACCCATTGTGCTTAATCGCGTCCTTGCTGTGCAAATGACATTTTTACGCCTGATAATCCCCAGCGCACAGAGTCCTCCAAAAAACAACAGGATTCCTGTTGACGGTTCCGGTACAGTGGCTGCTTCTGATTCTGAATCTGTTTCCATATAAAGGAAATAACCCGTGTCAAATTCAAGGGATACGGTCGTGGACAGGGTTTCTGAAATAGATCTTGCATCACTGTCAGAAGGGCCGATGTGAAGAAAATCCTGGAAAAAAAGAACAGGAGAACCGTCCAACTCCATCCCGAAAATAACTTCAGTATCGGCAAAAAGCCCACAGCAGTCAGTGAAAACCGACATGTCTCCACCCAAATCTACTGAAAATTCCACATCAACGGTTCCTATGCCGCCAGTGATCATAAAACTATTAAAAGCCGCACCCCGACCCAGGGCTGCTGCACTCCTTTGATCACAGCCCGGAATATTGACATTACTTGAAGCATCTCCAGCAACACTCAAATCTGGCGGGAGAACAAATGGGTCTGGTCCCGAGACTGCTCCCTGGCCCTCTGCAAAAGAGACAACAGCATTTGCTTTTGCGCTACCGTCGTAATCATAATCAGGGTCATAATCAAAGTCAGATTCTCCCAGGCTGTTATGTGCTTCAGCAAAAGCATCCAGGAACCAGAAATCGAACAATACAACACTACCGCTGGTTGGAAAAATCTGAAGGTTGGAAAAAGCAAGATTACTTGTGGCGATTGCCGTTGCCGTGACTTTCTGGGGTAAAAATAATAAAAATCCGCAGAAAAGAACCAGAATAAATTTGTGGAAATTCATGTGTTTCATTTCTCCTCCTTAATTTTAAGGATGTGGAAAGGAATTAATAAGGGACGCGTTATGTATGATCACTCGATCGATTTTGGCTTCAAGCCACTGGCTGATGAAATTATTTCCACCAAGAGAGACTATGCAAAAAGCCATGGAAAAACGTTACGGGATATGAACATGCTGACATCAGAAGATATTTTTGACTGTAAATTATGCGGCCAGTGCTGCAAAGGATTTGGCGGCACCTATGTGGATGAAAAGGATATCATGGCAAACGCCTGCCCAGGTATGAAAAAAGGCCTCCCACCCGAGGATATTTCACGTATAGCTGCCATGGAAAAAGAAAAACTTGATCGGGATTTTAACCGTTAATCAGACTCAAATCGCAGCCGGGCATCACTTCTTCTGGGAAAAATAAAACAAAAAATACTTTCCCAGATCGTCAAAATGATCGGTATCCTCGAATTCGCAGCCAAGGCTGTATTCGGAAAAGGCTTTCCTGATCCGTATACGCTTACGAACCTCGGAGCGGTTTGGATTATCCAGGGTAAACTTGACCTCAGCCATGCTCTCCTCTTTGATAAGGGCCTTTTCCAGAGTTTTAAACTGGATGCCATTGTGAGAGAGGTCCGTAATTACCCCGGGGAACTGCTTCCGGTTCTGGGTCAGCACCCCTTTAAAGTTCACTTCCTTGCGTATGCCCCGTCGTCTTTCTAATATCACGCTGAAAATATGCCCGCACTTGCACTTGTATTTCAACTGGACTTTGGCCTTGTGCCTGATGAATTTGGACACGTCCCTGGTGGAGCAGTTTCCGCATGCTTCACAGACAAAGGTGGCCGCAAGCTCCGAGGATACGAAGATCTTTGGTATCGTCATTCTTTATCATTTCACCAAATTGTTTGTATAATTGCTCCGTTGTGGTCCAATAGGACTTGCAACGAAAATAATAATTATAAGACAGGATCGTCAGTTTTTCAAGAACCAAAAGACAGCTTTGAATCCAATGAAGAGATCGGATAAAATAACGCGTTTTTTTATTTCTTATACATGTCTTCGAACTGGCGGGCGATACTGTCACGCTCATAAACAATCTCCACCCGCCGGTTCTGGGTCCGCCCCTGTGCCGTATCATTGGTGGCCACGGGATGATACTGGGCATAGCCTTCGGCAGAAATATAAAAAGGGGGTACCCCGTTGGCTACCAGCAGGCGCGCAACAGTAGACGCCCTGGCCGAAGACAGTTCCCAGTTGGAGGGATAAATGGATGACGTAATGGGCTCGGAATCGGTATGCCCCCGGACCTTTACATGATAGGCAAGCTTTGACAAGACCGCCGCCACTTTTTCAAGAATTTCCAACCCCTTTGGCGATAGCTGTGTGCCGCCTGCTGAAAAAAGCAGCAGGTCGGACATGGTGATGACCACACCGGCATCGGTTTTAGTAACACTGACCTCCCCGCCCAGTTTATTGAAAAGAACCAGTTCCCTGACTTCAGAAACAATGTCATCCATCTCTTTTTCAATCATGCCGCCGAGCTCATCAACCGACGGACTCTCCTCTGTTTTTTCCGAAGGCACCGGATGCATGATCAATCCCTCCCGGGTACCCGATTCAGGCACAGACTGGGTACCCAGGGCACTTCTCAAGGATGTAACCAGTTCTTTGTAGGTCTCCTGCTGGGTGGTACTCATGGCGAATAAAAGAACAAAAAAGCACATCAAAAGCGTTACCAGGTCCGCAAAGGTTGCCATCCATGCCGGCGCACCTTCGGTGACATTGATAATTTCTTCCTTAACGACCTTTTGTTTTCCGCTACCTGAATTTTCGCCGTTTTCACCCATGCGTTTATCCTTTTACTTCAACCCAATATTACTTCTTCTTTTCTTTGGCACCATCCCCTAAATATACCTTGAGCTTGTCTTCCATAAGTTTTGGATGTTCGCCTTCCCGGATGGATAAAATGCCCTCGTAAACGATATTCATATTAGTAATTTCTTCTTCGGTACGCCCTTTGAGCTTATCGCTCATGGGAATGAAAAAAAGGTTGGCCATAATGGCCCCGTAAAATGTAGTAATCATGGCAACCGCCATTTTCGGGCCAATGGTTGAAGGGTCATCCAGATTGGCCAGCATCTGTACAAGACCGATCAGCGTGCCAATCATGCCGAATGCCGGGGCATATGCAGCCATGCTGGCAAAAATGGCCGAACCGGTATCCAGGTTCTTTTTGGTCAATTCCATCTTCTTTTCCATAATCTGCCCGATATCTTCGGTCTTAACCCCGTCCACGGTCATCTGCAGGGCCTGCGCCAGATAGGGATCCGAAGTGCTCTGAATATCGCCTTCAATGGATAGCAACCCCCCTTTTCTGGCCTTGTTGGATATTTCCGTAAGATTGGATATAATATCCTCGGCTTTTTCAATCTTGAACATGAACACCTTGATGGCGGTTTTAAACATGCCTATAACATCCCCCAATGGGAAACCGATCATGGTTGCGGCAATGGTCCCCCCCACAACAATAAGAATAGAGGGGATATTGATAAACATACTGATGGGACCGCCCAGAAGAATGGTGCCCAGAATGAACCCAATCCCGGAAACAGCACCGATTATTGAAGAAATATCCATTCGTTTCAGACCTTTATATAAACAGTTTCGTCTACAGGATATGCCCTGTGATATTGTATTATTTTATCAATGGCCTGCTGGGTCAGGGTCTGCCCGGCAGGCAGCAGTTTGGTGCCGGTCTGGGTGAACAGCGTGGCACTGAGAACCATGCCCGGTTTCAGCTGTTCCACGCCGACGCCACGGACCTTGAGCATATCACCGCCCAAATGCAGCACCGCATACTTCTCAAGCCATCCGGCAACCAACGGATCAAGACGGGTGCCGATTAAGGGCTCAAGTCCTGAAAGCAAATCCTGGATGCCAAAGGCGCCGTTGTTCTCCCTGAGGGTCTCCAGTTCATCCGCGGCAGCCAGAATTCTTGATGTCAAAGGGATATGCTGACGTTTCAAGCCATCAGGATATCCTGTGCCGTCCACGTTTTCGTTCAAAGACCGGATAATGGCTGCCGGCCGCTCAAATCCCCGGCAATGGCTGAGCAATTCAGCACCTTTAACCGGAAACTGCACTATCATCGTTTGATCATATGTTGTGAGAAAATTGTCGGAACGTTGCGCTGCTTCTTCTCCACCGGACACGCTTTCGCAGATATAATCCTTTGAAAGGAAAAGAAGTCCTGTTTCGTGAAGCATACCAGCTGTTGACATATCCTCCAACTGTTTTTCAGACAGGCCCATCTGCGCTGCCACAAAACAGGCAATCTTTCCCACGCGCTCGCCATGGCCGCGATTAAGCTCCACCCGCTGACGAATTAACGTGTAAAGAATGTAACCGAATCCTTCCATATCCTCAGCCATCTGTGTCCTGATATCCAAAAGACTCTGTTTTAAACGCCTACGCTCTTCGGACATCTGCTGAATCTGCTTCAACGCAATATTTAAATTGCTTTTATCCTCAAGCAGCTCATCTTTGACTTCTTTTAATTCCCTTTTAAATCTATCCAGATATCTAAAGGATTTTTCAAGGGAACCAGTCTTGGAAAAAAGCGCCTGTTCAAGATGGAGCTTATCTAGTACGCTTTTGGCCTTAACTTCAATCTCCCGGGTATCCAGAGGCCAGTCCAACACCTGATCCGCACCCGATTCCATAAGACTTAATCGGACACTTTTCTTTATTTCTTCAGGTACGATAACAAAAAGTGCCGGAGAAAATCTAAAATTATGACTACGGAAGGAATCAAACCATGAGCGGACCTTTTCCGGGCCGATCTCATTGTCATGGACAAAGGGATCCATCAACACAACATCCGATCGATGTTTCTGGAATTTTATCGCATCAGGCGTATTGACACATGTAAGGGAAAGATGCGGCGTTGCAGATGCAAGCTCCCGGGGACACCGGAGACCCACATATAAAATGGAAAGGCGCAAAGCCATAAATCAAAAGATACCTGTATCTTGTCTATTCCGAATATCCACGGGTCCACCATTCATCCCAGCGTGTGCCAAGAATCTCCCGGGCAAGCTGTTTACCCGTATCTGTCCTAAGGCGGTCGACCACAAAGGGCAGCCAGGATTCAGGGGAGGTGGCACCAAGGTCTTTTAATTTTTTAAGTTCAAGCATCAAGGAGAGCTGATCCGCGTCATTGGCCAGTTGGGCTTCCCGGGTTTCTCCTTGGTTGAATTCCTCTATAAGCTCGGAAATATTTTTTGCCCATTCAAGGCCGTGAATCAAATCTGATACCGCATGGGGTTCGTCCACGGTGTTATATTGTTTATGCACATAATTCAAATCACCTGTCCGGGCTTCGGCCGCATCGTGGACCAGGGCCATGGAAATAAGCTTTTCGGCATCCACACCCGGTTCAAGGCGGGCCATGACAAAGCACAAGAAAGCTGTGGAAAAGCAGTGTTCAGCAATACTTTCTTCTCCGGCACCCAGAAAAGCGTACCCGGTCCGGTTCAGGTCTTTGAGCATACGTACTTCAAACAGAAGATCAGCTATCCGTGTCATTTCAGATCCATTTTATGTGATTTAGGCAACAAATATTGAATTGACAGGTTATAGAACATTCGCTCAAATAAAGTCAAGATTTACACCACCAAACGCGGCAATGACACCGAATCGGGTTACGACGTAAGAACAGTGCCGGATACCGTACCGCTGGCAGCGGGTCGGTTCACTCTTCTTCATAGGGAATCGACAAAGCGCCACGACCGTGGTTGAATAGTCAACCCAGGCTATTCACGCTGACGATATCGTCACTTAAAAGTAAGAGACCCGTCGTCACACCTGCTCCCAGGTCATCCTCAGGATTTCCTGGCAGGTTGTATGTCCGCCAAGCATTTTTTCTATCCGGTTTTCACGTAAAGGAATCAGACCGTGTTCACGGGCAGCACTGCGCATGTGACCAAGGTTTGCTTTCTGGTTGTCAACTGCTTTATCCTCCGGGTATAGGCAAGGATTTCATAAATCCCGGTCCGGCCACTGTAGCCGGTATTTCTGCATTTCATACATCTCTTGCCATGCTTCAGCTTCAAGGGGCACAACACCTTAACCAGGGATATTTTTCACCTTGACTTTTCATACCTTCCGGCACAAATTAACCCTCTAAACTTGGTAACAGGCCTGAAACCCTGACGTTTTTTGCATGAAAGTATCAATAACCTATTGAATTACCATCATGTTCTGTTGTGGGTTGGGCCTGGGTATTGATAGACCCGATCGGCCCATGGCCGTTATTCAGAGACAAATAGTTATGACATACCTCAAACTTTTATTGACCGCTTTTTTCTGGGGCGGCACCTTCATTGCCGGCAAAGGCCTGGCAGGTCATGTACACCCCTTTTGTGCGGCATTTTTAAGATTCTCCATTGCGTCATTTTTTCTGGTCATACTGGTGATAAGGCAGGAGGGGAGGCTGCCCAGGCTTTATGGGCGGGATGTGCTTCTGGTTCTTGTTTCCGGTTCAACCGGCATTTTTGCATATAATTTATTTTTCTTTTCCGGCCTGACCATGATCAACGCAAACCGGGCCGCTCTGATTATTGCCACCAACCCCATATTCATAAGTCTTTTCTCAGCATTAATCTTTAACTCGATGATCCAGTTTTTTGGGATTAGACAATGTCACAATATTGGAAAATGTAAAGGCTGGTCAAGTCGATGGTATAATACCAACTATTCCAGCTGATATCTCACCCATCGGTTGGCCAGCCTCCAATGAGCAGGATAAAATAAGTTTTACTTGAATACAAGGGTTCTATTGCGCTATATCGCTTCATTCCTGAAAATAATAAATGAGGCGGATGTGTTAATAGAGAAGCTGTTGCCGTTTGTTGAAAATTATACCGAGTCACTGAATACTGAGTTAACAGAGTCTTCCCCTGGGATGACCTTAAGTAAATCACAAAAATTCTGGCTGGGTTTCTGCATCACTGGAATCATTTTAACCAACAGCATCAATTGGACTGCTTTTTCCCGTATCAGCATAGGACGGTATAAAAAAACAGCACTTTCCTGGATGTTTCGCCATTCTAAAATTGCTTGGGAGCATCTGTTCCACTTCAGTCTCAAAATTATTTTCAAAGTATATGGTATCACCAAAGGCGTTGTCAGTATTGATGATTCCGATAAAAAGCGCAGTAAATGCACAACAAAAATTTTTGGCGTCCAACAAAATAAAAGACAAATCAACAGGCGGTTTTTGCATGGGGCAAAGTTTGGTATTTTTGGTATTGGTAACACCGAAAATAACCATTCCAATAGGCTACGCCTTTCATGTTCCTGATCCAAAAATCAGCGAATGGGTCAAGGAGGATAAAAGGTTAAAAAGGCTGGAGTACCAAAATCAAAACGCTCGAAAAAGCCGGTGCGATCAGATGAATATCCAACTATTTCAAGTATTTCTATAGCTCTTTTAAAAACCTTTGTACAGCAACACCCTGAAATAAAAATAGAAGCAATTGTTGCAGATGCCTTGTATGGTAATGCTGAGTTCATGGATGAAGCTTCAAAAATTGCAGGAAGCGCTCAAGTCATTAGTCAAATAAGGTACAATCAAAATATTTCATTCAAAAACAGTAAAAAATCAGTGGAAAAATATTTTGAAAATATTCAACCGATTCAAAAAACCATACATATACGCGGAGGCAAAGGGGTTGTTGTACTTATTAAAAGTGCCAGAATACATGTGTGTGCCCATAGAAAAAAACGATTTGTCATTGCAATAAAATACACTGGAGAAGAGGACTATCGGTACCTTGTCGCTTCGGACCTGACCTGGCGATATGCTGATATAATAGATGCTTTTACACTCAGATGGTTAGTAGAGGTTTTTATTCAAGACCACAAGGGTAATGAAGGGTGGGGAAATTTGACCAAACAACCTGGTAAAGATGGGTCTTACAGAAGTTTGACCCTGAGCCTGTTGGTTGATCATTGTCTCCTCCTTCATCCGGACCAAGTGGCCTCGATAAATAACAAACTGCCCGCAAAAACTGTTGGCAGCCTATGTGATATCGTCAAAGTTGACAGCATCTTATCCTTTGTCGAACAAATCATTCACAGTGATGACCCAGAATCCCATTTCAAGCAGATCTCGGTATTTTTAAAAGAGCATTTTGTAAAGTCAAATGATTCCAAAAAACACATGAATCTAAAACCTTGGGGAAATTATCAATCCTCCCCATCATTAAAATATAAAGCATTCTGTTAACATGGGGATAATAACTGGTAGATACGTTCCATGTCAATTTTTAAAAACTGGATCATCGAGTTTAAGGAACGGTTGACACCTTTAAAAATCATAGGCCTTATCCTGTCGGTTTCCGGAGCACTTATCATCATCACCGGCGGGGATATAGGCCAGATTTTTAAGACCGGTCTCAGCCGCGGAGAAATGGCCATTTTCGGTTGTGTGTTCTCTTGGGTCAGCTATTCGCTTCTCGGCAGGCCCCTTACCGCGCGGTTCTCTGCTTTGGTCAGTGTGTGTTACTCATCACTGGCAGGCACCCTGATGCTCTTTTTCCCGGCAGTATCAAAAGGCCTGTTCTCAGCCCTTCCGGAATACGGCATGCTTGAATGGGTCAGCCTTTTCTACTTGGGGTGTTTCGGCACAGTGCTGGGTTTCTACTGGTATTACCAGGGGATCAAGGAGATCGGGCCCACAAAATCGGGTGTATTCATTAATTTTGTGCCGGTTTCTGCCCTGATTCTGTCTTACTTTATTCTTAACGAACCTGTAACAATGCAAATTCTTGCTGGCGCAGGTCTGGTTGTCACAGGTGTCTACATAACGAATCTATCTGTTTTTTTGGGAAAAAACAGATAGAATTGATACTGACAAACACGACAATAAAAAATGCCGGGATTGCTTACAAAGGGCAACCCGGCATTCATCGGGTATAATGATAACGCCTTTTTAGTCTTCTTCGATGATAATGGCGTCCGCTTCACAAACTTCTACACAGCTTTCGCAGCCCATGCATTCTTCTGCATTAACGGGATCGGATTTGCCGTCTACCATTTCAAAGACTTCTGCAGGACATACGTCAACGCACTCTTCACAACCTACACATTTTTCCTTATCAACGATCGGGGTAAAAGCCATTCTACAACCTCCTTAAAAATTAATAATACAATTGTGTAAACTCACATTCTAAAGATAGTAACCTGATTCAGCACCCGCTTTTACAACAATGTTTTTGCTAAAACAAGCTTTTTATGAGTTTAATTCCACCAGACATACGCCAATTTGTCCGCCTGGATTTTTTTTAGTTAAATTCACACACCTAAGTTCCGGGAACAACCGAATTTGAATCCGCCCGGTCACAAAACCTTGCTCAGCACCTCCAAAATAGTCGTCTTCAGGATCAGGCGTCAGGCCTTGGGCCATCTGCGCTATGATCGTCTCTATTTTAAAATGCTGTTGTTCTATGAACTCACAACCATTTTCATGCACTTTTATGGAATCAATGTCAAGGGCATTTATCGCCTTGCCCGCACCCGTCAAGAACGCATCCATGACGGCACTGCTGGTGGTAACCAGAACAGGAATACCGCCCTGATTAAAGCATTCTGAATCAAGAGCGGCTGTAAGCCAGGCCTTTATTCTTTTTTCAGTCATGGACCGCCCCGGTTCAGGAGATTGGGTATGCTCCACGGACAAGGGTGTGTCCGCATCCCCCTTAAGTTCGGCAAAAAGCGCTGCCTTTTCCTGATCCAGAGCATCCAGCGCAGCCTGGATGTTCTGGGATTGCCGGTCATGGATATCTGCTAGTTTAAGAAAAACAAGTGCCTCATTGCCCTCTCCGACGGTTGTTGCATCCGGGTCATGGGAAATTGTCCGGTTACGGATACCGGCACGGATGGCAGCCACACTTGAATCATCTTTAAAAAACACATTCTCACGAATCAACGCCCGAAGATTTTTTTCATTGCCCTTGTGAATGGCGGCCCAGTCCAGGTAGGCGCGGACCTGTTGTTCAGCCAAGGCAAGTTTTTCTTTATCAATGCAAACCCGTGTAAGCACGCCTTTGGCTTCCAGACCGGCCATGGGCTCGGGCAGCGCGGCGCCGCCATGAATATCCAAAACATTCAACCGGTTAAAAAAACAGGATAGAATCTTTGCCTGACGGGCATCCATAAACGTAAACGGAAAAAAATAAAAGTTTATCATACCATTTTATACCTTTTGATCATGAACCAGAATCCCCATTTCATCGAGTTGTTCCCGGATTCTGTCTGCTGTCTTAAAATCTTTTTGCTGCCGGGCCGCATCCCGTTCAGCCATGAGTGCCGACACCTCTGATGAATACCCAACCTTTGTGCTGAAATCAAAAATATTGAGGACCACATCCACATCTTTGAAACAGTTCAGCAGGCGCTCCGCCCCTCCCGGGCCGATCTGACCGTCAACAACAAGCCGGTTGATGCGCTTCACGCCGGACAAAAGACCGGAAACCAGGACAGGGATCTTGAGATCACTTGCCATGGCATCCATCATGCCCTGGCGCAGATCATAGGTAATCTGCTGGATATCTTCTTCATTGGACTGACCCGACACATGACCAAGGGATTCAATGCACCGGTTGATCCGGGAAAGAACGGTTTGGGCATCATCCAGGCTTTTTCTCGATAACAGCAACGATTTTCTGTAATGGGCGGAGAGCAACCAGAAGCGAATGGTTTTCTCATCCCACCCCATATCAACCAACCGGTCCAGGGTCAGAGACCGGGGATCATCGGTATCCAGGGATCCGTCATATTGCACCGGGTGGCAATGCATCCACACCCTGGCAAAAGAACCGCCGGCAGCCCTGGCAATGGCAATTTCGTTTTCATGGTGGGGAAACATAAGCTCCCTTGAACCCGTATGAATATCAAAATCTGCGCCAAGGAAAGTTGAGGCAAGGGCGGCACACTGTAAATGAAGAGAGGGACGGACATTACCCCATTCCGTTTTAACACCAAGCCCCTGCTTAAGCTCCGACAGCGTTACCCGCTTGAGCAGGGTAAAGTCCTTGGGATTGTTTTTCTCATATTCATCCAGATCCACAGTGGCCCCGACCCGGATCTTGTTAACGTCCACCCGGGAGAGTCGGCCGTAATCCGCAAAGCTTGCAAGGTCAAAATATACGGAATGAAGCTTTTCATAGGCATGGTTATTGACAAGCAGTTTTCTTGTCAGATCCGTCATTTCGGTAAAATGTTCGGACACTCTCGGATAGGCCTGGGCCGGCCTCATGCCAAGCCGTGACAGATCAGCCAAAAAGGCATCAATAAAAGGTTGTGTAAAAGCCTGGGGGGTGGTTTTTGCCTGTCTTGCCCCCTCAATGGTTTTATCGTCATAATCGGTAATATTAACGATATGCCTGACTTTCACATTCTGATATTCAAGGTAGCGGATGAGCAGATCCGTAAACGCGTGACGCCTGAAATGGGTTATATCCAGACGCCGGTGTACCGTTGGACCACAGGTGTAAACACCAAATTCCTTGTCTCCCTGGGGGTTTAAGGGCTCTTTTTTCCCACCCAGGGAATTGTAGACGGTAAGGTGAATATTCTTCTTTACACTGAAAAGCTCGGTGGAAAGATAGCGCTCACCTGAATCCGGAAAGATGACAACGATAACCCCGTTTTGAAGACGCTTGGCCTGGTCAAGGGCCACGGCCATGGCCGCACCTGAACTCATGCCCACAAAAAGACCCTCTTTTGCAGCCAATTGACGGGCAGTCTCAAAAGCCGTTTCATCATCAATGTGGACGATTTCACCCAACAGGGTTTTATCAAATATCTCGGGAGTGTAGGACTCTTTCATATTTTTAAGACCTTGGATGCCGTGTCCTAAGTAGGGTTCGGCACAGATCACCCGGGCGCGATGGTTCTGGTCCTTGAAATACCGTGCCAGGCCCATGAGGGTCCCGGAGGTGCCCACAGTCGCCACCACTGCATCTATCTGGCCGTTGGTCTGGGCCATGATCTCAGGTCCTGTGGTGTGGTAGTGGGCTTTCCAGTTGGCCTCGTTATTGTACTGGTCCGTAAGAAAATACTTGTCCGGATACTCCCTGGCCAGGCGGTAGGCCTCTTCAATGGCCCCGTCCGATCCCAGGTGCCGGGGGGTAAGAATAATCCGGGCACCCCGGGCTTTGAGTATTTTTTTACGCTCCTCACTGGCGCTTTCAGCCATGGCCAGGGCCAGTTTGTAGCCCTTGACCGCACAGATCATGGCAAGGCCGATGCCCGTATTTCCCGAAGTGGCCTCTATGACGGTCTTTTCAGGCGTCAGTTCGCCGTCGGCTTCGGCCTGGCTGATCATATACAGAGCTGCTCTGTCTTTGATGGACCCACCCGGATTCATATATTCAAGCTTGGCCAGGATGGTGACGCCCGGCACAGGATTAATCGTCTGAATTTTTACAAGGGGGGTGTTTCCGATTGAATCGATAATGCTGGCATACATGCTTATCCTCTCTTTGCCGGGGGAAACCGGCCACGGTTCTTCCTTACAAAAGCCATGATTCCGGCCCGGAGCCGATTTGCGCAGCGGCCTTGACTTTTCAAGTATAAAATGGCTTTATACAGTAATTTTATTTGATGCGCAATTTATTAAACAGGACCATTTCCCCGTATGGTTTCATGTAAAAGAGTGCTGTTCCGGATATCTATTCTCCCGGTCATGATGATATGCCTTTCAGGCCAGGCCTTTGGTTTCTCCACTTCCATATCCACCCAAAAGGTATCCTGGCATATCCAGGCCCGGCAGGTAAGCTACGAAGACAAACGCAAACTTTACATTGCGGAAAATGACGTGATCATTACCGGGGGCAAAACGCGCCTGGAAGCGGATTATGTTGAATTTTCAGATAAAACCAAAGACGCCTTTGCCACAGGCAATGTCCTGTTTATTTCAGGCAATGACACCATTACCTGCAAGTCCATGAATGTAAACCTAAGCTCGGAAACAGGTACGATCAACCAAGGCACCGTATTCATCCAGGACGGCAACTATTATATTTCAGGCGATAAACTTCGAAAAACCGGGGAGTTTACCTATGATGCGGAAAAAGGATCCATCACCACCTGCAACGCAGATACACCGGACTGGAAAATCACAGGAAAAGAGATTGAGGTGACCATTGACGGGTACGGCCATGCCACCCATGCCACCTTCTGGGCAAAAAAAATGCCCGTCCTCTACACGCCCTATTTTATATTTCCCGCCAAAACAACACGCCAGACAGGTCTTTTAATGCCCATGTCAGGGTATTCGGACGACATGGGGGTTGAATACCAGCAACCCCTTTTTTTAGCCCTTTCCGACAATACGGACGCCACCTTGTACCCCTACTACATGTCGGACAGAGGAGTAATGCTCTCAGGCGAATACAGATATATATTGTCCCCGGAATCCAAAGGAATGATCATGATGAGCTATCTTAAGGATAAAACCGTTGGAGACGATCGGGATGAAAACCAGGATTACAATATTTCGGCCACACTTGACCGCACCAACCATGACAGGTACTGGTTTCGGATGAAGCATGATCAGGAGCTGTGGTATGGCTTTAAGGCCAAACTGGATATGGATTATGTTTCTGATATGGATTATCTGCGAACGTTTACAGACGGCTTTACAGGTTTTGACAGCACAGATGGCGAATTTGAAGATATGTTTGGCCGTGACCTGGATGAAGAGACCGATTACATCCGGGAAAACAGCCTGCTTGTCACAAAAAACTGGTCCTCATACAGCCTCAATCTGCAGACACTTTGGTACGATAATGTCGAGGCCAGGCAGATGGACACAGAGGACACCACCCTGCAGACGCTACCTTCGGTTGAAGTCTTTGCACTCCGCCAGCAAGTCGGACAGACCGGAATCTACTATAAAATGGACTCTGAGGTGACATCTTTCTATCGCCAGGATACCACAGATGACCTTGTCACCGGGAAAGATGCAAAGATCACAGGCAGACGGGCAGACGTTCACCCGGTATTTTATTATCCCATAAAACTGGGCAAGGCATTTTTTCTCGAGCCCTATGCCGGTGTCAGGGGGACCTTATGGGATACGGATGATTTCACCGACAGCGGCGGAGATGATTCAAACGACAGGAACCGGGGGCTTTATGAAATGGGTATGGACCTGTCAACAACCCTTAGCCGTGTGTTCACATTAGACATGGAACTTGTCGAAAAAATCCAACACAAGATTGTGCCCAAGCTGGAGTATGACTATATTCCCTTTGTGGACCAGGAGGAGCTGCCCTACTTTGATGACATCGACGATATTTCAGAAAAAAACATCATCACCTGGTCTTTGACCAACACAGTCACTTCGAGGAATACAATAACGGATGAAAACGGGGACGAATCCATCTTATACAAAGAACTTTTCTGGTTCAAGCTCTCCCAGGGATATGACATCCGGTATGAACAGGATGGGGATGATGCCGAAGACGACCCCTGGCAGGACCTGACCTTAAAATATGAGTTAAATCCAATGCCATACCTGCAGTCAAACGGCACCATAGCCGTTGATCCCAATAACAGCCATTTCACAAAAATACAGGTCGGGGGCTCGCTATCAGATACAAGAGGGGACAGTCTTCACATCTCTTATCGATATTCGAAAAGTTATTCACATACCTGGAAAACAAAAATCAGCACGAATCTGCTGCCGGACATCCTGGGCGCATATTATTTCATTGAAAGCGATCTTGAAGACCAAAAAATCGTTGAAACCGGTGTAGGCATTTCCATCAACCGGCCGTGCTGGGGTCTGAACCTGGCGTTTAAAGATGAATCTGCAGACAAAGCCTTTGCCTTCATGGTGACCCTGAAGGGTCTTGGAGAATTCGGGACAAAATGAAAGACAATGCCCTTTGGTTTGCCCTGCTGACCCGAAGTAATTTCGAGCAAACCGTATATTCGCGTATCTGCAAAAAACAAATTGAAGCTTTTCTGCCGAGTACAAGAAAGCCCAGCAAACGCAAAGACCGCAAGCTCATGATAGAAGCCCCGTTGTTTCCCGGGTACGTGTTTGTTAAATCCAGCATGGCGCCGGTGGACCAGTTACCGATTTTAAAAACCCTGGGTGCGGTTAGGCTTTTAGGCAACTCTGCCGGCCCCATACCTGTGCCCCATCGCCAGATTGAGTCGCTCAAGCTTTTGACATCCGTAACCCAGAATTTGGTTACAGGCAGTATTATTGAGTTAAAAAAAGGCGATCCGGTTATCATTCTTGAAGGTCCCATGGCCGGACTGAAAGGAGAGTTCTTTGAACATAAGGGTAAGGGCAGGGTCATTATTAAAATAGATCTGTTAGGCAGATATGCCGGTGTAGAGGTTGATTCCGACAAGGTTGAAAAAATCCCGGACCTACTGTCATAAGCCCTTGACTTTTTGATGCATATTCATTAAAACCCCCCTTGACTTGAAAAAACTTTTTAGCTGTTTAACATATTTGAGGTTCCATGAATAAACTTGAATTAATTTCCACATTGAAGGATCGGGCCAACCTGACCAAATCAGAAGCAGCCGAAGTAATAAAAATATTTTTTGACTCCCTCTCAGACGCATTTGTCAAGGGCGAACGGGTCGAGATACGAGGCCTTTGCAGCTTTCATATCAAAGAATATAAAAGTTATGTGGGCAGAAACCCCAAAACCGGCCAGAAGGTAGACATCCCGCCCAAACGCCTGCCGTTTTTCAAATGCGGTAAAGAACTCAAAGAGCGGGTTGATTATTAGTCCGATGTTTCTACTATGCCTCTTGCACCTTCCGAAACGAAGCCGGAAACGCTTCCCTCGTATCTGCCATTATCTGAATTAACCTATATTGTTCAGACCGGCCGGATCCCCAATGCCCTGCTTTTTCACGGTCCCCGGGGAACCGGCAAAAAACAGGCTGCGCTTTTTTTTGCACAGGCCTGTAACTGCCGTGCAAACAGCGGCCGGCCCTGCAATACATGCGTTTCATGCAAAAAAATATCTGCAGGCGTGCACCCGGACATGATCTTTCTTGGCCCGGCGGACAACAAAAAGATTATCACCATTTCCCAAATCCGGGAGATTGGCGGCATCATTGCATCACGTGCCAATGAAGCTGCTTTCAGGATGGTGTGTATCTGTCATGCAGATTTAATGAATCCCCAGGCCCAGAATGCCCTTCTTAAAATGCTTGAAGAACCGCCGAGACGAACATTCTTCATCCTTGCAGTAGAACGCACCGCACCCCTTTTACCGACCATCTTATCCAGGTGCCGGCGCATTGACTTCCAGCCTCTTGCAGACCACGAAATCAAAACGATTTTATGTACGCAATACGGGCTTGATCCCGAAACTGCGCATATTATCAGCGGAACGGCCGGAAGTGACCTGGACCAGGCGCTGCGCCTTTCCGGACTGAATAAAGGGAACGCACCCGACCATAAAAGCCTTCGGGCATGGCTGATTAAAGAGATATGCGGATTTCTCACAACGCCAAAGCATCAAAGTGGTTTTAAAGGCCTTGATTTATCCAGACTCCTGTCGGCCCGCCCGGAGTATATTCATGATGCCATGGCTGTAATCCGAACCGTATTCAGAGACTTTTGCATATTAAAATACATGCCGGATAAAATAGTTAACCTTGATTTTTTAAGTGTATTTAAAGATATTAGTAAGGTGCATTCATATTCAAGGATATTAACATGGATAACACTGTTTCATGAAACGGAAAAAAGACTGGAATCCAACAGCGGCACAAGACTGACCCTTGACCGTTTTTTCCTTTCCTTGTCCTTGTTTGAATAACACCCATGGGCTGACCCGGCCTCAACACCCAGGCGCAACCTACGGCAAAACATGAAAGTAATGCAACAACTTATTGGAACTTTTAATAAAGAGGCCAATTTTATGGTAACTGTTACCGGCGTTAAATTTAAAACCGCAGGTAAAATATACGATTTCAACAGCAACGCCCTGGCCGTGAACTTAGAAGACCGGGTGATTGTTGAAACAGAACAGGGTCTGGGATTCGGGATTGTTGCCGTTCCTCCCCGGGAAAAGGACAAAGATGAAAAAGCCTTGAAAAATATTGTCAGACTGGCTACCCAGGAGGATTTTAACCGGCGTACGGAACTTGCGTCACTGGAACGGCAGGCCCATGAATACTGCATTAAATGCATAAAAGACCTGGACCTTTTAATGAACCTGTTCAGTGTGGAGAGTACATTTGACAGAAACAAGCTGACATTTTTTTATACGGCGGACGGCAGGATTGATTTCAGGGAACTGATCAAACTTCTGGTCAAGGAATTCTCCATCCGTATTGAAATGCGCCAGGTAGGTATCCGAAATCTGTCCAAACATGTGGGCGGTGTAGGAAAATGCGGCAGGGAATTGTGCTGTTCATCTTTTATGCATACCTTTGATCCGGTCTCCATAAAAATGGCAAAGGAGCAGGGCTTAAGCCTGAACCCGACTAAAATCTCAGGGGTATGCGGCCGGCTGATGTGCTGTCTGACCTTTGAAGATGAGACTTACCGCCACTATAAAAAAAAAATGCCTAAACTGGGCAAAACCATTACAGTTGAAGATGTCAAAGGCAAGGTGGTCCGCCAGAATGTTCTGAGACAAAGCGTCACCATCAGGCTTGATGACCACATGGAAAAGGAAATATTTCTGTCACAACTGCAAAAAGAAAACACAGGAAATTCATCTCAATGACTTGTCAATACTATACCACGCCCATTTACTATGTGAATGCCAAACCCCATCTCGGCCATGCCTATACCTCCATTGCAGCAGATGTCGCCACCCGTTTTAAAAAGATGGAAGGCGCAGACACCTTTTTCTTAACAGGGACTGATGAACACGGGGATAAAATCGTTCAGGCTGCTGAAAAGGAAAACACCACACCCAAGGCTTACGCAGATAAGATCAGCAAACTATTCCAGGATATTCTGCCCCTGCTCAATATAGAAAACAACCACTTTATCCGGACAACCGATCCCGGGCATATTGAGGTGGTAAAATCCGTTCTGACAACCATTTACGAAAAAGGGGAGATCTATTTTTCGAGTTATGAAGGCATTTATTGCTTCGGATGTGAAAGATTCTACCAGGAGCGGGAGCTTGTGGACGGCAAATGCCCGGACCACGGTACTGTGCCGGAAACCATCAAGGAATCAAACTATTTTTTTAAAATGAGCAAGTATCAGGACTGGCTCATTGAACACATCGAAACCCACCCGGACTTTATCCGGCCTGAACAGTACAGAAAAGAAATTCTCTCATTTCTCAAGGAACCGTTGGAAGACCTGTGCATCTCCCGGCCCAAAACCCGACTGACCTGGGGCATCACCCTGCCCTTTGATAAAGAGTATGTCACCTATGTATGGTTTGACGCCCTGGTCAACTATATCACGGCCCTTGGATACCCTGATGGGGATATGTTTAAAAAATTCTGGCCCACCACCCGGCATTTTGTGGCCAAGGACATTATCAAGCCCCATGGAATTTACTGGCCCATCATGCTTAAGGCGGCCGGCATTGATATATACAACGGACTGAACGTCCATGGTTTTTGGAATGTTCAGGGTTCTAAAATGTCAAAAAGCATCGGCAATGTCACCGACCCTGTGGAGGTCACCGGCCGGTTCGGCGTGGATGCGTTCAGATATTTTCTTATGCGGGAGATGGTCTTTGGTCTGGACGCCAATTTCACCGAAGATGTCATTGTTTCACGGATCAACTCAGACCTTGCCAATGATTTGGGCAATCTGTTCTCCCGTGTGCTGTCCATGAACCAGAAGTATTTCAAGGGTACTGTCCAGTGCCCGTCTCCGGATTCAGACAAAAATTTAAGCCTTGAACCCGAGGCTGCCGCAGCCTTTGACGCGTACACAGCCGCCATGGCAGAATGCCAGTTTCACAAGGCCCTTGCAAGCGTATGGGAACTGGTATCAGCCATGAATAAATACATTGTTACCAATGAACCCTGGGGCCTGGCCAAAGATCCGGCACGCACAGGCGATCTTGGTACGGTGTTGTACGAACTGCTCGATGGTATCCGCTTTGTGGCCGGTCTAATCTGGCCGGTCATGCCGGAAACCAGCGGTAAAATCATTACCGCCCTTGGCCTTGAGCTGCCTGAAAAAGGGTTTTTCACCCTTGATGCCATCCGGCCCTGGGGTCAGATGCCTTGCGGCATTACTCTGGCAACGCCCCAGATTCTTTTTCCCCGGGTGGACGTTGAAAAAAAAGCGGCTGAACTCCCTGCACCCAAACCGCTCAAACCGGCATTAAAAGAAGAAATCACCATTGATGATTTTTCCAAAATAGATTTAAGAGCCGGCAAGATTGTCTCTGCTGAACGTATTGAGAAATCGGACAAATTACTTAAACTTCAAGTGGATTTAGGCACCCAGACCCGGCAGATCGTGGCAGGCATAGGCAAATCCTACACACCCGAAGAGGTGGTGGGCAAAGAGGTCATTGTTGTCGCCAACCTGAAACCCGTGAAACTTATGGGAGAATTGTCCGAGGGCATGGTGCTTGCGGCAAGTGTGAAAAAAGACCTTGTTCTTTCCGGATTCAACGGTAGTTCGAAGCCCGGTGGCCAGGTTAAATAGTCCACCATTCAAACATATTGATATTTTGAGATCAGCTTTTGCATTCCATTAAAACACATCGTTCCTGGCGAGAACTTCAGACAGACTATATTGAGCTAAAAAAGAAACAGGCCATGGCCAAGCGAATACGCCAAATGAGAAGGGTTCTCTGTCTTGGTGTTGCAGCCGCAGTGTTGCTCTGGTTTGGAGTGAACACGGTTTCCAAATTAAGTGATCGACCGCTTCCCGAAAAACCGGACAAAATTGTCAGTGAGCCGGTCCCGCCCAAGCACCTTGGGAAATCCCAAGTCAAAGCCCTGATCCAAAGCATTGATATTCTCAATTCAAAAACAGACGTATTATTTGCGGACTGCCCTTCCGGGGCATTTACCATCCACACCCAACTGGATACACGCCTTCAGGAAGAACTGATCAGCACACTGAACTATTTGAAGACATTGGACCGGGGAAAGCCCGAACTTATCGGCATGGTCGCCATGGATGCCGATACCGGATTCATAAAAGCCATGGCAGGGTTTGATCCGAACGATCCGACCGTAAACCCCTGCACACTGGCCGACTATCCGGCTGCCAGCATTTTCAAAATTGTCACCGCATCTGCTGCCGTGGAAAAATTAAATTATACCGCCACGACCCCCCTTTATTTCACCGGCAGAAAACACACCCTGTACCAACAGCAGTTAGCAAACCAGAAAGGCAAATATACCAACAAGGTTTCCCTGGAGACCGCTTTTGCCGAATCTATTAACCCGGTATTCGGCAAACTCGGGCAAATTACCCTTGGCAAAGAGGCACTTAACGATATTGCCCAAAAATTTGGTTTTAATCAGAGCCCGGATACTGATTTTGATTTCCCGGCCCCCCATTTTGACACCACCGGCTCTGATTACCATATAGCAGAACTTGGGAGCGGATTTAACCGGGACACCCTTATTTCACCTGTATTTGCCGCGGCAATGGTTTCAGCGGCGGTGAACAATGGGAACATCCTTGTACCCCGCCTTGTTGACAGCATATCAATTTCAAACGGAGACCTGATTTACAAAAGCACCAAAGAGATATATAAAACACCTTTCAGTCCCCAAACAGCGGCAACCATGATGAGATTAATGAAAAAAACCATATCGAGCGGTACAGCCAGGAAACGCTTCGTTGGGTATTCACGGGATGACGTGTTATCCGATCTTGTGATCGGAGGGAAAACCGGCTCCCTGTCCAACAAAGAGCATACCATTCGATATGACTGGTTTGCGGGATTCGGACAGCATAAAGTGACAAACCGTACTTTAATTGTCGCCGTGGTGGTGGGTCACGGCAAATATATCGGGACCCGGGCAAGCATCCACGCAAAAAATATGCTGAAAACCTATTTCAGCGCCCCCACCCAAGAAAATAGAGACAAGAAACAAGAGAGTAGAGGATGAAGCGCCAGCGGCGCTCATTTAGTTTTATATATCGGTTGCTTATGGTTTCATTCTTTGTTGTGTCCGTCTAGGACATAGCGCTATATGGAGGATACATATGAAATGGCAGGACAATCTTTCAGCACAACTTTTTAATTATCTTAAAGACATTGCAAAAATAAATGTAGACATGGGCAAACCATTGTCATCGGTGAAGGAAAACACCCTACTTTTTTTTCCCGACACCGGCTGCACCCTGGGCTGCGGGATCTGTGCCCTTGTGGCATTTAAAGGGCCTGCCTGTGAAAATGATCTGGATTCCTTGTCCAAGGGCATTGAAACCCTTTCACAAAATCGTCTTGGCCCGCTCTCCAAAGGCAACCCCCCCATGGTTTCAGAAAATTATCTGGGCGGCGCAGACTTTTTATCCACCCTGTTTGACCATGCCCAGAACCTTAAACAGGAAACGAGTTTTGCCTCCCTGTTTTATAACCGGGAAAAAACCCGCAAATTGTCAGGCATTGCTCAGGATATTGAAAAAATTCTTACGAATGAAGTCCGGGATTTCAAATCTGCGACTGCGGGCTTATCCACGCCCGAGGCGGAGATTGCCTCAAATTATATTGACCTGCTCAAGGATATCGTCTGGTGCCTGAAAAAAGAGATTATTGACAATATTGAGGCCATTGCGAATCTGGCCCCGGGCATAGAGAAACAAAACAATCCGTCAGGGATAGCGCTTTTTAAGCGGATCAATGCCGTACTCAACAGCCTTGACCGCCTGGAGGTCAGAGGACGGGATTCGGCAGGCATTTCAGTGCTGTGCACCCTGGATGAAAAAGAATTTTCAAAATATAAAAGAGTTCTTGAAAAAAGTGGGCTCGACAAAGATTTGGAAAACAGAAGCAACCGACAAATCCTGTCAAACAACACCATCTCAGTTAATGAAGTTAGCGGCCCAGGTTCCCAGAACCGTATTACCATCTGTTTTGTATACAAATTTGCCGCAGAGATAGGTGCCCTTGGCGACAACATCGCCTTTATCAGGAATCAGATTAAAAAAGATCCCATACTCCAGGCTCTTGCCGAATTTTCACCCTTGACGTCATCGGTCTCGGCCCATACAAGATGGGCATCCATAGGTGATATAACCGAAGCCAACTGCCATCCTTTGGACAATGCATCCACAGATACCAGGATACCCCGAAGCGGTATCATCCATGTCTGCCTTAACGGGGATATTGACAACTACCTGGAACTGAAAACCGAATACGAGGCCCGGTACGATAAAATTCATCCCCAGATCACCACGGACACCAAATTGATTCCGCTGCAGATTGAACACCATCTGAAAACGGGCGCACCCATTGAAGAGGCTTTCCGCCTGGCGGTCAATGAATTCGAGGGGTCCCACGCCATTTCCATGCACACAGATCTTGCCCCGGGCAAATTGTTTCTGGCGCAGAAAGGCAGTGGACAGGCCATTTTTGTGGGGCTTGCCCCGGACCATTACATCGCTGCATCTGAATTGTACGGTGTGGTGGAGGAGACCCGCCACTACATCAAACTCAAGGGGGAAGAAAAGGGACAGATCGTGGTCCTGGACCAGGAGGGTGCCGGTGGTATTGAAGGGGTGCGCTCTTTTTACTATGATAACCAGCCCATCACCCTGACCCGGGATGATGTGCTCGAAAGCCAAATCACCTCCCGGGATATTGACCGCCAGGGGTATAACCACTATTTCCTCAAGGAGATATCTGAATCCCCGCTCTCCGTTGAAAAAACACTGGAAAACAAATTCAAACAAAATCCGGTTTCAGGACTTCTCAATATTAATCTGCACAGGACGATTATCCCGCCGGACCTGGAAGAAGAGTTACGGTCCGGAAAAATTAAAAAAATATTTTTCATCGGCCAGGGGACAGCGGGTATTGCAGCCCAGGGATGTGCGGATCTTCTCACCCATTACCTTGGGGGTAAATCCATTGATATTCGTGCACAGAAAGCATCTGAGCTTTCCGGGTTCAGCATTGGCGGCAAAGGTGAAAATACCAGAGCCATGGAAAACACGCTGGTTGTCGCCATCAGCCAGTCCGGCACCACCACGGACACCAATCGGACCGTGGACATGGTTCGGGCCCACGGTGGCAGGAGCCTTGCCATTGTCAACCGCAGGGATTCAGATCTGACTTTCAAAGTGGACGGGGTATTGTACACCAGTTCCGGCAGGGACATTGAAATGTCCGTGGCCTCCACCAAGGCCTTCTACTCCCAGATCACGGCCGGGGCTGTGCTTGGGCTGCACATAGCCGCCCTGCTCAATGCCAGAAGTGAAAAGTATATCCACGAGCAGATCCGGGCGCTGATGGAACTGCCGGCAAAAATGAAAACCGTGCTTGCCATGGGTAATGAGATCAGGGAATGTGCGGACAAGCTGGCCATCTCCAAAAATTACTGGGCCACAGTAGGGTCAGGTGCCAACAAAACATCTGCTGATGAAATCAGGATCAAACTGTCCGAACTGTGCTACAAAACCATCTCCTCCGATTTTGTTGAAGATAAAAAACACATTGACCTGTCAAGCGAACCACTGATCATTGTCTGTGCTGCCGGCACCCGGGAAAGCGTGCTTGGGGACATCATTAAGGACACAGCCATTTTCCATGCCCACAAAGCCTGTCCCATTGTGATCACGACCCAGGGCGAAGACCGCTTTGATCTATATGCCAAGGCCGTATTCAAGATACCCGAAGTCCAGGAACATTTTGCCCCGATTCTCAATACCCTGGTGGGACATATCTGGGGTTACTATGCAGCGCTTGCCATCAATGCCGGATCAAAATTTTTCTATGAGGCAAGGCTGAAAATAGAAAATATCATTAAAGAGTTCAGGCACATGGGCCATGATGATTACGAGGTGCTTTTAGAAAACAAATTCACGGAAACCGTGGCAGAGTTCTACAACCGGTTTTCCCAAAAAAGGCGCCGGGGAGAATTTCCCGGTGCCATGGGCTTGACCACCGTATCCGATATCACCCTGCTGCTAAAATACCTGTCCGGAAGGCTGCCGGTATCGGATTTTGAAGTGGATTTTGGCGTCAAAGGGACCCCGCCCAATATGCTGTCCACCTTTTTTACCACCATGAACCAGGCCATCAATGTCATGGCCCGGCCTGTGGACGCCATCAAGCACCAGGCCAAAACGGTTACCGTGGGTACCAGCCGGACCAGTGAACGCTTTGAAGGCATTGTATTTGATGCCCTGGCGGAACATAAGATCCAGATTTCTTTGCTTACCAATACCAATGTACTGGTCCTTAAAAACCTGCAGGAAATCATATCCGAAATTAAAGGCGCAGTGCTTTACCGCATCACGGGCTTGAGTCTTTTAGGAAAAGTGACATCCAATACCCGCATTGATGTGGTATCAAAAACAGGCATTCTGACCAATGAAACCTCAAGGGTGGAAACAGATCACCGTCTCAAGGGCACCAAAAACATCATTGTCAGGGAGGGTAACGTATATATCGGCAAGGGCCGGAAAGACAACAGAAGCATTCTTGTGATTCCGGTACTCTCATCTTCGCCCACGTCACCCAACATCATTGAATTTCTTCTGTCTTTGAACATTGCCTTTAAATCCTCAGAAGAAGTCACCCTGCTCAAGAAAATCAAGGCCCTGGGCGGAAAATACACCCGGATCAAGGACTGGGTTCTTGAAAGTAAAAATGTGGCATGGGATGATAAATACCTCAACCTTATGGATATTGAGACCCTGTTCGGGGCCACGGCTGAACGGGCTGTGGCGGAGATTGTTGAAAAACTCAACTGAGTTAGTGCCTGAACCAGCAGTTCTAAATTTGGAGTGGAATCAATAGACATTATATCGATTTTGGCTAAGTTCTTGATTTTATTAGATCCTTAAAAACAATCTTCCCAGTAAAATCAATAGGTTATGAAAAATCGGTATAATGTCTAATTGAAAGAACTTATTCTTTCTCAAATCCCTGGCTGCTAAATTTTAATGCACGGCTGTTTTCAGTGACAATGCGGACCACCTGATCTGATACACCGTCTGGCATTTCAGCGGATATTTCAAGGGTCACAGTAACCTTTGCCCCTATCAGACCGGAAAGATGAGCAATCACCTCTTCTGCGATTTTCCCTGCATCACGGCCGACGCGGGTGGCATCGAGGTTTACGGTTCCAAAAAATCGTTTGGGTTTATCTGAATCACCTTCTGGTTCAGGGTGCAGATCCCCTGGCAATGGCCTTGGAAATTCCCCCCCGCCAGGGCCACTATCTCCACCCAAAGAGATGGGAGAAACTGAGGGGATGGTCTCGGCCTCTATCTGCTTTTGTGCAATTTCCGGTTTGACCAGCAGGCCCTGGGGATTTTCACTTGCCATTGGTACTGTCTGATTTGTCCGCAACCCCCGATATCTTTTTTCAGTCTCATCAAAACTCTCGGCATAGGCAAATGAATCTTTGAACCAGGTGCTCAGTGACAGGCCGGATTGGATGGCAGATATCAATACAGCCGGATTTTTCAGCCGCGGCAGATAAGGATACCTTGAAAAATCTTCAATTATCTGCCTGACAGAGACATGATTTCCCCCTCGCCAGAGGGGTATTCGGTCCATCTCCATGCGCAGCAGTGTGGGTGCATAACTTGTGATCATCAATTCGTCATTTTGCAGTTTCTTGCCGGCCCTGACGGCGAGGGCATCCAGGCCAGTCAGACGGAACGCCTGCCACTCTATCATTGCTGCAGGGTCCTTTTGTACCGGTACTAAGAGCCACTGGTATGTTTCAGGCAGGCGGGCCTTTACAGCCCCGTCCGCAGCTGTTTTTTGAGCCTGGGCCTGTTTTACCTGCTGGGGATCAAGATTCAACTGGGTTGCTTCGGCCAGGATCGATTCCCAGGCAAGATATTTTCTGACCGCCTCATCCAGGTCCTGCAGCCGGGTTTTATCTGCAGCCATAAAAATAAGGGAATTCCGGTGCAGCCTGGGGGTGTTGCCGCGGGATTCGAATATGGATTTTGCCGCAAGTTCTGCTTTGCTCGCCGATTCTCTGCCATAGGGAGTTTCAATCCCCAGCATCACCAGCCGGACTTCCGGATCATCGGGCACATCCTGGCCCGAGGAGGGCATGGGGTGAATGCGGGAAAAATCCCCCATGGTTTTAAGATCCTCCCGCAGCCTAAGATTCAGCTCATGAATCATTTTATCCGGATCCCGTTTGAGCTGTTCAGCCCGGTCATCAGCCAGTTTGGTCACGGTGGGCTGGGTTGAATACCAGTACCGGGGTCCATCCTGGTACAGATAAGTTCCCACTGATGCCAGACGCCGCAGGGCATCGCCAAATATAGCCGGTGTTTCACCTGGGATAACACATCCCAGCTTGATGCGACGATCCTCAATCCCCCGGTGGGCTGCCTTGGTCAGGGGGGCCGATCCCATGTAAATGGCTCGTGCCACTCTTCTGCAGGCTGCAAATTTGCCCAGGTTCGGCACATCCCCATCCATCTGCAACGGCAGGGCGTTGGGGCCATCCACATCCTTTTCAATAACCGGTACCCAGTTGTCTGAAAGATACCGGGTCAATTCAAACTGGACCCGCGGGTCGTCAATGGGAATATTGGCCGGCATGATCAATGGATTTTTATCCCCCTTTTCCCACAGGCTGTGAATCACGGCTGCCATAAGCCGCAAAACACCCCGGGTTCTCTGAAATTTCACCAGGGTGGACCAGTCAGTATAGAGGCGGTCAAAAATTTCCGGATGGATGGGATAGGCTGCCTTGATCCGTTTTTCATAATCAGCATCCCGGCTTTCAGGCGGAAATTCCGCAGACTGGGCACGATAAAAATCACTGAAATTTCTGGCCACCACATCCCGGTCCTTGAACTGGTCCGGATCTGTCATGGGCTCGAACAGCCTACGCCGGACAATTTCAAACCCCTCTTCTGCACTGGCCGGCCGCCAGGAGGACTCCACACGGCCCACCACATTGCGCAGACGATCCAGGGCCTCGCGCCCCCTTTGCCCGCCCACTTCAACATCATCGGCCCGGGTATGGTGGGAACCTGCTGTATCCGATGCCGGGAGACTGATGACCAAAAGGCAGTTACCGGCCAGCTTGGCAGATTCGGTCAGGACCTGGGCAAAGGTGAACTGGGTCTCAAATCCGCCGGCCGGCAGATCACTCTGGTCATGAAGCTGTCGGGCATAGGCCACCCATTCATCAATCAGGATCAGGCAGGGACCATATTCTTGAAACAGCTCGCGCAAAACATCCCCGGGGCTGGTGGCTTTTTCATCATCCGCCTGGATGCGGGCATAGGCTTTTTTACCGCCCAGCTGCCAGGCCATTTCCCCCCAGAGGGTGTGCACCATAGTACCGTCCGGTTTGACACAAGGATTTCCCGGGGAAATCTTATTGCCCACCAGCACCACCCGGCGGGCCGCTGGTACCGTGGCAGCCCCGGCCTCATCCATCACCGCATCAATCCCGGCAAGTGTGGTGGGACTGACCCCTGAAAACAGATGATACAACGCCAGCATGGAATGGGTCTTGCCGCCGCCGAAATTGGTCTGGAGCTGAACCACAGGATCACCCCCCTGACCATTCAAACGCTGAATACCGTCTTTGAGCATGCTTTTCAGACTCTCAGTCAAAAAGGTACGCCGGAAAAACTCAATTGGATCACGGTATTCGTCTGTTCCCTGTCCCAGGTGTACCTGCCAGAGGTCTGCGGCAAACTCAGCCTGCTGATACCGGCCGCTGGCCACATCCTTATGAGGGGTCACGATTTCCCGCCAGGGTTTCAGATTGCCCGTGGCCGCACTTTCCACCACTGTGCCTGCGCTTTTTCGTTTCTCACTGCGCACCTGCTCATCAAACCGCAGGCGCAAAAGCTCCATTTTCATGCGTTCAATATCATCGGCCTCGGGTGCGGAAACTGCGGTTAAAAGCCTTGCGGCAGAATCCAAAGCCCGATAGGTGTTATCGCCGGTAAAGGACTCCTGGTGCGCCCATTTGTTGCGGATATCCCGAAGCTCGCTGACAAGACTTCTTTCCGTATGGCCCAGGGTCAGACGGAAAACCGTGTTCCAGGAATCCCACATGAGTTTGAGCAGCACAGCCACATCCCACTGGGCCATGGAGCCGTCCATATTGATTCGGTCATCAGCCACCATCTGCCGAATTTCCTTTTGCGCCTGACCTTTGTAAATATGTTTAAACTCGCGCTCGGCAAAGGGCCCCAGCCCTTTTTTAAGCGACGCCAGTGCCTTGCCGACGCGTTCGTGGTTGGTAATTGCCATGGGATCTCCTGTCAGAACATTTCAGATTGTTCGTCTTGAGGTTTCTTGTCTTTTTCTTCACCTGCCAGCCGGATAATTTCCGGCCAGCTCTGCACCAGACTATTGTATGCAATGGCCTCATTGGCCCGTTTTTTTCGTTCACAAAGGGTATAAAGGCGGTAGCACAGTTCCCGGGCCGTCTCGGCCTGTGCACCCAGTTTGGCCACAAGCATGGCTGCGGCTGAATCTCCGCCGGTTTCAAGGGCGCGGATGAGCTGATGCACCATTTCCCAGACCGTGAGCCGTTTGTCGGTTTCAGGGTCCCAGCCCTGGGGCAGTTCAGCCGGTGTCAAAAGGCGAACTTTCCCGGATCTGGATACCAGAATCCCGGCCTCCACCATGCCGGACACGCTGGTATTTTTAGATTTGGAAAGCTGCTCTGCGATCCCGTAATCACCTTCAGCAAACCCCATCTGGTCAAACCAGGTCAGGGCCCAGCGGCTGTCTGCATCAAAATCCCCCTCCTGCTCGGCCAGGGCTTCATCCAGGGTCTGGTTGATCAGGGACAGGGCTTCGCGAACCGTAAGAGGGGTGCCTTTGGCATCCAGAACTTTTGAATACCGGGTGTAAACCGCCATGCCCGGACCGATGGCCGCCTGGGCCAGATCCACGGGTGCAATATTACCGCGCTGGAGATGGGCAAGGGCCTGGGGCAATTCGGATTTGAGGGTAGCCACAAAATCCCTGCGGGTGGCAATGGGGGCATCAACATATCGCTTTCGGCAGACTAAGACGATGCTGGAGGCAAGAGCGTTGGTGCCTTGATTAATTTTACGATTCTCACGCTCAGTTCTCATTGGCCAAGTTCCACTGATTGCGAATTCAGCTTTGATAATGGCATCTAAAAAAGTATCCCAACCGGTATTGGTTAGGCCATCTGCACCATCACTCTCAGACTGTTTAAAGGCATAATAAATGGTAACCGGGAAAGCTGGATGTGTCTGAGCTGAGAGCCGGTGCATAACCTGGGACATTCCCTCAAGGAAGAAAGCTTCAGCTTTTTTTTTGCTGCCATGACGGTAAGGTGTGGCCACCAATTCTCTTTCCTTTGGTACAACAAGCGTGGCAAAAAGTTCTGGAAAGGTCAATTTTAGAGAACGGCGTAACCAAACATAAAAAAAATCAGACAAATCAGCATAGCCTATATTGTCATAATAGGGAGGATCTGTGGAGACGATTTTTGTTGCACTAATCGATTGTTTTGAAGCATCTTGTTGCCTTGCCAAGCCTCTTGTGCCATTCGTTGTACCGTTTGAAAGCAATCCAGCAACAACATTTTTCATCATGCTTTCAAATGAGCCGCTTGGACCATTCACTATATTGGCTTCTGCATAATCCCAGGACATAGGTATCGCTTGCCTACCAAAAGTATCTCCGGGGCACTGTACTCCACTCTTAAAAGTACATATCGAGCTCGAACGATTGCTTGTCTTGCTCACTCCAAACCCTAAAAATACTGCCACTGCATCAGCATAGGCCTCAGCCCCATCGCCCAATTTATCCAGTGTTTTGCCATCATCAGACAGACCCGCCTTAACAGCATCCTGTTTTACTTGCTCACGGGCTTCCTGCACCAGATCGGAGAAGGTTGTCAGGGCCACAAGCTGGCGAGGGGTAAAAAGATCGCCGTAAACATCCAATCCATAGTTGGATACATTGACGCGACACTTGCCATACATTGGTGTATCCGGCTTCCATTCAGGTTTTGCGGTCAAAGCAATGGCTTCCATTTCCGGTGTCGGCTTAAGATACACCCGCCCACGCACACCTTCTGCAACAATGGCCATCATTCGTTCCCCCATGCGACCAGCCTGCCCTTCAGACCGGATGTAATCATAGGGCAATGGCGTTCCGGACATCAGACACTTAAATCCTGCCCGTTTGCCTGCCGATGTTCCAAGTTTTACAGCTATATCATCCTCAGGCTTACCCACCTTCACCGCAAACCGATACCCCCCATTTTCAATCACCGGCTCCACATAGGCTTCCTTGCCCTTTTTGGTGGAAAGCATGAAGGTGGAAGCCAGCGGCACATCCACATGGGCAAAGGCCGGGTTGGGACTTTTCACCGTACGGGCCCAGAGCCAGGCAATCACAGTGAGTTTTTTACCGGCATAGGGGTTCAGATCCGGTCTTTTTTTGACCATTTCATCTGTGATTTCAATTTTGGGGTACAGGTGGCCGATGCGTTTTTCCGCCTCATCCCGCATCCATTTCCCATAGTATCTGACATCCTCGGCCAGGCCCTGGGCACCCTTCCAGAGAGACAGGGCCTTTTCTCTCTCGGGTTTATTCTGCCAGTCCGGGTTTACCGGTGGTTTCCCGGCAAATTTGGGCGGGATTTCGATCATGGCCTTGTTGATGAGCACCGCCACGGGATTGAGATCCGAGGCATAACTTTCCAGCCCCAGGCGTTGGGCCTCCAGGGGCAGGGACCCGCCGCCGGCAAAGGGATCATGGAAAGCGGGCAGAACATAGCGGTTAAACAATTCTTCTGCCCTTGGATGATCAGCATGTTGCGCACAGGTGCGGTGCCAGCTCTGCCAGATTTCATCCCTGGCCTTTTGCAGGACCGTCTCGTTGGTGGTATTCTCCCACAACACCAGATCCTCGATAATTTTAAACAGGCGCTGGCGTTCCTTTTCCCGGGCTTTTTCTGTGGGGAACAGGTCTGGATATCCGGACGGATCATCCACCATCTGGGCAAAAATCACAGCCCGGGCTGCGGCCAGGGGGCGTCTGGCCCACCAGAGATGAAGCGTGGACGGATGGCCATGGCGGATGGATTTTTCACGGGCACAAGCCTTGTTAATGGCATCCAAAGGCAAGGCCACTTCAATGAGTTTCTTTTTCATATATTTATTCTATTCTCTTTTATTGGTATCCCACACAGGCAGATCTGTCCAATTTTCATTGAATCCCATGGCTGAAGGTCGAATACCCGGGGAGTCCTGAATCAGTTTTCGCATTCTTTCAGGCCAGGATGTTCCCGGACTGATCAATTTAAGAAAATATCCCAGCATGATCGCAGTGTTTCCAATATACCGTTCGGTTTTCGGGTTAAGCATGGCAGAAAGTGCCCTGGGTGTTCTGGGCAGTTTCATGGTGATGGTCATGCGGCGGTTCCAGAGCCGGCCGTGATGGGCGGTGATATTCCGGATAAACGTCAAATGGTGCATGAATGACTGTAATATGACCTCATCAATGCCATAGGATTTGGCCACACGGTTCCGATCGCTGCGGGTTTTAAGATTCTTAAACCACAAGGAAAGCTGACCAAATGACATGACCTCTGCAGCGGCCCAGATGGGGGGCATGGCAGGATCATCATAGGTCTTGCGGTAATGATCAATAAAAAGCTCGGTGCTTCGGTCTATTTCAGCCTTAAGAGAGTCAATCAGGCCTGATTGAATCCGTGTATTATGAATATAGTCTGCATCCAGATAAAAATGGCTGCCATAACAGACTCCCAGTTCATTGGCAAAATGAGCCCGCAGGGAGACTTCCACCCGTTCAATGGCTTCAAGGATGAGGAGGCGAAATTTTCTGTCAAAAATATAGAGATCAAGAACATTGTCAAAGGATGTGCCTGCTTTAAAATGATGGTCTTTCCCATTATCCCCCTTTTCAAAAGGAATCCAATAACCGCGAAGGCGGAAATAACTGATATGGGAGAGATAGCGGGCAGTCCGGGCAGGATCGGGTATGGTCATTCCCCGGGACGTCAGCAAATTGATCTGGTCGTCAATGGTCAGCGGGGGCTTGGTATATTTCACGCCTTCCCCCAAAAATAAGTAACCCGCCGGGGTGCGCATTCGGGGTCAAGACCCCAGGAGGCGTGGCGGGTGTTATTCAGATTCAGTATTGAGGTTACAATAACACCCAACAATCCCATTGTCATCATTTTTTTTATCATGATAATCATGATGGATTGTCCGCCCGGGCCAGAAGTTCAGCAAAAGCATAGTTGACGCTGGTCACGCCAAAATCAGGCTCCCGCTGGAAGGGCTGGCGCAGATAATGGACCTTGTGCTCATCGTTCCCCATGAATTCCACAATGGCCAGAATAAAATCATCGGGTTTGTTCAGGGAATAAAGAATTTCGTTGCGGGTAACGGTCAGCGCCTGTGCCCCGGTGATGCGGCCTTTAACCTCAATAAACCGCAGCTTGCCGGTATTGGGGATACGGCTTTCAATGTCGTAGCCCAGTTTTTCCGTTTCCCGGTCAATGGGGTCAAAACCGAGGCTGCGCTCAATATCCATGATCACGGATCGTGCTTTGGCAGCAGCCGCCTGGGTATCCCTGGCCCGGCTTATGGTTTCCGGAGTTTCTTCTGTGTGACCGGTCATGTTGCGGATCAGTCCTGAAGGAATGATCAAAAGCCCTCCCATCACCACGGGTGGCAAAGGTGAGATCCGGGCTTCCAGCTTGAGTTCTTCAAGCCTTTTCTGCAGGCGGGCCTGCAGGGTATCTGCCCGTTTACGGGCTTCGTTTGAATTCAGGCGGGCATTGACTTTCCCGGCCTGCTCCTGCAGTTTAAGCTGTTCTGACCGGTGATCCCAATAGGTGATTTCCTTTGTGAGCCGCTCTTTGACGGCCGCCTCTGTTTTGCCGATCAGGGCAATCCGCCCTTGTTTTACTTCTGCCAAATGCTCGGGGACCACATGGGTAATGGCATACCCTTGGGCCTTGTGTTCAAGTTCCCGGTCGATCCAGCCGCATTCAGGTCTTGAAAGAAGATCCTCAACGGAAGGCTCTCCCTCTTTTAAAGGCCTGAAATCAAGATAGGGTGCATAATGCATATGCCGGCTGTGACCATCCGCGTCCAGTTCCACATAAAGCATCTGTTTTGAAATAATGCGGCGGTCCCCGGATCGGGTGGTGCCGGCATCCTGGATGGCATGCGCCAGATAAAAAAGGACCCGGGGACAGGTGCCTGCATCATGGTCATCGACCAGGACAGCCCCCCGTTTAAGAAGATCCTTGTGCCGTTCCAGTGTCAGATCTGTTACTGCATCCAGAAGCGGGTGCCCGGGACATACAAATGCCGCAAGGGGCTGGCCCTGGGGATTGATCAATTCTTTTTCAAAGGTGATCCGCTCATATCGGGAAAGAACCGGCTCACCCATGCCGACCAGACGGTCCCGGTTCCGGATGACGGCAGGCACATGGGTAATTTCATACCGCCGGGGTTCCCGTTGCCGGTCAGTTCCGCCAAGTTTCTGGAATGCCTCCCTAAAAAAGGATTCAATATAATGGGGTTGCAGACGCCTGGCATCGGCTCTCTCCATGTCTTCGCGTACCCTTCGAATTCTGCCGGCATCCATGGCATCATGGGCCAGGGCCCGTTCATCAAGGAGGTCTCGCAATTGTTCCCGGTCCAGGGCATGGTCCAGAACAGTGGTTAAATAGGTCATCACCTCAGGCTGTTCTCCATACCGGATGGCCTGGATCAGCAGATCTCGCAAGGGTTTCCCTTCGAACTGCAGTTTGCCCAGGACATCAAATACCTGGCCGCCAAGGGATTGGCGGGCCTGCTCCAGTTTGTCCAGAAGCTTACGATAGACATCGCCCTCTCTGGTTTCTTCAGCCACAAGGTTCCATAAATGGCAGACTTCAGTCTGGCCGATACGGTGGATCCGGCCGAATCGCTGTTCAATCCGGTTGGGGTTCCAGGGCAGGTCATAATTGATCATCAAGTGGGCGCGCTGTAAGTTGATGCCCTCGCCTGCAGCATCAGTGGCAAGCAGGACCTGGACTTTTGGATCATGCCGGAAGGCTTCCTGTATTTTCAGGCGTTCCTCGCGGCCAATCGTACCATGAATGACAACAACGGCGGATTCTCTTCCCAGCAGAGCCGTGATTCTATTTTCCAGATAGTTAAGCGTGTCCCGGTGTTCGGTAAAAATAACCAGTTTCTGATGAACAGAAGCCTTGTGAGGTGGAATAGGCCGGGCACCATAAGGTTTAACCTCTTCAAGCACTGCATCTTCTGTAGTCCGGATCGTAAAAATTTCATGTAAAAGGCTTGCCAGTTGCAGCCATTTTGTATCAGCACCGCTGTTTCTGACGTTGAGGGCAATGGATTCAATATGCCGGAGCGTCCGGATCTCGGCCTTCAGCTCCTGGAGCGATCGTGCGGCTGTGGCCTGGTCAAGGATTTCTGCTTCTGCGACTTCGACCTCATCATCCGGTGCATCCTCAAGATCCTCCACCTCTTCTGCATCCAGGATCGGCAACAGGTCAGAAAGGATGCTCCCGGTTCTGCCGGCACGCTCGAGCACTTCCAATTCCCTCAAACGGCTTTCAAGCCTTTCCCTTCTGCGCCGAAGCGATTGATGAATGGCCTCGGGAGAAGATGCAAGACGGCGTTGGAGAATGGTTAAAGCAAATCCGACTGTTCCTCTCCGGCCGCCGTTTTCAACTGCTTCCACCCGGTTGAACTCTTCGCGGACATATTCAGTAACTGCCTTATAGAGAGACGCTTCTTCATCGGAAAGCCGGTAGGGAACCGTATAGGCAATACGTTCAGGAAACAGTGGTGTGCCATCAAATTTGAGAAGATTTTCCTTGACCATGCGCCGCATGAGATCAGACACATCGGCAGAATGAACACCATCCCGGAAACGTCCTTCAAAGCGATCCCCATCTATCAATGCCATGAATAACTGAAAATCAATCTCTTTTCCATTGTGCGGGGTCGCAGTCATTAATAAAAAATGCCGGGTAAGGCTTGATAAAAGCTGCCCAAGCCGATAGCGCTTGGTGTATTTTGCCTCTGTTCCAAATACCGTTGCTGACATTTTATGCGCCTCGTCACAGACGACCAAATCCCATTGACAATCCTGGGCCTTTAGTTTCTGCTGAACATCTTCATTGCGCGAGAGCTTATCCAGGCGGGCAATGACCAGGTTCGTTTCAAGAAACCAGTTGCCGGTGCGGGCGGCTTCAAATTTATCATTGGTCAATATTTCAAACGGCAGGGAGAATCGACGGTAAAGTTCATCCTGCCATTGTTCAGCAAGACTGCCCGGACAGACGATCAGGCAGCGTTGAAGATCTCCCCGCGCGATCAGTTCTTTAATCAGAAGCCCCGCCATGATGGTTTTCCCGGCACCCGGGTCATCGGCCAGAAGAAAGCGTAGCGGCTGCCTGGGAAGCATTTCTCCATAAACAGCAGTAATCTGGTGGGGTAAGGGATCGACCAGAGAGGTATGAACCGCCAGAACCGGATCAAAAAGATGGGCAAGATTGATACGGTGCGCCTCTGAAACAAGCCGGAACATGGCCCCGTCTCCATCGAAACCCCATGGACGCCCTTGTTCGACCAGATCAAGTCGTTGTTCATCGCTGCGATAGACCAGTTCATTTGCCACCCTGCCATTTGGTGTTTTATAGGTCAGTTCCAAGGCTTCGGAACCATACCATTGAATATTGACTACAGTTACCAGACTATCGGGTAAAAGCCCTCGCAATGAGGCATTGGGTTTAAGGTCTTCGAGTCGAATCATATAGAGCCTTTGAAAGCATTATAGAAATAAATTCAAATTATTACAGTGCTATTTTTTTTTACCTTCCTTCAATTAAAAACAGCTCAAACCCCAATTAAGCCCTGGCCAGAACAAGGGCAGACACACCGGCAGCCCCTGCATTCATAAGGGTCTGGGCCGCGGCATTGCAGGTGGCTCCTGTGGTAAACACATCATCTACTAAAAGGATATTTTTACCTTGGATATAGTCCGGCTTAGGACAGGCAAAGGCCTGGGTAAGATTATTTTTCCGGGCTTTATGGTCTAAGCCGGTCTGGCTGACCGTTGCCCTGACCCGGGCAAGGCAGCGGATGTCAATGCACCATGGCGCCGGCCGGCCATAGGCATCCCTGTACAACCGGGGAAAATTCCGGACAAGCAAATAGGACTGGTTGAATCCGCGCTTTTTAGCCTTTGAGACATGGAGGGGAATGGGCACAATCAAATGAAAACCATTCATGTCAAAATGGGTGGCAAAGGCCTGGAACAGGTGACGTTCAAAGGGACGGGCCAGACTGAGCTTTGACTGGTATTTGAACAACCCCAGGGCCTTTTGTATTAACTCCTTATAGATAAATGCAGCCCGGACACTCTCCATCACCATGGGTGTTTTCAAACATGCTTCACACAGGTGATCAGGTCCGGATTCAAAACAATGGCCGCAGGCAGGGCAAAAAGGGTGATCAAATACCGGTAAAACCTCTCCCAGACATCTGTGGCAGAAACACTTGCTTAACGGGTTGTCAGCGTTTTTTTTAATATATTTGCCGCATCCCAGGCATTTGTCCGGAAACACCAGTGCACAAACCCCTGCCCCGGTGGCTTTGACCAGTTTTTTTATCATCCGAAATTGATGCCCAGACGCTGACGCCGGGCCTCAAACATGGCAATGCCGCCTGCCACGGATGCATTCAGAGAAGTAATACGGGTCTCCATGGGAATGGACAGGATAAAATCACACGCTTTTATAACCCCGGGCCGCAGCCCGGTGTGCTCGCCTCCCACCACAAGGGCCAGGTTGCCGGTCAGGTCTGCGTCAAAAAGACCTTTATCGCCACCGGCATCCAGACCGGACACCCATGCCCCATATTTTTTAAGGTCATGAATGAGAATCGACAGATTGATGGCTAAAAAAATGGGGGCATGCTCCATGGCCCCGGCTGAACTTCGGGATACTCCGGCGGACGGGAGGGCACAGCGGTCCTTTGGCATCACAATATAATCAACGCCGGCACACAGGGCGGTGCGGATCAACGCACCGGTGTTTTGAGGATCTTCAATACTTTCAAGAATAAGAATAAAAAACGGCTCTGTCCGACCTTCAATCAGTTTGAGCAGCGCAGAGACTGATTGGACCGGAAAGGAAGAGACTCTGGCGGCAATGCCCTGGTGACGGCCAAATCCGGCCAACCGGTCCAACTCCTCACCGGAAAGGGTTTGGACAGCCACCTGTTTTTCCCCGGCCAGATCTGCCACGGCCTGTAACCGTTTATCAGAGCGGTTCTCATATACCATGATGGATTCAAATTTACGGCGGCCGGCCTTCAGGGCTTCAAATACCGAATGGTATCCGTAAAGAATCTCTTTATCCCCGGGATTTCGAGGTTCACTTTTTCCTCCCTGGCCGCGGGGTTTGCGCCTCCGGCCGGGGGAAGCTGATTTGCCGGCCATCAGCCTACCGTTTCCTGTTTAACAATGGCGATAAGTTCGGCAACCGCCTCATCCAGCACATCATTGACCACCACATGGGTATAAAAGGATTTCTGGGCAATTTCCCCTATTGCATTCTCCAGGCGCGTGCGGATCACCTCTTCGGTATCGGTTCCCCTCCCCCGCAACCGCTGTTCAAGCACATCTAAAGACGGGGCCATGATGAATATGGAAACTGAATCCAAGCCGAAATCCATAATCTGACGCCCTCCCTGGACGTCAATATCCAATAGAACGCTTTGCCCTGCGGCAAGCTGTTCTTGAACAAAAGCGCCGGAGGTGCCGTAGCAATTGCCGTGGACCTGTGCCCATTCCAGCATCTGGCCGGATTCCACCATTTCCATGAATTGAGCCTTATCCGTAAAAAAATAATCTTTTCCGTGAACCTCCCCCTTCCGGGGGGCGCGGGTGGTGTGGGAAATGGAATATACCAGGTCCGGACACCGCTTCAAAAGTTCTTTAACAAGGGTTGTCTTGCCGACACCCGAGGGTGCAGAAACAATAAAAAGTTTTGCCGCCATGCCCTATTCCTCCTGGGGTGCGCCGGGGTTTTGGATCAGTGCCTCAAAGCGTGAGGAAACCGTCTCCGCCTGAATCGCGGACAGAATCACGTGGTTGGAATCCGTCACGATGATGGCCCGTGTCTTTCTGCCATGGGTCACGTCAATGAGACGCCGATCCTCCCGGGCTTCATCCTTGACCCGCTTCATGGGCGACGAGTTCGGGGATAAAATAGCCACCACCCGTTCTGCCACCACCGTATTGCCAAAACCAATGTTCAAAAGTGGCTGTTCCATAGGTTTCCTCTTCTCAATTCTACTCAATATTCTGGACCTGCTCCCGGATCTTTTCCAGCTCGGATTTCAGGTCTACCACAGCATGGGACAAGGCTGCATTACCGGCTTTGGAACCAATGGTGTTAAATTCCCGGTTAAACTCCTGGATCAGAAAATTGAGCTTTCTGCCCTGGGACTCATTTTCATCCATGACCTCCCGGAACATTTTAATGTGGCTGTGCACCCGGACAATCTCCTCGGATACATCACTTTTGTCCGCAAGAAGAGCTGTTTCCTGGGCCAGGCGGACCGGATCAAAAAAATCCCCGTCCTCGGCAGTCAGCACGGCCAGGCGTTCCTTAAGCCGGGCCTTGTAAACTTCAGGTATGGTTCTGGCCTGTTCTTCAATACCTGCCATGCGCTGCTCAATGTCGGAAATACGACGGGTTAAATCCTGGTACAGGTTGTCCCCCTCGCTCTTTCGCATGCGGTCAATTGCCTGCGCCGCAGCCCGGGTCGTTTCACACAGCGCGGAACGAAGAAGCGCCATGTTGACTTCAGGCTTTGCAGCCACAATGACTTGCTTGGCGCCGAGCACGCTTTCCAAGGCAATGTCACCGGAAAGGCAAAGGCTGTCCCGGACCGTTTTCAGTGCTTTATAATAGGCTTTAGCCTTGATCATGTCCACCTCAAACAGATCCTGGTCCAGGGACTGGTCCGTAAGAGTTGCCCGGATCTCTATTCTGCCCCGGGTATGCAACTGCCCCATGATTTTTTTAATCTCATCTTCAAAGCCCTGGCAGGTTTCGGGCAGATAGATCGAAAAATCAAGAGAACGGGAATTATAGGCGCGAACGGTCATCTCTACAGTCAGGGTATCCAGAGTATGTGACACTTTGGCAAAAGCAGTCATGCTTTTTATCATACAATCATCCTTTTATGGCATTTAATCATGAGCCTTAAGATCCGAAAGATATTTCTGCCTCACCTGGCCTAAAAATTTGAGCACAGCAGGGGACGCATAATCCGGATAAGTCCATTCCAGGGATTTAAAGCCTTTTTTGGTGTACATTAACGTCAGGTCGGCATAAATTTTCTGCCCTATGTAAATCCTGTGGGAATACTCCTTTCCCGTAGCCAGGATAAACCGGGAAGCCAAAAGATACCCCGGATCAATGTTGATGGTTCTGTTGTTCTGTTCCAGACAGTCCGATTCAATCCGGTTGGTGGCAAGTTTAATCGAAGCAAGTGCCTCCTGTTCCATGAGCGGCTTGAATGCAATCAGCCTGCGAAACAACGGTTCCCCCATTTCCCTGTAATAATAATCCGTGAAATCAAAATCCAGCCAGGGTGAGATCATATCCACGGGACCGCCCACAGCTTCAAGGCGTGGGAAGACCGATTCCAGGACCGTCTTATCTTTCATGAAAACCGACATCACAAGCTTGGCCGGTACCGGTGCTTTAGGCGTACTCATTTTTTAACGGGGATTGCCTCATCAATAAGCATAATGGGAATATCATCCCTGATTTCGTATTTGAGAGCACAGGCGTTGCATACCAGACCGTCCTCTGTCTCGGTCAGTTCCACCGGACCTTTGCATTTGGGACAAACCAGAATTTCGAGTAGTTCCTTTGATACAGCCATGGCAGTATCTCCTTGAATGGTGTTAATTTTTTATAGTCTGCATGGACTGCAGTTTATGATAAAAACCTTTTGCAGCCATCAGGTCATCATGACATCCTTGTTCAACAATGGCGCCGTCTTTGAGCACAATAATCCGGGAGGCGTAATCTATGGTGGACAGTCTGTGGGCAATGACAAAGGAGGTACGGCCCGTCATCAGATTTTCCAAAGCCTTTTGCACAACTTTCTCCGCCTGGGAATCCAGGGCGGATGTTGCCTCGTCTAAAATCAGCACCGGCGCATTTTTCAAAAGCGCCCTTGCAATGCAGATTCGCTGCTTTTCCCCACCGGACAGACGAGAACCAAGCTCTCCGATGACGGTATCATACCCCTTGGGAAAACCGCAGATAAAATCATGGGCAAAGGCGGCCTTGGCTGCCGCTTCAACCGCTGCATCATCTGCATCCATTTTTCCATACCGGATATTGTCCCGCACGGTCTCGTTAAATAAAATGGGTTCCTGGGTGACAATGGAAATATGGTCCCGGAGGGACGCAATTGTCAGGTCCCGAACATCGCAGCCGCCGACAAAAACACCGCCGCCGGTCACATCATAAAGTCTTGGGATCAGGTTCACCAGGCTGGTTTTTCCGCCGCCGCTCATGCCGACTAGCGCCAGGGTCTCCCCGGGTGCGGCCTTAAGATTGATGTTCTTTAAGGCCAAAGGTTCGTCAGGACCGTAGGCAAAGGAGACGTTTTCAAAAACCACATCACAGGATGACGCCTCAAGGGGGCGGGCATCGGATTTGTCCTTCACATCATTGCGGGTTTCCAGCACATCAAAAACCCTGGATGCCGCAGCTACCCCCTCCTGGATGGTGTTGTTCAGATTGGACAGTTTCTTCACCGGGTCATAAAGCATCATCACGGCAGTCAAAAAAGAAAAAAACACACCGGGAGTGGACGTCCCGTTAACTACCCGCATCCCGCCAAACCAGATTACAAAAGCAATGCCCAACCCGCCTAAAAATTCCATCACCGGGGAGGACAATGCCCGTGTCATCACCTTTTTCATCTCCAGACGGAACAATTCTCTGGTTTTTTCCTTAAATCTGGCCGTTTCAAAGGACTGAAGGTTGAAAATTTTAATGATTTTTGCCCCGGAAAAGGTTTCATGCAGAAAGGAGTTAAGATCTGCCATGGTTTCCTGGGATCCTGTGGAAAATTTGCGGATTCTTTTGCCAAATATGACAATCGGATAAAAGGCCACGGGCAGGACAATAAAGGCGCCCAACGCAAGTTTCCAGTCCCGGTAAAAAATAACAAACAAAAACGCCACAACGGAAAAAGAGTCCCTGAACAGGCTGATAACGGCAGTGGAGACCATGCCTTTAATGATATTGACATCATTTGTGATCCGGGACATGAGCGCCCCGGTCTTTTCCTTGTGGATATATGCAATGGGCAGATTCATGATCTTTTCATAAAGAGTGTCCTGAAAATCGCGGATAATACGCTGCCCCACATGATTCATCAGGTAGTCCGACCCGTATGAGCCGACCCCTTTCAGGAAAAAAACCAGGACGGCAAGGCCGGGGATAAGCAACAATTTGGTATTGTCCCTGGCAATGAAAATATCATCAAGGACAGGTTTCACCAGGAGAGCCATGCTACCGTTGGCGCCGGCAACCACCACCATACATAACGCGGCCAGGGCAATCCGTTTCCAGTGTGCAAACACCATCCGGATAATCTTTTGCCTGCGTTCTATAGACAAGCTGTTTTTTTTTGATTTCATGGGCGGGGACAATTGCTTTACAGATTCTATTGTCAAGTGTCAAAAAACATGAGAGCATAGCCTCCCATGACAAAGTGTGCTTTTATACCCAATTTTTTCAAATTTTACAATATGCTGTGGAGTGCGGCCCTGCCTTTTTTGAAAAAGCACCCAAGGCTTGCACCAACCTTTGACAGGCGCATCAATCCGGTTCACCTTGAACCGGCAGATATCTGGATACAGGCAGCATCAGCCGGAGAGGCTTACCTTGCCGTATGCATCATAAAGGCCCTTGACGTGGACAGGCCGGTCACCATTCTGTTGACCACAAACACGGAGCAGGGCATGGAGATTCTGACACAAGCGTTGTCTCAAAAAGAGTATTCACCCCATATCAGCCTGTGCTTTGATATATTCCCCCTTGACAGCCCAAAGGCCATGGACAAAGCAGTGTACCAGGTCAATCCTGCCGTCATGGTTCTGCTGGAAACAGAACTGTGGCCGGCCCATCTTTATGCTTTAAAAAGAAATCATACCAGGGTATTGATCATCAACGGCAGGTTGTCCAGAAAAAGCAGCCGGTATTACAGGCTCACCAAAGCGTTCTGGCGCTGTTTTGCCCCGGAGCGCATCCTTGCCATCTCTGACCAGGATGCCCAAAGATTTTCCCAGGTGTTTTCCCATACCCATATCGGGATCATGGATAACATCAAATTTGACCGTATGAAATTTCAAAAAACCGATACGGATAGTGACGTTTCAGCTTTGGCTGCAATTGTACCCCGGCAACTGCCCCTCTCTATTCTTGCCTCCTTCCGCCGTCAGGAAGAAAAGCAGATCATTGACATGGTCAAAGGATTAAAAAAAGAGGTGCCGAACCAGGTGATTGCCCTGTTCCCCAGGCATGTGCACCGGATAGCGCCATTATTAAAAAAATTGAACAACAACGGCCTCAAGGTTTACAAAGGCTCACAGATATCATCCGTTCTAACCGGCCCGGCAATTATCCTCTGGGACAGGTTTGGCGATCTGTATCAGGCCTACAAACATGCCCACGTGGTTTTTGTCGGCGCAAGTCTTGTGCCCTTAGGGGGACAAAACTTCATGGAGCCTGCAGCATTGGGCATTCCCACAATCATCGGCCCCCACTGGCAGGATTTTGCCTGGGTAGGAAAAGAGATCTTCAATACGGGTGCCGTAACCCGATGCAAAAACCGGCAGCATGTGGTTAAAACCATGTGCAGACACCTGGTAAAATCAGGAAACCGGAAAACCCGTATTGATGCGGTGAGTCATTATATTTCACAAAAACAGGGTGGAGCACAGATCGCTGCAGAGACAATTCTGGCATCATGGAAGAGAAACAGACCATTCATAGGAAATTAAATATTTAACAGGATACTATTGACCATGAAAATCCCAGTCAGTCCACCTGATTTTATAAAAACCATTACAGAAAGAAGAGAGCTTTTTGCCAAGGCTTTCGATGCAAGCATAACAGATGAAAAGGGCCGATATCTTCATTGGGACAAACTTAGACATTTAACGCCACCAGATGAATTAACCAGCGAAGAATGGTGGGCCATCATTAGATTTAAAAGACAAAATCTATTCACGACACTTCCATTATACGATAAATCTAATCAGCCTTTTAAATTCTGTACTCCTGATGCCGTCAATCGTGATTTGCACTGGCTTGATATGAATGCAGCCGGAACTATTACCGCCAATCAACCCATTGCAAATCAGGGTATGCAAAATACATATTTAATCAAATCGCTTGTCGAAGAAGCGATAAATTCCAGTCAATTAGAAGGTGCCTCCACTACAAGACACGTTGCAAAAGAAATGATCAGGCAAGGAAGGGGCCCAAAAGATAAAAGCGAACAGATGATTTTGAATAATTTTCATGCGATGCAGTTTATAAGGGAGTTTAAAGATGATGAATTAACACCTTCCTTCCTTTTTGAACTTCACCGAATATTAACTGAGAAGACATTAGATGATCCAGAAAAAGCAGGTGTCTTCAGGTCAGAAAATGATAAAGTGTATGTATCTGATCACACTGGTTATAACATTTTACATTCGCCACCAAATGCCTCGGAATTAAAAAAACGATTGGAATCTTTATGTAAATTCGCCAATTATAAGTCAGATGCGGGTTTTATTCACCCTGTCATCAGGGCAATAATACTTCACTTCATGTTGGCCTATGACCACCCCTTTGTTGATGGTAATGGTAGAACGGCAAGAGCATTATTTTACTGGTCAATGATAAGCCAAGGATATTGGTTATCAGAATTTATTTCCATATCTCGAATTATGAAATTAGCACCCGTTCAGTATGGCAGGGCATTCCTGTACACGGAAACTGACGACAATGATGCCACCTATTTTATAATTCATCAACTTGAAGTTATTAGAAATGCCATTCAAGACCTCCATGCTTATCTGGAAAAAAAGACCAAGGATATTGAAGAGGCGCAAGAAACATTACGGAGTGCCAAACACCTTGGAGGGAAGCTAAATTTTAGGCAATTAGCCATTCTCCGTCATGCTCTGAAAAATCCAAGATTTATTTATAATATCAACGAACATCGCAACTCACATGGAATTTCCTATGAAACTGCAAGAAAGGATTTATTATACATGTCGGACACATTAAATCTTTTAAGCAAGCTGAAAGAGGGGCGAACTTTTATTTTTATTTCACCTTCAGATCTCGAAGAGCGGATTAAAAAAAGTTAATCGCGGTGCTGAACGGCGCCGTGCGCCGATCAAGCAAACGCAGTTTGATTCATCGGTGTGCGTTGACCGGCGAGGGAACCAAGACCGAAGTAGTGGCTGGTTAACTCAATTTTATGCTTTTTAGGGCGCTTATCAGATTTTCTATCTGTTGAGCGCCTTCGGGAGTTAATAGCCAGCCTAAAATGCCACAGTTAATTACAACTGTGAACCAGAATACAACTCTAAAAGATAGTTTTTTTGACTTATGCCGCAGTTGACTCTGGGTAATAAAAGCTCCAGGCCACCCACCAACTAAGGAAAAAAGATGCAGTGTACTCTCAGAAGTTCTCCACTTCCCTTGTCGAGCTGCTGATTTGTCTCCCGCATATAGACCAAATGTTACTATGCTAATTACAATGTAGAAAGCAAAAATTATAAAAGGCAGCTTGTTGACAATAAATAGCCCAATAAGAATGCTTAAAAAAACGCCGCTGATGGAAACTGATACCACCCTTTGTTTATGTGCCTTTGTTACTTCCTTATGACCTTTTTCAGGATACACATTAAATCAATCCGAATCAATCCGGGTAGAGTAGAGCACTGATTCGGCCGGTTTCTTCAGCCCTTTTTATATTCGAGACGCCTTGCCGCACGCGGCTACTACGTGTTCCAAAGGCCTTGCATCCTCAATGCTCCCTCATCAAACCGTGCATACGGTTCTCCCGTACACGGCTTTCCGATGTTCTTCGCTGTAAGGCTTGCGCCCTTTTCCACTTTGCGTAAGTTGGGATTCCAACTTTTGCACAAATTTGATTTCCCCTCCATCCTTCTCTATGGACTTAAAGCTGACACCATCTATTCCAGGTGCACCTTTGTTTGCCCGGGCAAGGCGATAGGCATGACCAAGGATGTCAGCCCGGTAGACCTTGTCATATAAAGAATAGAAACGAAAATCCGGTTCCTGCTTGGCCTTACAATAGAGCTTCCTCTGAAGCGTCCTGATCCTATCCGGAGTTAGTAGCATATTGCAATCTCCTGATCCTCCGCTCGTTAGTTACGTGAACAAAGTAGGGTCCCTTTCCTTGGCCGGGGTTATGTTGTCCCTCAGCCTCAATCGGTACTATGAACCCCTCCGACTCCCAATACAGCCCCATGGAATTTCGGATCTCCTTATATCCATCAGTTAACGGCCCTTCACCGTAACCGCATTGGGTCTCCCGCACTGCACTGCAATTCTTCCGATACATGCCATCCCTGCTACCCCGGAAGATCACCTGAAAGGATTTCCGTTTTCTACTCCCAGGCACTACGGCCTTCCCTTGATGTCCAAAAGGTCGGCATCTTCAATTAGTTGACGAGGCTACATATAGGTTCACTTTCGTTACGGCCTGCATCTTTGCCCATAAGAAACTTACAACCTCTGGTTACCCAGACGCTGCTTCCCGGTGCTAAGAAGGCGTACGGATAATTCCTCCTTCAGGACTTTAACCTGTTAGAACTACAGTTGTTACGGCATACGGACAGCTTACTCAATTCAAACAAGAAACATGCTACGGTCAAACCGTAGATGTTCAGAGTTCACGGCGACTCCGCCGCCGTAAATCGGCCATCTTCAAAGATTTTGAGGAATTAGAGGCCTTACAATGTGTCTATGTTATGAACACCTAGCTGTTGCTGACTACTTTATTGATCGCTTGGCGTGTAAAATTCGGTTGAGAAAATCGAAATGTTTGAGGATAAAACTACACGTGACAATCTCTGTTTTTTAGGCCGATAAACACCTGATGGTTTTCCCTGTTGATCCTCTGTAACTTTAAAAGGGATAAAAGCGGGGTTCGATGTTTTTATCCCTTTTCTTTGTCCATTGAAAAATCGACCAACCGCTTAAGGCTTAGGAGCTACCATCCCCGGGTTTCTATGATTTCCTTAATTCTTTCCTCGGATTTTTTCTCCACCAGGATCATTTTTTTGGCCTGGGCCTTTTTTATTTTTTCCGTCAAGGTCGTCATGTCAGCCGGCTTTTCAAGCAAATCCATGGCACCGAGCTTCATGGCCTCTATACCTTTTTCAACCGTGGCGTGCCCGGTCAAAAGAATCACTTGAAGTTCGGGTCTTTTCTTTTTCAGGATTTTTAAGGTTTCGATACCATCCATTTCCGGCATCTGCAGATCAAGGACGACCACGTCAAAGGATTGTTCTTCAACGCTCTGCAGGCCTTCAATAGCGGAACTCGAAGTACTCACCGTCATTCCCCGGTTCGTCATTCTTTCTGCCAGGGCTTCTGTGAACTCCTGTTCGTCATCTATAATTAAAACTTTTTCACTCATTGCCGGGGTCTCCTTTTAATTAGTTGATATTAAAGAAGCTGTTGTCTGTTGAAATTATTTTGTTATCTGCCAAATATCAGGTCGGCCTTGGTGTACTGATCATCCAATACAAGTTTCGCCTTTAATAAGGCCAATGCCTGACTGTTTGCCTGTCGATCAAAATTAGAGGCAAAAGGCTGTTCACACTGAAAGCTTAAACAAATTTGTTTATTCTCATCTTCCATAGAGAATATATTGAGAATGGCATTTGATGCAAGGTTTTCTGTTATATTTTCTAAAATTGACCAGATCAGGGATAATAAAAAGAAAAGTGATCCGTTGACATAAAGTTTGTCGGGAGCCTGGGTATGATTCACCTTAATGCCTCTATTGGCAATAATCCTGGCGCCAAGACCCAGGACAAGCCCCACCGCCTCATCCAGATCTATCTGTTGTTCCGGCTTGTCCATGCTGTGGGAAAATGCGTTAAGGGATTTCAAGATACCATCAGCCCGGGCGATCTGTTTTTCAATGCGCCGGACAATTCCTGAAAAACGATCAATATCGGGTGGAACGCCTTTTTGGGCCATCATAAGATGATCAGACATCAACCCTGCATTTTCGTTGATGATCGCCAGGCAGTTTTTAATATCATGGGATATGGATGCTCCCATTTGGCCGAAATAAGCTGGGCCGTATTGATCTATTATTTCCTGAGCCGTGTGTTTCAACTTTTTCCTCCATCAAGCATGACCTGGTTGAGCTTTTCAATCAGATTGTCAATTTCCACAGGTTTAACAAGATAAAAAGCCTCTCCGGTCTGGGAACATCCTTCATAGTAGCATTCTTCAGACCCGTGGCCGGTCATAAAAATAAACTTGAGTTCAGGACATATCGCCTCCATCTGTTCCTTGAGCTCAAAGCCGTTCATATCCGGCATCTGAACATCGAGAACCGCAATGTCATAGCTTTGATTAGACAGCATGGAGATGGCGTCATTGGGCGTGATGGCCCAGTGTGCGTCAATTCCTCTGTACCCAAGGCGTTCTGCCAGGGTAGAGACCAGTTCCTTCTCATCATCGACCAGAAGTATCTGCATAGTTCACTCTTCTTTCTGTTTTGTTGTGGGCAGATATATTATAAATGTTGTGCCCTCATTAACCTTGCTTTCGACTTTAATCCGTCCACCTAACTCCTGGACAAGGCCATAGGTGATGGAAAGCCCCAGACCGGTGCCGCCCTGATTTGTTTTTGTGGAGAAAAACGGTTCAAAAATATGTTTAATATTTTCAGGGGGAATACCACATCCACTATCACTTATATCAAGGCGGACAAATGGTTCGTCCGTTTTTTGTGCACTGATCGAAAGCTTCCCCTCCTGGGGCATGGCAGCAAATGCGTTGTTTACTATGTTTAAAAGAACCTGCTGCAGTTTACCCCGGTTGCCGATGACTTGGGGCAGGGTATCAGGCACATCTATATCAATAAAAATTTTTTTTAACTGCGCCTCTTTTACCAGAAAGACCAGCACTTCATCAAGAACGGATTTAAGGACTAAGGGCACCGGAGCAGTCTGGGTCTGGCGACCGAAACTGAGCAGTTGGCGTGTAATCCTGCTGCACCGCTTCACCGAGCCAAGGATAACATCCACAGTTTCAAGAAGTCTTGGGTCTTGTTTCAGCTCCGGCTTGAAATGGGCCATATCCTTTATGAGCCCTGCCTTTTCATTGATAATGGCCAAAGGATTATTGATCTCATGCGCCACACCTGCGGCAAGCCGGCCTATGGACGCCATCTTGTTTTCATATTCAGCCATATGAAAATATTTGGAACGTTTAAGATCCAAATATTCTAAACGCCGGAAAAAATAACCGGTCACAGCCGCGATCCATAAAAGAATGACAGAGATACTGATGCCCAGATACTGGATTAATGTCACCTGACTGTGATGCCAGGGAGACATCATTACCTGTTTGGATTTAAGTATCACCAGGATGAACGGCGTATTGGGTATATGCCTGAACGCGGCGATCAAATCCTGTCCATCTTCTAATGCAATGGTCATGGTATGGGTTTGGTCCGTGGCAGGGGGTAAAGAAATGTTTGTTTTTTCAAGCACATTCCCGAAATGGTGGGACGGTGTTTGAAGCACGCCCTGTGCATTGACCAAAAAGGCATCCCCGTTACCTGCTGTCTTGACTTCGGATAAAATTCCGGATAGCTGGTGCTCAATGGTGGCCCGGATAATGAAGTGCCTGTCATCAGGTGCCGTATGACGCAGGGCAATGGAAATATGGGGAACATTTCGGAACCCTAGAAATACCTCACTTACGGAAATTCCATGGGCCATGGCCTCCTTGAACCATTGCTGATCCTTGTAATTTTTGCCTGCAAGTCCGTGGGGTCCGGCATAGGTGCTTTGAACACCCGTGGCGTCAATAATGCCGATATCCGTGAATCCCCCAAAGCTTTGGCGCAAAAAATCTAAGATATTTGCCAGTTGCTGGATGTTCCCAAGCTGTTCAAATGAGTTGGATCGCACCACGTAGTTTAACGCATTTTTACGCTCATTAAGAAAAGAGGAAAGAGATCGCCAGGTATTGGAGGCCAGGCGGGAAGCTCTGGCCTCAGCATCATTTTCTAAAGACTGCCGGGTCAGGTTGTAATTCAGGACGGCAAAAAAGATAACAGGAATAATCGCAAATGCGGCTGTCAGCCCAAAAGAGAGCAGCCATATTTTTTTGTAATTAAGGAATTCTCCGATAGGCAGCTTGGGGCCTGGGCCCCTGCCTTCTGCTTTTTTCTCTGTATTTTTAGTTTCCTGAGCCATAATAATGATCCTGTTCCTGCAAGATTCCGGTTATTTTTGTTTTTGCCGGATTTTTTCATTGGCAGCCTTTAAATTCAGGCTCAACTCTTCTATGTCCACAGGCTTCTGAAGATAGGCAAAAGCCCCGAGTTTCATGCAGATCTCCCTGTCAGCCTCTGATCCATGACCTGTTAGAATAATGACTTCAATTTCGGGCCTGGATGCCTTGACCTTCTTAAGCACTTCAATCCCGTCAATACCCGGCATTTTCAAATCCAGGATCATCACATCAGGTTCGTCCGCTTCCACAAGATTTAAAGCGGATTCACCGTCATAGGCAATAGCGGAACCCATGTCACGCATCTGTAGTCTTTCGGAAAGTGTTTGTACAAATTCGCGTTCGTCATCCACCAAAAGTACTTTTGACGGGACCTGGAAATCGAATCTGCGATAAATATCCGCCTGGTAAAAACCCTTGCCGATACGGGTTTCAACCGATGATACCCCTTCAACCTGTTTTACAATATTTTTGAGCTCTTCTTCAAGTCTTCCCAAAAGAAGCACATTGGTATTGATTGTCAGGGTAACCAGGCCGTCCCGGGCACTGACGCTAATCGTATGGCCTTCTTTGGATAATGCCACTTCCACCCGGGCTGCCAGAACAAAATCATCGACTGCCTTTCTTGATGTCTTGGTGGGCTGAATCACTTCATTTTTCAAATTTTCAAGAATCATGGCAACCGCCTCATCTTTGGTCATCTTGTCCGTGGGCAAAATCATATCGTAAAGAGAAGCATCCCAGGGATCAATAATTTTATACAGTGTATTTGACCATGCACTGTATAATTCGTCATTTTTTGATATCAGACTGACGGCATCTTTTTCACTTAGGTTATGCGCTTTCATGGCCTGTTCAATTCGAAAGGTTTTGTCTGCAATCAGGCATATTCTTAATACGTGGCTTATGGATGCAGGGATCAAAAGGCTTGTAAACCCTTCTATCATGCATTTATCCTCGGACATCAGTTCTGCCATGGCAAGGCGCAGGTAAGCAATGGCGCGCTCTTTTTCATGGGTGAACTTATTGAACACCGATGTTTTTTCAAGAAAAGATCGGGCAATTTTCTTTTCGGGCATTCCGGACAGCCGGCTGGCCGAAGCTACCAGATCATTGTCTGAGAGCAGTTTAAATCCGCTTTGATCAATAACATCTGAAATGATTGACGATTTGCCGCAATATGAACCGCTGAAAAATGTCAGTATAGACATGGGATGTCTCCTTTATTTAGTTGATTGGGTTCCCAGGCAGTTTACAAGTAATGGACACTGATCTTCCTTGGTATTGTCATGAGTCTGTGGATGAACACTTGAAATCGCGGTTTCCATGGTGGGATAAATATTGTGAACCCCGATCTCTTCAAGCAGATGGGTACGTGCAAGTACCCGGTAAACCGCATCATTGACCCCGCTTAACGATACCCCGTATCCGGCACTTCTTAATCGCTGAATAATCAGGGCCAGGGCTTCCTGGCCCGAGGCATCGATATCATTGATACCGTTACAGGCGATAATAAAGTGCCTTAGATCGGATGACGCCTGGATCCGGTCGTTTATTTCATCTTCAAGGTAGCTGGCATTGGCAAAAAACAGCGGGCCTTCAAAACGGATCAGTTGTATGTGCTTACAGGTGGCAAGTTCATGCACACAAGAATCTTTGAGCGCCTGATCTTGGGCCCTGGAAAGAAGGCTGATTTTGGGGCGCATGCTTTTGTATAAAAATACGGCCAGGGAGAGGCCGACCCCGATATAAATCCCGCTTTCAAGGTGAGGTGCCACAGCCAGGGTGACAATAAACGTAATCACGGAAATCAGGCCGTCATACCACTGTGCATGCCAGGCATGAACAAAACCGGAAACGTTTACAAGCCCGATAACCGCCATCATGATAACCGAAGCAAGGACTGCCTGGGGCAGATGGTAAAGCAATGGTGTAAAAAACAGCAGGGTGATAATAACCATAAGGCTTGTTATGACACTGGAAAGGCCTGAAACAGCGCCGGCCTGGAGATTGACGGCGCTTCTGGAAAAAGAACCGGATACCGGATAACTTTTGCCGATAGAGCCCACGATATTGGCAAGTCCCTGACCGATAAGTTCCTGATTGGGGTCAAGCCTTTGACCGGTTTTGGCCGCCATGGCCTTGGCAATGGCAATCGCTTCCATGAAACCGAGCAGGGAGATAATAATGGCATAGGGCAAAAGCTGAAGGAATATGGAAATATTAATACCGGGCATACCAAGTTTTGGAAGCCCTTTTGGAATATCACCGACCACCGCACCGCCACCGGACAGGTTTATGGCATTAGTATCAAGGGCTTTATTACCTATCCGGATACGATATACTCTGTCATCCACTCTGGTCTCCGGCATCGGGCTCTCTTTTTTATAGAACACAATCCCTTTACCCGTATCCTCAACAGCACTGAAATGTATCTCCCGCAGTCGGGTACGAATTTCAGAAGCCTTGGCTTTGGCTGCATCTATTCTCGCGGTAAGAACTGTGGCCTGGTACTGTAAATCCAGTTTCTCAAGTGTGGAGGCATCATGCCTGCTTTCTATCTCGGATGTAAGTTTTGTACGATCGACACTTAAATCCTTAATGGACTGAATAGTGATATTAAATGATTGGATCTCCTCTTGGATTTTTTCATCCATAATTTGGGTAATAGCTGCGGTTTCATTGTGCTCGAACCCGGTGGCCCAGGAGATGATTGTGGTGATGGCAACCGCAGCCAGTACGAAAGGCATTTTAGGATTCAGTCGTTTTAACCCCACCATGATGGCAATGGATAAAATCCCCATGGCAAGGGTGGGCAGATGGGTATAGTGAAAGGCACTTTCAATCACCCGTATAATGGTTTCATAATGGTGAGGCGCCTTGTCTACATATACGCCGAACAGCTTGGAGAGCTGGGAGGTGCCGATAATAATTGCCGCAGCATTGGTAAAACCGTTAACAACAGGATGGGACAGAAAATTAACAATAAGGCCCAGGCGAAGAACGCCAAGCAGCAGCTGGAAAATACCAACAGTGAGAGCCAGGACAATTGCATAGGTAATAAAGCCTTCACTTCCGGCTGATGCAAAAGGTTCAAGACTTGCTGCGGTCATCAAGGAGACCACGGCTACAGGACCGGTTGCCAGCTGGCGGCTGGATCCGAACAATGAAGCTATCATGGGGGGCAGAAATGCTGCATAAAGGCCGTAATAGGCGGGTAGGCCCGCCAACTGGGCATAGGCCATGGACTGCGGAATAAGCACCAGGGCCACAGTGAGCCCGGCCAGAAAATCAATTCTGAATTTGCCCAGGGAGTAATCCTTGAACCACTCTATGAACGGCAGTATTTTAGTTAACATGTCGAATACCTTTCTAAATTAATTGTCTAAGTCTTTAGCATGCGTTTGCAGGAGCTTACCAGTTCATTGAACAGCGAATTGGCATTGTACAGATTGTACGTTTTAAACCGGACCACCCCATCCACCATGGAAAAGATAATCAAAGCGGTTTTGCGGGCGGGCAGGGGATCAATGGAACCGTCCTTTACCCCCATTTCGATACCGTCTTCATAGATGGAAACAAGACAGTCGTAAATGGCTTCCAGATATCTACGGCATTGGGGTACTACCTCTGCCATCTGGTAGGGGTAGTACCTGTGCAAAAGAAGAAACTGATTCTCCATCTTGCCGGCCAGGTATAAATGGAAAGAGACCGCACGTTCAATCATGCCCATGCCGCTGTCAAAATGCTGATTTTCCATATATGAGTCAAATTCCTCCAGGATCATTTTTTTGGTCTTTTCAAGAACCGCTAAGAATAATTTCTCCTTGGTCTTGAAATGATAGAAAATGGTCCCTTCCGCCACATTGATCATTTTTGCCAGATCAGCGGTGGAGGTTTCTTTGAATCCGTTTTTGGAAAACAGCACGGTTGCAGCCTGCAGTATGGCATCTTTTTTGGACATAACACCTCTAAGCTTTTGAGTGAATACTCATTTTATTTGAGTGTATACTCAGTAACTTTTATCGTGTCAAATGGTTTTTAACAGGGTTTTTAATTTTTTTATTACTTATGTTTACAAAGGGGTTAAAACCCAATTATAATTTATGGTCAATTTTTTAAGATGGACTTAAAGAAATAAAAGGAAAATAAAAATGAAAGGGTTTAAATTTGCCGGAATTTGTGCCGGAATTAAAAAAAGCAGATCCTTGGATCTTGGCCTGATCTATTCGGAAAAACCTGCAAGTGCCGCAGCATTGTTTACACAAAACCAGGTGGTTGCAGCCCCTGTTATTCTTGGCAGAAAAATCATGCAAAAGGGCATGCTCCAGGCGATACTGGTCAATTCAGGGAATGCCAACTGTTTCACCGGCGCACAGGGAATCGCCCATGCAGAACAATGCGTTGAATTTGTGGCCAAAGCCCTTAGAATTGATCCTGAACACGTATTGGTCTCTTCTACCGGAGTGATTGGTGCGCCCTTGCCAATAGATAAAATTGAAGCAAAAATTCCACAAGCTGTGAGAAGTCTTGACTCTTGTACAATTGCAGATTTTGCCGGGGCTATCCTCACCACAGACACCTGCACCAAAATGGTGTCCCGCAATGGGACAATTAATACATCCGGCAATACATCCGGGGAGGAAAAGAGCTTTACCGTTATGGGAGTTGCCAAAGGTTCGGGTATGATTCGGCCGGATATGGCCACCATGCTTTCCTATATCGTCACGGATGCTGACATTTCAAGCAGTCTGCTCAAACAGGCACTGACGCATGCTGCGTCCCGTTCCTTTAACCGGATTACAGTGGACGGGGATACCAGCACAAACGACACCCTTGTATGTATGGCCAACGGGGCAGGGCAGGCAGTGATCGACAATGATGAATCCTTTGGGGTATTCCAAGCGGTTTTAGATGAGGTCTGCTATGAGCTTGCCAAAAAGGTTGTCAAAGACGGAGAGGGTGCTACAAAAGTTGCCTCTATCACGGTTAAAGGCGCATTGACCCAACAGGATGCATTTGCAGCGGCCGAAGCCATTGCCCATTCCCCCCTGACCAAAACAGCTATTTACGGCCAGGACCCAAACTGGGGGCGAATCACTGCGGCGGCCGGAAGATCCGGGGCCACAGTGGATCAAAATAAAATGGATTTGTATTTTGGTGATATCCTGCTGGTTCAAAACGGACAGTGGCAGGGTAAAGGGGCTGAAGAAAAAGCAGCAGAGATAATGAAAAAGGATGAAATCAGCATTGTCCTGGATCTCAATCTTGGAGATGGCCAGGATCAGTTCCTGTTCTGTGACTTCAGTGAAAACTATGTGAAAATTAATGCAGATTATAGATCCTGAAACAGCGCAAGGCATCCGACTACAGAAAATTTTAGCCCATTGCGGGCTTTGTTCGCGTAGACGCGCCGAGAGCCTTATTCTTGAGGGCAGGGTCTCGGTGAACGGGGTTATTGTAAAAGAACTGGGCACCCGGGCAGATCCGGTAAAGGAAAAGATCTGTCTTGACGGTAAGCAGCTTCACTATACGTCGGACAAAAACCGCGAATATACCTATCTTGCCGTAAACAAACCCAAAGGGGTTGTCACAACCTGCTCCCAGAAAAATGCAAAAATCATCCTGGACCTTGTGCCGGTAAAAAAGAGGGTCTATCCTGTGGGGCGACTGGATAAGGATTCAGTGGGGCTTGTTCTACTGACCGATGACGGTGACTTGCATAACCGGTTATCCCATCCCTCCCATGACCATGAAAAAGAGTATCTGGTGTTTGCTGTGCGGCCTGTCAGCGACCAGGATCTGGCTGCCATGGCCCAAGGCATGGTGATAGATGGGAAAAAAACCCGGCAGGCCAAGGTCCGCAGGGTTTCTGAAAACGGATTTAAAATTGTTTTAAAACAGGGGTTAAACCGCCAGATTCGGAAAATGGTGGGCAAAACCGGCAATCAGGTGGCCATGCTCAAACGGATCCGCATGGCCAATATCCGCCTTGGTAGTTTGCCCGCCGGAAAATGGCGATATCTCACCGAACAAGAGGTGGAAAAATTAAGACAATGATTGAATACCCACGCACTTTCTAACTTTATCCAGGAAGGGTACCGAATATTCCCTGGCCCGGGCCGCTCCTTTTTTCAGAATATCTTCGATATCTTTGGGATTGGCGATCAGTTCTTCGTACCGCTGTCTGGGTTCCTTTAAGATATCGTTGATGTATTCAAACAACTCCTGTTTCATGGCGCCCCAGGCAATGCCTTCTCTGTATCGCCGGGCCAGGTCTTTGGTCTGCTCCTGTGTGGCAAATGCCCGGTAAATTGAAAACAACGTGCAGGTATCCGGATCTTTGGGTTCATCGGGTTCCAGGGAATTGGTCTGGATCTTCATGATCATTTTGCGCAGCCGTTTTTCCGTATCAAACAGCGGAATAAAGTTATTGTAGCTTTTGCTCATCTTGCGCCCGTCAAGGCCGGAGAGCACGGCTGCGGTTTCATCCACAACCACCTCGGGCAGCACAAACAGTTCCTTGTAGGTGTGATTGAATCTTGCGGCAATATCCCTTGTCATTTCAAGGTGCTGGACCTGATCCTTGCCAACGGGTACCTTGGCGGCATTGAACATGAGAATGTCGGCTGCCATGAGAATGGGATAGGAAAAAAGACCCATTGTAACCCCCTGGTCCGGATCTTTTCTTTCCTGCTCCTCATTTTCCTGAACAGCGGCCTTATATGCATGGGCACGGTTCATCAGCCCCTTGGCGGTCAGACAGGTTAAAATCCAGGTAAGTTCGGGAATTTCGGGAATATCAGATTGCCGGTAAAATACACAATTATTGTAATCCAACCCTAAGGCAATCCAGGCCGCTGCAATTTCAAGGGTGGATGCCTTTCGTTTTTTCGGATCATGATTTTTGATCAGAGAGTGGTAATCTGCCAGAAAATAATAGGATGTCAGGTCAGGGTTTTTGCTGGATTCAACAGCCGGACGAATAGCTCCTACATAATTGCCAAGGTGAGGCGTACCCGAGGTGGTAATACCGGTTAAATAATCTGCGTTTTTCATTTATATTCCTAAAGGGTTAATTAGTGTTATGCAAAAGCAAGGAAATTACCAGAATCCCTCTTTTTTTTCAAGCCGCTCCTTTTTCAAGCACCATCAAATTAGGTTGTTTTCTATGGCATAGTGTCTGGCAAATTCAATTTCCTGTTCCATGGTATTCAATTTGCCGTCCAGCTTTTCGTCGATAATTTTATTGAGAATCCTGCTGTAAACCGGCCCCGGCTTTATACCGACGGATTTAATCTCTTTTCCCCCGATCAACGGTTGAATCTTTCGCTGGTGTGTATAAAAATGGGAAATGCCTTTGCGCACCGATTCATTCTTAGTTAATGCCAGCATGAACAAAAGGCTTTCGGTTTTAAAATAGATCAGCCACCAGTACATTTGCTGATTTGAGACCGGATAGCTTTTCTCAATAAGCCGGATACTTTGTTCTGCCTTGATGCGTTGCTCAAGAAGCAGCTCTCTTTCCTTTAAGGGGAACATAAGCCTGTCCGCGATCTGGGTGCTTACCTTGACGGTGTACCCGTGAAGCCATGCCATGAAGTAAACCGCCCACCTTGGATAGACATCATCTGAATACAAAAGATCATGCCATGCCAGGGTTTTACCCACGGATTCAAATAAGGCGCAGGTGGCATCGGTTAATTTCAACTCATGATGAATCACCTTGTCCAGTCCGTAATCCGCCATGGTTTCCAATGCAGGCAAAGGATTGTCTTCTCCGAAAATTTGTTTGAGTTCCGAAAGCACCCGCAGTCCGCTTAAATGTTTGACGGCACCGACACTTAAGGCGTTTGCGATAAGGTTGGCGGTAACTTTTCCGATCCTGAATCCAAACCTGTTGGAGAATTTGATTGCCCTGAAAATCCGGGTGGGGTCTTCAATAAAGCTCAGATTATGGATAATCCGGATGATTTTATCTTTAATATCCCTGCCCCCTCCAAAATAGTCAATCAGCGTCCCAAAAGTCTCCGTGTTCAGGGAAATGGCAAGGGTATTGATGGTAAAATCTCTTCTGGCAAGGTCCATCTTAATAGAGGAGTTCTCCACTACGGGCAGTGCTGCGGGTGTTGCATAATATTCAAGCCGGGCAGAGGCCACGTCAACCTTAAACCCGTCCTCAAAAATGATAACGGCGGTATTGAATTTAAGGTGCTGGTGCAGTCTGCAATGATGCATTGAAGCAAAATAACGGGCAAAAGTGATGCCGTCTCCCTCCACCACCACATCCACATCTTCAATGGGCCTTTCCAGCATCAGGTCCCGGACAAATCCTCCCACCACAAAGACTTCTACACCCAGGGAGTCTCCGGCATTGCCAATGTCGGACAGCAGGGTGCGTACACGCTGGTTCAAATGGTTTTTTAGACGATTTCCCACGTATCTTGTCCGGGGTTTCAGGCCCGCAATATCTCGTTTCTCACTCAGGACAACCTCCCGGTTATGCTCCACCAGAAAATTTAAAAGGTCGGTGCGTGTGATAACGCCGACAATGACCCGATTTTCGATTACCGGAACGACCCGCTGTTTTAAATCAATAATTTTTTGTTCAATTTCAGCCAGATCGCAGGAGAGACCGACGCTTTGGCCATCAGGTTCAAAATAGTCGACAACAGGCTGATCCCCAAGGTTATGATGTACGATTTTTTCGGCCACATGGCGGGTAATATACCCTAAGTATTCAGATGATTGTGAATCAAGGACAAGCAGGGTGTTGACATTGTATCGAATCATTTGCTGCCTTGCTTCCAGGCACGATTGATCAGCGGTGATGGTGATGGCCGGACTGGACATTAATTTTTTTGCCACACGCACACGTCTGATCTGCTGTTCGATAAGTTCCATCAAACGCATTTCAACCTGGGGAAGGGTCTGGTTTTCCACCTTGGCGGATGCCGCATAAAAATGGCCTCCCCCGCCAAGGGAGCCCAGTATTTTACCCACATCCAGCTCATGTAGACGGTTTCGGGCAATGATATGCACCTTGGATCCCATCAGCACCAGTGCAAAAAAACAGTCTATATTTTCCATTCTGACAATTTTTTGAACAATGGAAGCAAGATCAGGAATGTAATGGGATGCTGCAATGGCGGATAGATGGATCTGGATGCCGTTGACGGCAATGGTTGTCATTTCATTGATCAATTCGTTAAGCCAGGTGACCTGTTCTGTCTTCATCTCCTTGACCACAAGGCTCGAAATGGTTGATAGGCATGCGCCGCAGGAGATCAGGAAGCCTGCCTGTTCGAAATCCGCCCGGGTTGTAGAGGCATAGGTAAAGTTGCCGGTATCCTCGTAAATGCCAAGTGCCATCACCGTGGCCTCATCACTGCTGATACTGATTTTTTTTTCACGAAGCAGTTCACACATGATGGTGGTGGTGGCCCCATATGGCTTTGACAGGTCATAAGTCCCTTTGATTTCATCAGGAAAAGAGGGATGATGATCGTAAATGTCAATGATAAGATTGGGTTTTTCCAGGAGCTGTTCAACGCCGGACAAGCGGCTTTTTTGCCGGGTATCGACGATAACAAGTCGCTGGGTGTTGGAGAGGTCAATCGTAGCAGGGTCTGCCATATTGAACAGATATCCCATGGAATGAACGAAAAAGTCCCTGAGATTTTTCTCCTGGGAGCCGGGAAAAATAATTACACTTTCAGGGTACAGCTTTTGTGCGGCAAGCATGGCGCCAATGGCATCAAAATCAGAATTCACATGGCTGGTTATGACCGTTTTGGGGGAAATTTCCTGTTTTTTGGGGGGCACTGAATAACTCCTGTTGAAATGAACTTTGCAAATTTATATAGTATATCTGTATTGAATTTACAATGTTCTGACAATCCCTGGAGTTACATCGCAAAATAATGGTCGCCACTGGACGGCCACTATCTCTTAAATATATGAAGGAATGAATATGGCAATTATTTACGAGTGGAAGGGAAAGAACCCCAAAGGCAGAAGGGTCAAAGGGGAGATGGAAGCTGAAACGCCGGAACAGGTCCGCACGAGCTTGGAACGTCGCAAAATAACCCCGACAAGAGTCCGGAAAAAGCCAAAAGATATATTTGAAAACATCTCCTTTCTTGCGCCCAAGGTAAAAGAGAGTGACGTCATCATTTTCGCACGACAGTTTTCAACCATGATTGATGCGGGCCTGCCCCTTCTGCAATGCCTGGATATTTTGTATTCCCAGCAGGAAAATCCCACATTTAAAAAGCAGCTTAAGCATATTAAAGAGTCTGTTGAATCTGGAGAAACCTTTGCCGACGCACTGAAAAAGTATCCGAAAACCTTTAATGAGCTTTTTATCAACATGATCTCCGCCGGGGAGGCCGGCGGTATTCTTGATGTCATTTTACAGCGTTTATCAGCCTATGCTGAAAAAATGGCAAAACTCAAAAAGCAGGTCAAGGGGGCCATGACTTATCCGGGCATTACGTTGGCTGTGGCAGTTATCGTGGTCGGTGTGATCCTCGTCTTTGTTATACCGGTATTTGAAAAAATGTTTGCCGACATGGGCTCGGCGCTTCCCGTTCCTACCCAGATGGTTGTGACGTTAAGCAATTTTGTGGTGGGGCATATAATATGGATCATCCTGGGAGTGATTGGTGCAGTTTTTCTCTTCAGACAAACGTATAAATCAAAAAAGGGTCGAATTTTTCTCGATGACCTGTTTTTACGTCTGCCGGTCATCGGGATTTTGATCCGAAAGGTAGCCGTGGCAAAATTTACCCGCACCACCGCCACCATGATTTCATCCGGGGTATCCATTCTTGAAGCCCTGGACATTGTAGGCAAAACCGCCGGCAATAAAATTATTGAATTTGCCATATCTGATGTCAAGGTCGGCATTTCCGAAGGCCGATCCATGGCAGATCCCTTACTGGAGAGCGGGGTGTTTCCATCCATGGTCTGCTCAATGATCGCAGTGGGTGAATCGACCGGAGCCCTGGATGTAATGATGACCAAAATAGCAGATTTTTATGATGATGAAGTGGATCAGGCCGTAAAAAATCTGACGGACATGATTGAGCCTTTCATGCTTGTCTTTTTAGGTGTCGTGGTCGGAGGTCTTGTTATTGCTATGTACCTGCCCATTTTTTCAATGGCCGCCGCAGTTGGATAGCCCTGATTTTTTATTCCGGAGGAGCCGGGAACTGTTCGTTCAGAGCAAGTGGATTGTGCTGGCCAGGGCCGTATTCGCACTGGTGCTGGTGTTTTCCACCCTTTTTTTTTCAGATACCGAACTGTCCGGTCAAAGGGCCCCATCTTTTTTGTCCCTTTACAAAATTTCCGGTACCATCCTTGGCCTGTCTTTGGTTTATTTTGTCTGGCTTTATCAAGAAAAATACCTGTATGCCCTTGCCTATACCCAGATAATTATAGATACGTTTATCGTCACGGCCATTGTTTTTGTTACCGGCGGCTATCATAGTATTTTTACTTTTTTATATCTATTGGTCATCATCTATGCCGCCATGCTGTTGCTTGCACGGGGTAGTTTTTTAGTGGCTTTGGCATCAAGTATTCAATATGGTTTTCTCATTGAGCTTGAGTATCATAAGATTATTGCCCCGTTGTCGGAAAATCAGCCCCTTGCCCTGGTGGTGGACCAGCATCATATCCTGTATCGGGTTGTGATTATTATTTCAGCCTGTTTTGCCACGGCAGCGTTAAGCGGCATTCTTTCTCTGCAGCTTAAAACAGCCAGAAAAGATCTTAAAATCGCCCAGGAACATTTAAAACGTGTGGAAAAAATGGCGGCTGTGGATGAGCTCGTGTCAGGCATTGCCCATGAGATTAAAAACCCTTTGGCGTCTTTGTCAGGCTCTATACAGATGCTAAGGCATCAAATGGCACCAACAGGGGAAAATGATAAACTGATGCAGATTATTTTAAGGGAGACAGATCGCCTCAGACAGATTGTGACCGATATTCGACTGATTTCAAAACCCGGCCGGACCAATGCAGAATTGATTGATCTTTCCAAGGCAATTGATGATGTAAAAATTTTGTTTGACAATACACCGGCCTGGCATACCAGAATCAATATTGTCACCAGGATTGAAAGGGATCTGTATGTGTATATGGATAGGGTACATCTGCAGCAGATTTTATGGAATCTGATTAAAAACGCAGCTGAATCCATTGAAGGGAAAGGAAAAATTACAATCTCCTTGTATTCGCCTAAACACAAACGCATTTATTTGACCATTCAGGATACAGGCCTGGGCATTGACAAAAAAAATGCCCCCCATATTTTTGATCCGTTTTTCACCACTAAAAGTGATGGCACAGGACTTGGGCTTTCAATTATTCACAGGATTGTGGACGCCTATGACGGCATGATTGATTTTGAATCCATTCCCGGGAAAGGTACTGTTTTTACACTTATTTTTCAAAATCCCCACTCCTACTCAAGCATGTCGTAACTGACTCAAATCTCGTTGACTCAAATTATACTTTTATGATTTTTAACCTTAATTTTGCCAAATATTTGAATTGCTATAAAAAACAGGTTTGACATATTGGATTGATTACAATAAAGATAAACTTTTTTGTTTTTGCATTTTGACAATTTTAGATTGGATTGGAACAATGCTGTATACTTGGAGTTTTTTTATTGCGTTGGCAGTATTCCTCATCGGAATCATTTACAGAATCATTGGATATTTTCGGTTAAATATCGGACCGGACCGGGCCGAATTCACTACGGCAGACCGAATAAAAGCTTTTTTGTCGAGCCTGTTCGGTATCCTGGTTTCACCTGTTCAAATGTTTAATCTTTTCAAGACAGTCATTCTGAATGTAGTGTTTCAAGTGCCGCTAATGCGTCAGGATCCCCTGAAGTGGTTTATGCACATCTGTATCTACTGGGGATTTTTTGGGTTATTGTTTTTCCATGCCCTTGAAGGCTATGTCAGTGAAGTGATTTTCTCAGGTTACCAATCCACCCTGACCCCGTTCCTGGCGCTTCGGAATATGGCCGGTGTAATGGTGATGGCGGGAGTGGGCATTGCCGTATATCGCAGGAAAACCAATTTTCGATTAAAACAAATCAGCAAGCACCATGATTACCTGGCAATCGTCCTGCTTGCAGTCATCATGATATCCGGTTTTGGCCTGGAAGCTGCCAAGATCATCTCTTCCGGTGTGTTTTACGACATGGTGGATGAATATGGCGCCATGGATTACGATGAAGAACTCCCGGCGCTTAAGGCCGTCTGGCAGGAAGAATTTAATGTCCATTTCCCCGGGGAGACCATCCCGGTCACCCCGGAACTTATGGAAGAAGGATGGTTGGTCAATGAAGACAATTGTGCAGCCTGCCATTCCAACCCAAAGTGGGCCTTTGTATCCTATCCTGTTTCCATTGCCATGACGCCTGTTGCCGGTTTTTTCAACAGGAACCGCCTGGATTTACTATTACTGAATATCCACTTTTTAAGCTGTTTTCTCGGCTTGGCCTACCTGCCTTTCAGTAAATTCCGGCATATTCTGACAACTCCGATAAGCCTTATTATTTCAGGCGTTGCAGGACAACAAATAAAACGCGATGAAAACAAAGCCACCCGCCGGGTTTTTGATCTTTCCGCCTGCATCGAGTGCGGCACCTGCACCAGCCATTGTGCCGTGGGACCTTTATTTGAAATCTTTAATAACCAATGGGTGTTTCCCTCGGAACGTGTAATCCGCATCCGGGAGTCGGCATGGGGACGGCCGATGGATCCTGAATCAAGGGATGCCTTTTTCCAGGGCAGTTTTCTTTGCACCATGTGCAACAAATGTTCCCAGGTCTGCACTGCCGGAATGAACCTGCAGGATATCTGGAAGGAAACCAGAGAGCAATTGGCGGAGGAGTTTCTTCCGGATCCCGTTATCCGGATAAGGGAACTTTGCGAAAAACATCAGTCTGAAAAAGCCGGAGTGAAAACCCCTGTGGTGCTCAAACCCGGGAAAAACCCTGTGGTTGAATCCTTGAAAAAATCCTTCCAGGCGGCTACGTTTTCAAACTGTTACACTTGCCTGACATGTACCAATTCATGCCCGGTAGTCGCTGTTGCAGGCGAAACCCGGGAGTTCGGATCAGCACCCCACCAGGTCATCCATGCCCTTGTTCTGGGGCAAACCGAACTGACAAAGGATGCCTCCATTGTCTGGAGCTGCCTGACCTGTTATAAATGCCAGGAAAATTGTCCTCAGGGGGTCAGAATTACGGATATTTTTTACCAACTTAAAAACATAGTACACCACCAGGAATTTGGAATATGAAGTACGCGCTATTCTCAGGATGCAGAACCGGATTTGACATTCCCCAGCACCCAAAGTCTGCCAAAGCAGTTTTATCCAGGCTCAATGTTGAGGTGGAAGAGCTTGATTTTGGCTGTTGCGGATACCCTGTTAAAGAGAAAAATCTGGATGCCTTTCTTTTGCTGGCCATACGGAACCTGGCCATCGCCCAGGCCCATAATCTGCCTGTACTGACCCTGTGCAAGTGCTGTTTTGGCTCCCTTAAACAGGCAGAATATCATTTTAAAAATGATCCCGACAAACAAGCCATGATCAACTGGCTATTGCAAAAGGAAGGACTGTATTATGACGGGGGTGTCAAAATCCATCACATGCTGACCCTGCTGGACCGGGAGATTGATGAAGGCCTTATACGTCAAAGCATCACCCGTCCCCTTGACGGGATAAAAGTGGCCCCAAGCTACGGCTGTCATGCGCTGCGTCCCTCAACCATCACCGGGTTCGATGAGCACCCCGATGCACCGACGATATTTGAACGGATTATCACACTGACCGGGGCGGAACCTGTAAACTGGTCCAAACGCCTGGAATGCTGCGGCAATCCCTTATTGGATAAAAACACCCCTCTGGCCGATGGCTTTATCCTGGCAAAATATGAAACAGCAGAACAGGAAGGGGCGGATATAATCTGTACGGCATGTAATTATTGCCACATGCAATTTGAACACGGCCGGAAGCTTATCCTGAAATCCGGATCAAGCACCCCCCTTCCCGCCATTCTTCTTACACAATTGCTGGGCCGGGCCATGGGGCTTGAAAAGGGTTGGACAGGGGTAGAAACGAGAGCCTGAAACCGGTTAAAACATAAAAAAACATCCCGTGGTCCGGAACGGCCACGGGATGTTTTTTTATGTGATTCTTTTTCCCTTTCGTGCCATCATTGACAAGGCTATACAAAAACGCTATTTTACCATGTTTTTATTCATGGGGTTTACTGTGCCTTAAAGTTTTAAATCAAAACGAAGCGGCCCCTTTTTATTTATAAATCCGGAGCCTAAATATAAACGAAAGCAGCTATTTTTATGGATAACAAAACAAGCAACCTTCTTGATATTCGCAAAGAAAAGATAAACGAGCTGAAAACCGAAGGCATAAGCCTTTATCCCAATGATTTCAAACCGGATCATAGGGTTTGTGAAGTAAAGGACATTATAGAACAAAATGCGGAAACCCTGGGCGAGAATGGCCGCAAATTCTGCCTGGCGGGCCGTATGATGGCCATTAATAAAATGGGGAAATCCTCATTTGTCCGGTTTCAGGATGCTGGTGAGCAGATGCAGGTATATATTCAGAAAAACAAGGTGGGAGATGATATATATGCTTTGTTTAAAAAGCTGGATATTGGTGATTTCATCGGTGTTGAGGGGCCTTTGTTCCAGACAAGAACCGGTGAATGGACCCTGCTTGCTGAAAGCTTTAGGCTTTTATCCAAATCCGTAAGGCCGCTGCCTGAAAAATTTCACGGCATCAAGGATCCTGAAAAAAGATATCGCCAGCGGTACCTTGATCTGATCATGAATGAAAATACCCGGCAGATTTTTAAAAAACGAAGTGCCATTGTGGCTGCCATGAGACGTTTTTTTGATGAAAACGGATTCATGGAGGTGGAAACACCCATGATGCAGACATTGCCCGGCGGTGCCGAAGCTACTCCTTTTAAAACCTGGCACAATGCCCTGGGCATGGAACTTTACCTGCGTATTGCCCCGGAATTGTACCTGAAACGACTGGTGGTGGGCGGATTTGAAAAGGTCTTTGAAATTAACCGGAATTTCAGAAATGAAGGGGTCTCCACCCGGCATAATCCGGAATTCACCATGGTCGAGTTCTATCAGGCCTATGCCACTTATGAAGATCTGATGAACCTGACCGAAGAGATGTTTTGCGACATTGTCACCCAGATTTCCGGGGACACCCGCATTGAATACCAGGGGCTTACCATTGATTTTGCCAAGGGCTGGAAACGCATCTCCATGATAGACTCCTTATCTGAAATCGGAGGCGTTGATCCGGCCATTGTCAATGATACCCAGGCCTTGCTTGCACATGCTGAAAAGGAAAATATTCAAATCGCCAAAAAGGATCGTCACGGCAAAGTGATGACCAAGCTTTTTGATGCACTTGTGGAGCCCAAGCTGATCCAGCCCACGTTCATTACCGGATATCCGGTCGAAGTCTCTCCTCTGTCAAGGAAAAGCGAAGCTGATCCGGAACTTACGGACCGGTTTGAATTGTTCATTGCCGGAAGGGAAATTGCCAACGGATTTTCTGAAATCAATGACCCTGAAGATCAGTATAACCGTTTTATTATGCAGGTGCGTCAGCGTGATGAGGGCAATGATGAAGCCCATATCATGGATACGGAGTATGTCGAAGCCCTGGAATACGGAATGCCGCCTACAGCAGGCGAGGGGATCGGTATTGACCGTCTTGTCATGCTGCTTACAGATGCTGCCTCCATACGCGAGGTGATTCTTTTTCCACATATGAAAAATCAATAAAAGGTATCTGTGGGGGCAGAATTTTTTATAGCCGGAAAATATCTGCGGGCTAAACGCAAGGAGGGATTTATTTCCCTGATCACTCTTTTGTCCGTGGCCGGTGTCCTTCTCGGCGTGATGGCATTGGTGGTGGTTATTGCCGTCATGAGCGGATCTGAAACAGAATTTAGAAAGAGAATTCTTGGATTGGAGCCCCATGTTCTAATCATGAATTATTCCGGCCATTTTAGCCCTGATCCGGATATGGAGGATACGCTCAGGCAGACCCCCGGGGTCACAGCCGTCTCTCCCATTTTATTTGGCCAGGCAATGATACGCACGGCCGACTCTTTTTCCGGTATTATTATCAGAGGTATTGAACCGGAAAAAGGGGCTGCACTGATCAAAGGATACACGCCCGAAGCCCTTGATCACGCATTGAACCAGGCAACGATTACAAAAGGTCTTCCCGGTATTATTCTTGGCCAGTCGCTGGCCGATGCCGTTCGGGTGGCTCAAGGAGACCGTGTGATCCTTATGTCAACATCGGGCATTATCTCGCCCATGGGGCAGATTCCCTCCATGAAGCAGTTTGTGGTCACCGGCACCTTTAAATCCGGCATGTCGGAATACGATTCCAGTCTGGCCTACGCCCGGCTGGATCAGGTTCAGGCCCTTGTGTCTGCCAAAGGTAAAATTTCCGCTTTCGGCATCTGGACCGATCAGATCTTCAAGGTAAAAGATTTAAGCCAAGACGAACTTGGATTCATTAACTATCCGTATTACCTGCGCAACTGGATGGATATCAACCACAGTCTTTTTTCAGCGCTTAAACTTGAAAAAACCGCCATGTTTGTCATTTTAACGCTGATTATCCTTGTGGCGGCGTTTAATATTGCTTCTGCACTAATCATGATGGTTATGGAAAAAACCCGTGATATTGCCGTATTAAAAGCAATGGGTGCCACAAATTCCATGATCCGCCGTATTTTTATCATAAAAGGGATGATTATCGGCATAATCGGCACGGGTATTGGAACAACGCTCGGGGTGGTTATTTGTTACATCCTTAAACGGTACGAATTTATCAAGCTGCCTGAGGCATATCCTTTTTCCACACTCCCGGTTCAGCTTGAATATTCGGATGTCATTTTAACCGCTGTCTCCGCCCTACTGATTTGTTTTCTGTCCACCCTGTATCCCTCTTATAAGGCGTCGCGAATGAATCCGGTGGAGGCTATAAGATATGGGTGATCCGCCGTTGATTCAACTGCATGGGGTTTCACGGTCTTTTGTATCCAAAACAGCTGCGCTGGACATTCTGCACAAGGCAGATATATCCATACAACAGGGGGAGACCATTGCCATCGTCGGGGCTTCAGGTATTGGAAAATCCACTCTGCTTAACATCATCGGCACCCTTGACAAGCCTGATGAGGGGCGCCAGTTCTTCAGCGGTGAAGATATCCTGGGGTACAATGATGAAAAGCTTGCTGCCTTTAGAAACAAAAATATTGGTTTTGTTTTTCAATTTCACTATTTGCTCAAGGGATTTACAGCCGTTGAAAATGTGATGCTGCCTGGGCTGATAGGTGGTAAATCTAAAAAAACTATTGAAAAACATGCAGTAAATATGCTTGAAAGGGTACAACTTGGTTCCCGAATCGAATACAGGGTGGAAGATCTGTCCGGCGGTGAGCAACAGCGGGTAGCCATTGCCAGGGCACTCGTCATGGGACCGGCCCTGCTGCTCGCTGATGAGCCCACCGGCAATCTGGATCAAAAGAACAGCAGTGCGGTTCACCAACTCTTGAAAGAACTTAACCAGGAAATGGGAATGACTATTATCGTGGTCACCCACAATTCAGATCTGGCCGGTTTAATGAAAAGAAGGCTAACGTTGAAAGACGGGAAAATCGTACCGGTGTTAAAGTAATAATTAAGTTAAATAAGTTACTTAGGATCAATCATGAAACATATTAAGTTCAGTGTATTACTCGCGACGGTGTTCTGCCTTTGGGGAACAGGCCTTTTGTCTGCCGAGGAGCGCGTCGCAGTGGCATTATTTCCCTTTCATGTCCAGGCAAAACAGTCTGATGAAAAAATTGCGCCGGCCCTGTCGAAAATGTTGAAGGAAAAATTTGAAAAAGACGGCGCGACCGTAGTGGTTAGAAATGTTTTTGTTGATACAACGGACTGGAACTATGAGCAATTTCGTCAGGAGGGTGTCCGTTTAGGTGTTGACTGGATCCTTACCGGTGACATTTTTATAGCCGGACAGGCTGTGAGCATTGATGCGCAGATGCACAATGTGCACAAGAAACAGGCACCCTTAACCTTTTTCTCACAATCACCAAGCCTATCGGACTTGTATGCCGGTATGACCTCTCTGGAAAAAGATATTATCGGCGAACTGTTTCAGCAGAAAATCATTTCGGCTATTACCATCAAAGGCAATGTGCGTGTTGATGCAGATGCCATCCAGAGGGTCATCTCATCCCGAAAAGGCGATCTTCTAAATCCTACTACGTTAGGCAATGATCTGAGCAGCGTGTATAAAATGGGGTATTTTGATGATGTGGTCATCAAAAAAGAGAACATGGATAAGGGGGTTGAGGTTATTTTTGAAGTCCGGGAAAAACCCAGTGTCCGTAATATTCGCTTTGAAAATAATCATGTTTATGAAGAACAAGAGTTATTTGAAGTCATAGGAACGTCAACCGGGTCCATTCTCAATGCATATAAGCTGAATACTGATGTGGATAAACTTAAACGCCTCTATTATGAAAAAAATTATTATAACTGCGGGATTTCATATGAGGTCAAACCATTGAAAAATCACCAGGCGGATATTATTTTCAAAATCGACGAAGGTGAAAAAGTAAAAATTACTAAAATTGAATTTGAGGGTAATAAATATTTCGACGATGATGATATCAAAGATGAGATGAAGATCAAGGAAAAGGGATTCTGGTCATTTATAACATCTTCGGGAGAACTCAACGAAACAGAACTTGACAATGATGTGCTTCGCATAGAATCTTTTTATAACAACAACGGATTTATCAATGTCAAGGTATCCGATCCCGTAGTGAATATGGGAACAGAAGAGATTACCATTCAGTTTAGAATTGATGAGGGTGAACAATATAAAAATGGTGTGGTTCATGTTACAGGGGATATTCTTACCACCGAAGAAGAGCTTTTAGCGCTTCTGGTTTCCCAAAAATCTGAATTGTATAACAGGGAACTTATTCGCAAGGATATGATTACCCTGAATGATTTTTATGCCAACCAGGGTTATGCAAATGTCAGGGTCACCCCAAGAGCAGATAAGAATGATGAGGACGCAATTGTAAATATAAGCTTTGACATTGATAAGGGTTCGCTTGTTTACTTTAACCGGATCATTATTACCGGTAATAAAAAAACCAGAGACAAAGTCATCCGAAGAGAGCTTGCCATTGATGAGCAAGGTCTTTACAGCATGGCAAAAATCCAACGTTCGAACAGGAACCTGGTGTTCAAAGACTATTTTCAGAATATCGACATCAAACCGGTTAAAACCGAAGAAGAAAATAGACGGGACGTTCAGATCACCGTTGAAGAAAAACCCACGGGAAATTTTTCATTCGGCGGCGGTTTCTCAAGTGATGACGGGGCATTCGGTCAGGTTTCCGTTGAAGAGCGTAACCTTTTCGGAAAAGGGCAGACAGGTAAATTTACCATTCGGATGTCTGGCGAAAATGCGTTGTATAATATCGGCTTCACTGAACCCTGGTTGTTTGACAGAGCTATTTCAGCCGGATTTGATATCTATAAATTTGAAAACGAATACGATTATTATGAAAAGGACGCCATGGGCCTCACCCTGCGCGCTGCCTCGCGCCGATTCTGGGACTACACCACCATTGGTTTAATTTACAACATTGAGAAGTTCGATATTGAAGATGTGGAATCCGATTATACATCGGTGAGTGCAGGCAATTATCTTACCTCCAGTATTACACCTTATGCCAGTTATGATTCAAGAAACCACAGTTTTTTGTCCACGAAGGGTATGTATCACAAATTGTCCATTGAATATGCCGGTGAATTTTTAGGTGGTGAGATTGATTTTACCAAATATCTTGGTGAATCCGCTTTGTTTTTTCCTTTGTTCTGGAAATTTTCAGCTGGCATCTACGCCAAGGGCGGTTATCTTGATGACAGGACTAATGGGGATCCGGACATTGACTGGGAGCGCTTTTATCTTGGGGGTATCAACTCCATCAGAGGGTTTGACGATACGGACATCAACGGTACCAGAAACAACTCTTCCATTGAGGTCGGTGGTGAAAAATATTTCCAGTTCAATATTGAAATGATGTTCCCCATTGTAGAGGAACAGGCGGTTTACGGTGTCTTTTTCTACGACAGAGGCGATGTATATAACAACGGTGAAGATATTGATTTTGGCAATCAATTTTCCAGTTCAGGCTTTGAGCTTAGATGGAACTCTCCCATGGGGCCCATCAGACTGGCCTATGGTATTGTTATAGATGGTAAGGATGTTAAGAGTACCGGTGATGGTCAGTTTGATTTTTCAATTGGTGCATTTTTTTAAAAAATTAAAATTTTATTTTCGGAGGGATACATGAAAAAAAAAATTCTATTTCCGGCAGTTTTGATTATTGCCACAATGTTCACCTGCAGTGCGTTTGCAGCTGATACCACTAAAATAGGTGTGGTCAATTTTGAGAAAATAATACAAGAATCAAGTGCCGGCAAAGTGATGCAGAAAGACCTCAAGGCTAAACTTGAACAACTTCAGGGAAAACTTCAGGCCGAGGATAAAAAATTTCAAGATATGTCAGCGGCGTTAGAGCGTGAAGCCCTTGTGCTCAGCTCTGAAAAAAAACTTGAGCGCCAAAGGGAACTTCGGGACAAAGCGGATGATCTGAAAAAGATGAATGCCGACTATACCCAGGAAATGAACATTATGCAAAACAAACGGGTGAATCAAATACAGAAAGATGTCTTTGACATCACCAACAAGATAGGAAAGGCACAAGGGTATATTGTGATCATTGAAAGAAAGAGGGCAGGTGTTATCTATGCTGCAGATAAGATGGATATCACTGATGAGATAATCAAAGAATACAATTCAATTTACGCTAAGAAAAAATAATTCATGCTTACTGCAGAACAAATAGCTGCGATGGTCAACGCCCGGACACATGGGGATCCGGGCAAAACCATTTCCGGGGTATCCTCCTTTGACGATGCCGGGCCCAAGGATCTGACTTTTGCGGTGGATCACTCTTTTTTTTCCCGGCTGAACGAAACAAAGGCGGGAATCATCCTTGTTCCCAACGAAGCCCCTGCGGTTTCCGGTATCACACTTCTTTACAGCGATAATCCGAAACTTGCTTTTTTTAAGATTGTGGCGCATCTAATGCCTGCAGAGCCGTTGAAGGAATTTATTCACCCTTCGGCTGTTATTGCAGATGACTGCATTATTGGTGATAGCACATGCATTGAGGCACATGTCAGTATAGGGCAGGGCAGCACCATCGGTAATCATGTCCACATCATGGCCAATACGGTGATCGGAAAGCAGTGCCGGATCGACGATGCCTGCCGAATCAGCCCCAATGTCACCCTGGCAGATAAAACACGGATCGGCAGACAGTCCATTATTCATCCCAATTCAGTCATCGGCTCTGACGGGTTTGGATTTGTCCAGGACGGACACGCACATGCCAAGCTGTTACATACAGGGCGGGTCCATATTGGTGATTGTTGTGAAATCGGTGCCTGCAACACCATTGACAGGGGTACTTTAGGAATAACCCGCATCGGCAACGGGGTTAAAACGGACAATCAGGTCCATATCGCCCACAATGTTAAAATCGGAGATAATACACTGATCGTCGCCCAGGTGGGTATTGCCGGGAGTACCACCATCGGCCGAGATGTTATTATTGCAGGCAAAGCCGGTATTTCCGGGCACCTGAATATAGGAGACGGCGCTATTATCGGTCCTTATGCCGGCGTTGCAGATGATGTTCCCCCGGGCAATGTCGTTTCAGGCATCCCCCACATGCCCCATAAAATATGGCTCAAAGTATCCCGTATCATACCCCGCCTGCCCAGTTTAAGAACACGACTGCTTTCCATTGAAAAACGGGTAAAAAAGCTCGAAAGCAGCAGTACGGAGCAACCATGATTCAATCCATTCACCCAACGGCAATTATTGATTCCTCTGCCAGGATAGATGAAAATGTCACTATTGGCCCCTATACCATTGTCAAAGGCGATGTAACCATTGGCTCCGGTACAACCATCGGTCCTTACTGCACCATTGATGACCATGTTACCATAGGCCCGGACTGTAATATTTTTCAGTATGCCTCCATCGGCGGCGCCCCCCAGGACCTTAAATTTCATGGCGAGACCACCTATCTTACCATTGGCAGGGGGTCCATTATCCGTGAATTTGTCACCATTAACAGAGGTACGGGGGTTGGTGGCGGGCTTACGCAGGTCGGTGAGGAAAATTATCTGATGGCTTACACCCACATCGCCCATGACTGCAAAACCGGCAAAGGTGTCATTCTTGCCAACAACTCCACCCTTGGAGGACACATTGAAATCGGAAACTATGCCACGGTAGGCGGCCTTGTGGCCATTCATCAGTTTGTTAAAATCGGGGACTATGCCTACATCGGCGGTAAATCCGGTGTGGTAAAAGACATTCCGCCCTATGTCATTGCCGCAGGTGACAGGGCCACCCTGCATGGTCTTAATAATGTGGGGCTCAAGCGCCATCATTTTGATCCCTCCGTCATCCGTCAGTTGAAAAAAGCATACCGGATATTTTTTCGGATCGGATTGACAGTGACCCAGGCCGTCGAGAGAACCAAGGCAGAAGTTGAACAACTCCCTGAGATCGTATCTTTCTTAGAATTCATAAAAAATTCCAACCGGGGGATTACACGTTAATTGCCATGAACGATCCCGAAGGCAATAGTTGTTCTTCTCACATCGGTCTGATTGCCGGCGGCGGCCAATTCCCGCTGCTTTTCACCCGGAAGGCACATGAACACGGATATCAAGTGATCGGGGCAGGATTTCGCAGTGAAACCGATCCCCAGCTTGCCGAGCTGACCCACCGGTTTGAATGGCTCTATCTTGGGCAGCTGAGTAAATTGATCCGTTATTTTAAATCCCATGGTGTCACCAGGGCACTGCTCATGGGCTCCATCAGTAAGGCCAATATTTTCAAAGATATCAGACCGGACTTCAAAGCCCTTGCCTTTATCGCCAAAACAGCAGGGACGCATGATGATAATATCCTTTCATCCTTTGCGGACTTTCTGGAAAAGCAGGGCATTACCCTGGTGCCGTCGACCTTTCTTCTGCCTGAACTTATCAGTCCCAAAGGATGCTGGACAAAGCGGAAACCTGACAGGGCGGAAAAAAAAGATATACAGCAGGGTTGGAAGCTTGCCAAAGCCTTAGGCTGTCTAGACATCGGTCAGTGCCTTGTTATCTCCAATGGAACCGTTCTTGCTGTAGAAGCCATTGACGGCACGGACGCCACCATAGAGCGGGGAGGACGGCTGAGCCGGGGCAATGGGGCCACCGTTGTAAAATTATCCAAACCTCATCAGGATTTACGCTTTGATCTGCCTGCATCCGGATCTACCACTATTGAAACCATGCACCGATCCGGCGTAAACATGCTTGTGCTTGAAGCTGAGAAATCAATTTCATTTGACCGTGAAAAAATGATTGCCCTTGCAAATAAATATAATATCTGCATAACAGCGGTGACCGAGGATGAGATCCATGAGTGAAGGTAACCGGCATATCATGATCCTTGCCGGAGAACCTTCCGGCGATTTTCACGGTGCAGCCCTGGTGCGGGCCTTAAAACAACTTTGCCCCGGCATCCGGATTACGGGTATCGGCGGAAAAGCCATGGCAGAACAGGGAACAGACATTTTCTTTCCCATTGAAAAGCTCTCTGCCATGGGGCTTGTTCAAGTGATCAAGCAGATAGGTACCATTAAACAGGCGTTCTCCCTGGTTAAGCGACGATTAAAAACAGATCCCCCGGATGCTGTTGTGCTCATTGACTATCCTGGCTTTAATCTGAAAACCGCCGGTTTTATCAAGCAGCATTATGATATTCCTGTCTGTTATTATATCGCCCCAAAAATCTGGGCGTGGAATGCCGGACGCCTGGATACCATTGCAAAAGTCACGGACCATGTGGCACTGATCTTTCCTTTTGAAATTCCCATTTATAAAGCCAAAAAAATCTCTTCCACATATGTGGGAAATCCCCTGGTGGATGAATATCCCCAAAGCATGCCGGGTTTAATCCAAGACAATAAAAAAGGCCTGGTAGATGATTTTGTGATCGGTATGCTTCCGGGTTCCAGATCCGCTGAAATTGACAAACTGCTCCCTGTGATGCTTGCTACAGCCGGCATTGTTGCAAAAAAAATTCCTGATTCAAGATTTCTTATTTCATCGGGCATTCAACAACATGAAGAACGTATTAAACACATTGTTTTTCACCACCCAAATGGCGGTTTATGCCGGATTGTAACAGGACGGCCAAAACAGATTTTTGACCGGGCCGATATTTTGATTGCCGCATCGGGAACCGTCACGCTGGAGGCTGCTTTAAATCTTGTGCCCACTGTAATTATTTATAAAATGTCCGGAGTGGCTTACCGGCTTGCACAGCTGCTTGTGAAAGCCAAATACATCGGGCTTGCCAATCTGATTGTCGGTCGTCAGGTGATGCCGGAGTTGATTCAGGACAATGCCAATGCCGAAACCATCAGTGAAACCCTATTCTCAATGATACCTAAACTTGAGGATCATAAACAGCAACTTCGCCAGGTACGCAGGCGGTTAGGTTTTCCGGGGGCACCGAAACGCACGGCGGCCATTATACTTAACCTGATTCATAAACATTAGGAAATATTACCGCTTATGAGTATTGAAGTGACCCTGTTAGGCATCTGCCTTTTTTTATCAGGTTTTTTTTCCATGTCTGAAACAGCGTTGTTTTCCATTTCCAAAATTAAAGCCCTGCATATCTCCAAGGATGGTTCAAAGTCAGGCCGGCTTATTCTGGAGATGAAAGCGGACTCCCACACCCTTTTGACCACTGTTCTCATTGGTAACAACCTGGTAAACATTGGTGCCTCCTCCCTCGCCACCTCTCTTGCCATTGCCCATTTTCAGTCTAATGGTGTGGGTATTGCCACCGGTGTCATGACGCTTCTGATTCTTGTTTTTGGAGAAATTTTCCCAAAATCCTTTGCCAACCACAATAATGTGGTTGTCTCAAGGGCGGTCATATATCCCCTGTACTGGTTGTCAAAAATTTTATGGCCTTTGATTTTTGTTCTTAATTTTATACCTAAATTGCACGGCACCATAGACAATGCCCAGGAAACCGTGACCGAGGATGAATTGATGACCATGGTGGAAGTGGTGGAAGGGGACGGTGAGATCAAGGAGGAAGAAAAGGAATACATCACCAATATCTTTGAATTTGATGACACCTATTGTTCTGAGATTATGACACCTAGAGCGGATATGTTTGTGGTTGATGTGGCCGAAGGCCTCGATATTCCAACGGTTCTAAAAACAGGTTTTTCACGTATTCCCGTGATTGAGGATACCATAGATAATATTGTGGGAATTTTGCATATCAAGGATTTATTTCTCAGATACCTGGAAAAAAATGATTCCGAGACGACCCCGGACAGCCTTGATCTCAAATCGATTATGAAAAAGCCCTATTTCATACCGGAATCAAAGAAACTGGATTCACTGCTTAAAGCATTTAAGGCAAAAAAGAGCCATATGGCTGTTGTGGTTGATGAATATGGTGGCGTGTCAGGTATTGTCACCCTTGAGGATGTGGTTGAAGAGATTTTTGGAGAAATTGCCGACGAGTCCGATAAAAACACACCGGACATTGTCCAGATTAAAGGAAACAAGTGGCTGGTAGCCGGCAAAACAGACATATATCATCTCAACAAAGAGCTGAATCTGGGCATTCCAGACTCTGTGAACTACGATACAGTCTCGGGATTTTTTTTGGAACTTGTGGAGCGTATCCCCAATCCCGGGGAGTCCATTCGCATGAATAACTGGGAGTTTTCGGTCAAGGACATGGATGGCAACCGGATTCAGTCTTTTATCATTAAACCGGCTGAAGAACCCTGATTTGCGCAATTTTATAAGCTTAAGCACGGTTCAAAAGTCACGGATCACGGGTTCACCTTGATTTTTACCCTTACATTTCAACAATTAAAGCCATTATCTGCACCGGGTTGATAATAACGGTTTTTCTTCGGAGGTAAGCATGGATAAAAAAAGAAGTTTTGACGAATTTGCACAAGCATATGATGCCTGGTTTTTTGACAATATGAATCTGTTAAATTCAGAGGTGAACCTGGTCGCTTATTTTATGAAAGATGCGGGTGATACCTTTTCTGTAGGGTGCGGAAGTGGTCTTTTTGAATCAATCTTAAAAAGAGATTTTAACATTCTCATTCAGTACGGTCTCGAACCATCAGAGGGAATGGCTCAGATTGCCCGTAAACGCGGGATAAGTGTGGATGTAACCACAGCGGAAGACGCCGATCTGGGCGAAGAACAATACGATACAATCCTATTCAACGGCACACCAAGCTATATCCATGACCTGCAGTCCGTGTTTCACAAAGCCTATACTGCTTTGAGAAAAGGAGGTAAAATCGTGGTTATTGATGTTCCTAAGGAAAGTTCATACGCAACCATGTATAACCTGGCAAAAAGTCTCGAAACATGGGAACATCCATTGTTGGAAGGAGTTCACCCGAGGAACCCTTATCCAATTGAATTTGTAAAGGTTGCAAACTGGCGTACAACTGCTGAGAAAGTGGAGATGCTTAAAACAGCAGGTTTTCAAGACTTTGATTATGCACAAACGCTCACTAAACATCCGCTATACTCAAACAATATGGAAGAACAACCAATTCCGGGGTTTGACTGCGGTGATTATGTTGCCATTTGTGCCTTTAAGGAACGAGAACGAAATAAGATGCCCAATTAAAATTTCTAAACGTACGGCCGACAATGACCGCCTGTTTTGAACGGTGTGTGTCAAGCAAGTTGTCGCCTTTTTTTCAAACGAAGTTCCAAGCTCTACCGCACAATTCTCTCATGGCCTCCGACGAGCAATTGGGGGCCCATTCTCGGCCATGAGAGAATTGTGCTATACCGTGCCATACTCAAACGGTTATGCAGCTTGCTTATCAGCCGTCTTTTCAGCTTTTTGCTGTTTAAATTTTTTCAAAGTAACCGTTGTTCCAGGTTCCCAATTCCTTGTCCTTCCAGACCATCTTTCAGGATGTTTCGATTTGGCTTTTTGATAAATTTGATGTCTGTTGGCAAGAACGGCTACATCATTGCCATTGTGCCGGTCAGCGGGGGTGACAAATCCAATACCGCTGTGCAAATGGACGTTATTGTACCAATATGTGAAGTTATGGACCCATTCCCTGGCTTCCAGCATCGCATCAAATGGCTTGGCCGGATATTCAGGCCGGTATTTCAGGGTTTTGAATAATGATTCAGAAAAAGGATTATCATTACTGATAGAAGGGCGGCTAAAGGATGGTATCACGCCCAAATCCTGAAGTTTGGCCAGCATCGTTACGGATTTCATGGGAGCACCATTATCTGAATGCAAGGTGACCTGCTTTTTGTTAATTTTCTCCCGCAGGTAGGCATCCGTTATCAGATCAGAAGCAAGTTCTCCAGACTCACAGTCATACACCTGATAAGCAACAATTTTACGGCTGTACAAGTCCATCATCATGTAAAGGTAATAAAATTGGCCTTTTACTCTTGTTGGCAGATATGTGATGTCCCAGGACCACAGTTGATATCGTCACAGGCAAGTCTAAACGCCTGCTTGAAGAGCAGGTCAAACCCGCAGTCGAAGCGTTTCTAACTGAACGTGGTCTGTCATTATCTGAAGAAAAGACCATGATCACGCATATAACAGATGGATTTACGTTCCTTGGCCAAACTTTTCGAAAAACCGGAAATGTGCTGCACATCACCCCGGCAAAGAAGGGAGTTCTCGCCCTTAAAGAAAAGCTCAGTGAACTGATCCATAAACATGTCGGCGGTCCTTTGGAACCATTGGTCAAAAAGTTAAACCAGACCCTCCGAGGCTGGGGAAACTATCACCGGCACGTAGTCTCATCGGAAACATTTTCTCTTATTGATACGTTTGTTTACGAACAGCTATGGAGAATGATTAAAAAGCGTCACCGGAAGAAATCCTCAAAATGGTTGAAAAACCGTTACTGGACTGACGGAAAACGTAAGTGGATATTCACTGTCAAGAGCCGAAATAAAAAAGGGCCTTGCAGATATCACGTCATTCACCTAATCTCATTAGGAATAAAACGATATATCAAAATCAAAGCAGATGCAAATCCATATGATCCCGAATACAGCTATTATTTCTGGCGTAGACGGAATCAAAAGGACTCACGGTTACTCCCTGTGCTATCAGCCAGGGAATACCGCCAAAAGCAAGCTGCATGAGGTAAACAGCCGGGACGTCCCACAAGGTCGTCCTTTATAAACGCTTGAGCCGTATGACGGGAAACTGTCACGTACGGTTCTTAGGGGGGAAAGGGGCAGAGATACCCCTGACCTACCCGATTTTTGGCAAATACGAATCTGTAATATGAATGCTGTGAATGCATAAACTTTTAAGTAACTGGTTAAAATTAAAATGAAATTCAATATTAATCAACTTGATGAAGTAGAATATGATGGAAGTTATGACTCTGAAGAGGCACTGACACAATATCAAGACTCAATTTTAGAAGAATTTGCTCTTTCATTCGAAGGTAAAGAACGTATTAAAGCTGATCCCGAAATGGGATTTTGGATTGCGCAGCTTATATACTATGGAATTGGTTATATTGGTGTCAGTCTTCCTCAAATGGATGAGGGAGATATTAATGAAATTATAACCGATCTATTTCCAAGAAAAATATCCTTGAGTTCACCTGAGGATGCAGATGATGCTATTCCTGAACTTTTAGCGTTTTGGCAATTTCTTGGAAGCAAATACAAGCTTCCAAATGCAGATACTATCATTGATTATTTGACTGAAATTAAACCGAAGTTCAATAGCATCATGCATGATTCGTCAAAGTTCGGTATGGCTAAATCATTTATGACAATGGGACAGAGAGCTGGTTTTGAGATGGCAGATCAAAATCAAATGAATGAATTTATGCAACTATACAATAAAAATATAATTGAAGGACAAAGCGGCATACCTTCAACAATAAAGGCTTTTGATTCTAACCCCGAATACCCATTATCGAAAAAAGCAAACGCAAAAAAGAAACAAAAAAGAAAAAATGCTAAAGCTTCACGTAAAAAAAATAGCAAAAAACGTAAGCGTTAAATACGGTGACCATGAGATAACATTTTTGTATTATTATTGATTGATCTCGGTCATAAGTTGTAATGTTGATTTAAAGTCAATCGGGATAGGACTCCCCATCACTGAGGAGCCCCTCCCACACCACCCGGCATACGGATCACGTACCAAGGCGGTTCAGCTGGTATTAATAGAATCGGCTTGTAGGTTATCCCACCGATTTTATCGGGTTTTAGGCCGATACATGCTATGGAAATTTCGGCCACTGCCGCATTACTCCCATAAATGCCGTCCACTTACTCACCACCACCATTCACTCGGGCCATTCGGCCCGGGTACTGTTCAGGCCTTCATCGGGGTGAGGCCTCTCCACTTTTGTGAAGCTCGTTTCCACCGATTACTATGCCGTCTGCTGACTTCTCCCATGCGGTCAGAGGCGGTTGCCCGACCCTCAGCCATTTGGCATATGGGAGATCTCCCGGGGTAAACACGTGTCTTTCGGTACGTGAATGCCGGATTTACGGACACCATTGGATGGAAATTAAAAAAGATGCCATTATACTCAAAACTAATGGAATTTATCCGAAGGTCTCTGGGAAAGGATTGAAGTTCCATGAATCTTTACCTGAATTTCCTATGGATAGCAGGTTAATCTGGAGAGACGAAAAGTGGTGGATATCTGTGCCGTTTAAACAAACGATCCCCCGCAGCGAGAACCAAGTCAGTGGGCTTGTTGCCATAGACCCCGGTGTCAGAACGTTTGCCGCGTTTTATTCTCCCGATATTTCCGGTAAGATCGGCGAAGGTGGTTTTTCAAGAATGTATAGATTATTGTTGCACTTGGATCAACTCTATTCCAAAAGGGCCAAGCCAACACAAGAAATAAAAAGTCCCTGACCAAAGCTATCCGTCGCCTGTCTGCCAAAATTAAAAACTTAATAGACGAGCTGCATTGGAAAACCGCAAGGTTTTTATGTGAAAATTTTTCCGTTATTTTGATGCCGACTTACGAAATCAAACAGATGGTTGAAAAAAATAACAGGAAAATCAGAACCAAAACCGTGCGTTCCATGCTGGGCTTTAACAATTTTAAATTCAAGCAGCGTTTAAAATGGATAGCAAAAAAGTTCGGGAAAACGGTGCTTGATGTTTGCGAAGCCTACACAAGCAAGACACATCCACAAACAGGCCAAGTAAAAAATATCGGTTTTGAAAAGTGGATAAAACTGCAAAACAGGTCTATGATGACAGAGATTTGGTAGGAGCGCATAATATTCTGGTTAAATTTTTAACCGAAGATTATGCTTTGGGAAAGACCCCCGCTATTTAGAAAATAGCGCAAGGGATAGCTTTATATAGCAAAAAATGTATTGCCTGGAGTAATACGAGCAAACCTCACTGCGCAGAACAGCAACTGGACCTTGAAACGGGTAACTGTCAAGGTTCGCGCGGAAGCGAGTCTAACCAAAGAACCGGATGCGGGAAAACCGCACGTCCGGGACTGTGCGGGGGGCGCCGGGTGGCCGACGTTCCTGCCGCGAGATGTGTTTTCACACTCTGTCTGATTATGATGGAAATGCAACAAATAAATATATTTAACTGACTGAAAAAAGGAGAATCTCATGGCTAAAGGAAGAGATGCACAAAAAACCGTTAAGAAAAAAGCAGAAAAAACGTTGAAAGAAAAGCGTAATGAAAAAAAAGAGAAGAAATCCCAAAGGATAAAATCTGACTCTTTAATCAAATGAATTTTGAAAGTGATAATCAGAAAATAGCAACATTTTTATATTGCTATCTGAAATTTATTTGTAAATTCCTGATTATTCAATTTGGCAAACGTATTGCGAAAGAATGTAACTTTTTGAATTTGGGAAATCTGGTGACATTTAGAGTATTTGTTTAAACCCTTTCATGGCACCAATCGCAAGGGCGGTGGCGCCAGGTTTCCCCATCACATTAGACAAAAAAAAGGGAGGGAATAGAAGGCAGCAGACATTTTTTCAGTGATCAGGACTTTAAAGCCTATTTTGCGTTGACGGCGAAATGGGGTTTGAAGTATAAGGTCGAAATATGGGCCTATTGCCCGATGACCAATCGTATTCACCCGATTGCAGTTCATGAAACCAAGGATGGATTAAATCCGGCCGTTGGGGAAGCACACCCGCGATATACGAGGATGATCAATTTCAGGGAAGGTTGGCGCGGTCATTTATCATGGAAGAAAGTTACTTGCCGGCATGCACGCGGTATAAGGAATCTGAAATCGAATTGTTCAGAAAGCATGAACGGACTGGTCGGTCCTTGAAAAACCACTTTTGTAAAACAATTGGAGACTCTTTTAGACAGATGGCTTAGGCCAAAGAAGCCGGGTCGAAGGAAAATAGGTAAGGTGTCCGGGATTATGTCCCCGGGATTAATATCATAATAAACAAGAAAAAGGAGAAATGTATGAACAAGTATGGTGCAGAGTTTTTTGGAACATTCTGGTTGGTTCTCGGCGGCTGCGGTAGCGCCGTTTTAGCGGCTGCTTTTCCAAATGTTGGTATAGGGCTGCTTGGTGTATCACTGGCATTTGGCCTTACCGTCCTTACCATGGCCTTCGCCATCGGACACATATCAGGCTGTCATCTGAATCCAGCGGTTTCGTTTGGTCTCTGGGCCGGTGGACGTTTCCCGGCAAAAGAGCTACCGCCCTACATTATTGCGCAGGTCTTGGGCGGTATAGCAGCGGGTGGTGTTCTATATCTGATTGCCAGTGGTAAGGCGGGGTTTGACCTTTCCGCGGGGTTTGCTTCAAACGGCTACGGCGCCCATTCACCGGGTGGGTATAGTTTGTCGGCTGCCCTGATCACTGAAGTAGTTATGACGATGATGTTTCTTGTTGTCATTCTGGGTGCCACTGACAAACGGGCGCCACAAGGTTTCGCACCTATTTCAATTGGCTTGTGCCTGACTCTGATCCATTTAATTAGCATCCCGGTAACAAATACTTCCGTAAATCCTGCGCGCAGCACTGGTGTTGCGCTCTTCGTAGGCGATTGGGCGATTGCACAGCTTTGGCTGTTCTGGGTGGCCCCGATCATTGGCGGTATGCTTGGCGCTGTAATCTATCGTTTTATCGGCAGTGAGAAATAATTGACATCGTTCATTGTTTGCTGTGTCTGTCAGGAGATGGTCGTTATTCGGAACATTCGGCACTATCGTTGAGAGGGCCTGGAGCGATTTTGACACGGGCTGGGTAGGGGTTGAACAGTTAACGTCGGCGGTTAAAAATATAGGGTTGCAATTATCTGTGAATCTTGTATAGTAAATAATCATATAACTTTATGAGATTTTCGTCAGTTGTTGCCTGGATATTCGAAACCTGTTCTGATTTGTTATGGTACGACGATTTTCTTAGTCTTTATAAAGGTTATATGTGTCTGAACGCAACATTTCATTAATCTAATTGAGAGGAGAAATCATGGACGTTAAAGACTATTGTCAAGCAATGTTGGCTGAAGTGACTGCTTGGAAAAAGAAATTAGAAGCGATGAAAAAGGTCGCAGATACTTATGGTTCTGCACAAAAAGAAAAGATTTTACCACTCATAGGACAACTTGAACAAGAGGTAACGACTGCTCAGGCTCGCGTTGATCAACTGGAAAATGAATGCCCGTCAGACTGGTCTCCGATGAAAAATGAACTGGATGAGTTGTTCGGAACAGTGGGCAGCAGCGTTAACAGGGCCTGGATGGATCTTGAAGGTGGTAACGTCGGCGGTTGAAAATCTCATAATTTTTAGTCTTAAATACACGTTAAAGGCCTCAGTTCTCAAAAATTGAGGCCTTTTGTTATTTTACGGTTTCAAGGGGGTAAAAATGGCATATGAAAATGTTTCAACTGAAGTTCTTGGTGAACTGACTGTTCTAAACGAGCGCAGAGAACAGGTGAAAATATCAACGCTGTGGCATGAAAAAACAGCGGCCTTAGTGTTTGTCAGACATTTTGGATGAGTCTTCTGCCGTCAGCAGGTTGCTGATCTTGCCGATAACGCAGAGCGATTCAGTGAACACAAGGCGAATCTTGTCGTAATCGGGTCGGGTGATCCTGTTCACTTCACGGAATTCCGGGAAAAAACAGGATATCGCGGATTACTTTTTTCCGATCCCTCACTCAACGCTTTTTCAGCTTTAGGGTTTTCAAACGGCTTGAAAGGATTTGTGAGTATAGGATCTGTATTTAAGGCTGCGTCGGCATTCAAGCAAGGCCATCGGCAGGGTTCGATTCAGGGAAGCACATTTCAGCTTGGTGGCGCGATTGTCGTAGATAAGTCAGGCGCGGTACGCTATTTTTTTTCATCTAAAAAAGCCGGTGATCACCCAACGGTTGATGATTTGGTACTGGCAATTGGGCAATAACCGTCTTTGAGTACCCGAGGATAAGTGAATCATTTAAAATAAAGTTTATTTCATAGGTGAAAATTAAGAGCATATTTAAAAATTAGGGGGCCTGATGATAAGATTAAAAGAGTCCATTCTCGTTGAAAGATCCTTAAATTATGTCTTTGAATATACCAGCGATTTCAGCCATATTCAGGCCTGGGACCCAGGGGTGGTTTCTTCGGTCAGGGTTGATCAGAAAAAAATCGGCGTTGGTTCACAATATGATCTTGTTTTGAAGTTTGGCCCCTTTCGTCCGAAAATGAAATATGAAATTATTGAGTATGACCCTTTTTCCAGGGTTGTATTGAAAGGGGTGGGTGAGTCCTTCACGGCAATGGATACCATTGTTTTTACAAAAACAGCCATTGGAACACAAATCGACTACCAGGCAGATATCCGCTTTCATCGGTTTGGTAACCTTATTGAGAAACTTCTGTTTCCGGTCATGAAAAAAACAGGTGAAAAAGCCATGGCAGGCCTTGAACAGAAACTTGCCGGAACCCGACGTCTGCCCAATAAAGCGATGTGGTTTAAATCAGGGAGCGGCCTGCCTGATTATCTTGCAGATCATTTAATTATCCCCGGAATGATCCTGTTCAGCCGATTTGGGTATGCCTTGGGCAAAAGATTCTGGTCAGAACCAAAGGGGGTGCTATACGGAAAAAAGATCGTATTGACAGGCGGCACCTCCGGAATTGGAAAGGCGGCCGCTTTTAAACTCGCAGAAAAAAAAGCCTTTTTAACCATTATCGCAAGGAACCGTGTAAAGGCTGAACAGGTTCGTCAGGAAATTGTTGAAAAGACCGGTAACCCGCATATTGATTTTTTGATTGCAGACTTAAGCCTGATGGACGAGATCAGGGAGGTCTCAAAAGCCCTTAAAGCTTTTAAAAAGAACATCGATATCCTCATTAACAATGCCGGTGCATTGTTTAATGAGCGTAAAAATACCCCGGAAGGATTGGAGCAGACGTTTGCGACGGATCTTCTGGGGGTATTCCTGTTGACACAATATTTAAAGGATGCCCTTGCTGCATCGGAATCTCCAAGAATTATCAATGTATCATCCGGCGGCATGTATACCCAGAAAATTGAGGTAAACGATCTTGAAAACAGCCAGGGGCAGTATAACGGGGCCAAAGCCTATGCCCGTGCGAAAAGGGGTGTCGTCAGTTTGACTCAAATCTGGGCTGAGCAGTTTAAAACACATGGGATACGGGTAAATGCCATGCATCCCGGGTGGGTGGATACTCCGGGTATTGAACGGTCCCTGCCTGGATTTCATGAACGGGTGAAAAGAATTTTAAGAACGCCGGAACAAGGTGCCGATACCATTGTCTGGCTGGCAACTTCAAAGCGGGCAGGGCAATATACAGGGTTGTTCTGGTTGGACAGGCGTCCCCATGAAACCGTCATCTTTCCCGGGACCTGTGAATCAGCACAGGAAAGGCAGATTCTCTGGGAAAAATTAAACGCTTTTGTGTCAAAGGGTTAAGAGCCTGTTTAAAAATAGATGAATCGGCTGGAATCACATGAGAATGAGAACCAATTTTTAAACAAGCTCTAAGCTGACCTGGATATCGTCAATGCCACCAACGGTAAACCCTGCTTCACAGATAGAAAAATAATAGATCCATTTTCTGAAGAATATCTCGTCAAAGCCCAATCTGACGATATTCTCTTTATTTGACAGGAAGCGATCCCGCCAGTGCGACAGGGTTACGGCATAGTCGGCGCCCATATGATGAACATTTGATATATGAAAATCGGTATGTTCTGATATGGTCTCTTTAAGAATTTTCAGGCATGGCAGATGACCGCCCGGAAAAATATGTTTTTGAATCCAGTCCCTTTCTTTGCAATAGTTCTTATATCGTTTATCTTCAATTATGATGGACTGAAAGAGCATCCTGCCGCCGGGTTTTAGAAGGGCTTGCCCACGCTTGAAATATGTGGAAAAAAACTGTGGTCCCACAGCCTCGATCATTTCTATGGAGACAATCCGGTCAAATTTGCCTGTTATATGGCGGTAGTCCTGAAGCTTGATGGTGACCCGGTCCCCAAGCCCTTCATCAATTATTCGCTGACATGCCCTGTCATACTGGGCTTTGGAAACTGTAATGCCGGTCACATGACAACCGGTTTTTTGGGCGGCAAATACCGCAAAACCACCCCACCCGCATCCGATTTCAAGAATATGATGGGTCTCCCGGATATCCGCTTGGGTCAAAATACGCATCATTTTCTGCTCCTGCGATTTTTCCAGGGAATCGTCCGGTTGTTCGAAAATGCCGCATGAATACATCATCTGATTATCCAGGAAAAGTTCATAAAAGGCATTGCTCAAATCATAGTGGGCCCGGATGTTTTCCGGGGTGTTTTTTATGGAATTTATCCGCCCGTCATGGGCCGTTTTTTCCTTTATCCGGGTGAAAAACGAAAGCAGCAGGTTGCCGTCTGAAAAATGATCACGGTTTTGAATTAAGATCTTTAACAATTTCAAAAGGTCCGGGGTATCCCATTCAGAATGCATATAGGCTTCACCGAATCCGATTTCACCATCCAAAATGACTCTTGGGAAAAAATTGTAGTCCTCTATTTTCATGATCACAGGATGGGAATCTTCGGGATGGCCGAAACTAATTATTTCCTGATTCGGCATCTTAATCTTAAAGCCGCCGATGGTGATTTTTCTCAGTGCCTTGAAAACAAGTTTTTGACAGAGGGTTTCAAAAATACCCGGGGTTTGTTTTTTCATTGTCATGGGGCTTTGGGGAATGGGTTTATCATTAAAGCTTAACTTTTTTTTGAAAAACAGCTTAAATGCATGGGCATATATTCTGGGAATACTTAAGTGGGGAGCAAAAGGATATTCCATTATTGTTTTTAAATGATTGACAGCGGTCATAGGCACCCCGGCACCCTTAAACTCTGCGGTCATTATTTTTTTGTTATTATTGAACAGTTCAATTTTAATTTCCAATTGATCTTTGGGATCTGAAAAATAAAAGCGGTAAATGCCTTCGACTTTGTTGAATGGGGAGACATGGAATACTTTGGGGGTTTGAAATGTTGCAATCCACTTGCCTGCCCCCGGCGTTCCGGCTTTAAGCACATAGGGATGACGCTCGCCGTAGGTATTGTTGACTTCAGCAATGATTGCCGCAAGTGCATGATCGTCAGTATAGCAGTAATAAAAACTGACCGGGTTAAACACATAATTAAAATACCGGGCGGATGTGATCATGATAATATTGGAAACAGACTGTTTGATCTGGTGCCGGCGGAGCAATTCAGATAGTTTTTCTTTTATCGGAAGATTGCCGGGCTGAAGGTAATCCCTGTCATGGATGGATGTAACAGCCAATTTGTTGTACCCAAAAAGGGGATATCGTCGATTAAGACCGGAAAATTCATCAAGATCAAAGGCATACAGGTACACAGGGTAGGACAGATCATGGTCCACAGGCCAATAACGACGATGTTTTATTTTTCCTGTAAAAATTTTAGAATTCATAAGGTCACCCCAAATTTCTTCCCAACACATAATGCAGACTTAACCCCATCTTCATGAAATCCAAACCCGAAATATGCCCCGCAGAAAAAAGTGTTATTTTTTCCGTTTAAGGTTGGCAATTCGTTCTGTGAGCTAAATGCTTCAAAAGAATATTGAGGATGGGTGTAATTAATTTCTTTGATTACATGGGATTGGGGAATCTGGTTTTGTGGATTCAGGGTTACAAAATATCGCTGCCGTGTCTTCAGTCTCTGCAGGTGGGTCATGTCATAGCTTACCGTTACCGGGGCATCCGGTTTGGATTTTTTGTGACGTGTATAATTCCAGCTGGCCCAGGCCCTTTTGCTGGGGGGCATGACGCTTGTATCCGTATGCAGGAAGGTTTTGTTTTTTGAATAAGACCAGGCTCCTAAAAGTTCTTTTTCCCTGGCACTTGGGGTTTCAAGCAGCTTTAAGGCCTGATCTGCATGGGTGGCGACCACAACGGCATCAAAATCCTGGGGGCCGTCATTTTTAAAATCCAGGGTAATGCCGTCCGGCTTACGGGATATTCGACTCACGGCACTGCTTTTAACGGCCCTGCCTTTGAATGATTTCAGAAAGGCATTGACATAGGAATGGCTGCCTCCCTTGACAAAATACCAGGGCGGATGGCCGGTTACGCCTAAAAGGCCGTGATTTTCATAAAACTGGGCAAAGGTTCGGATGGGGAAACGGCTGATCTGAAAATCTGAACCCGACCATATGGCTGCTGCCATGGGGATGATGAACTGGTCAATGACCTCACGGTGAAGTCCTTTTTGTCGTGCATATTCAGACAGTGTGACAGCCGGCAGGCCATTGGAACGATATGCTTTTCTCAGTATCCGCAGAAAGCGTACCATTTCGTAAACAAACCGGAGGAATTTAGGCTTAAATATGTTAGCACGCTGGGCAAATATGGAATTCAGATTTTGGCTGGCATAACAAAGACCTGTTCTTTCACAAAAGTAGGAAAATGACATATCGGTTGGGCATTTTTCAACGCCGAGCAGTGACAAAAATTTTATAAAATTAGGATAGGTCCGCTCATTGAGTACGATAAAACCCGTATCCACAGGGGTGCCTGTATCAGGACCGTCCGGGAGGATAATCGTATGGGTATGGCCTCCGAAATAATCATTTTTTTCAAACAGCGTCACCTTGTGCCGTTTTTGGAGAAGATATGCGGCGCAAATACCGGAGATGCCGGAACCAATAATGGCGATATTCAAGTTGCTTTGTTGTTTTAAGTCCATGGCAACCACCTTTGCAGATATAGAACGATTTAAAGATATCCGAGTCATTAAGCTATCCCATTACGGAAAATAACATGCTCAAATTCGTTTTGCTATATCCCGGGTTAAATTATTTCGGTCTCATTCCTAAGCGTCAAGAATATCCCGAATCATTTTGGACAGCAGGGCGACTTCTATGGGTTTCTGGACATATTTTCGTATGCCAAGTTCCAGAGCGACTTCCCTGGTAAAGGTTTCATGGTATCCGGTACACAGGATGATCGGAATATCGGGTTTTATTTTTAAAATTTCTCTGGACAGCTTGTCCCCTGATATCCGTGGCATGGTCATATCCGTGATAATCAGATCAAATGAATGCGGATGGTTTAAAAACGCCTGTAAAGCAGATTGTCCGTTCTCAAAGCTTGACACCTTATATCCCAGACCAGTCAAAAATTTTTCCTGGGAAATAAGAATGTCGGTTTCGTCATCCACAAGCATGACGGCTTCCTTTCCACTGTATGAGCTGAGATTTCCCTCTATTTTTGGTTTTTCTATAGACAGTTTGGAAGCAATAATCGGTAAAAAAACCTTGAAACTGGCTCCCTCTCCGGGTTGACTGTGCACGGTGATGAATCCATTGTGCTTTTTGACTATTCCTGCGACCATGGCAAGCCCCAGCCCCGTTCCTTTGCCCATTTTTTTTGTTGTAAAATAGGGATCAAATATTTTATTTTGGATGGCTTTTTCGATACCGGGCCCGGTATCGGAAACTTCAAACTTTAAATATTTACCCGGTAACAGATTATTTTCCTGACCCAATTGGTCCTTGCCAAGGACCACCTCATTTAGGCTGATGGTCAACACCCCGCGCTCGTCGCCCATTGCCTGATACGCGTTGGTACACAAATTCAGTGCCAGCTGATGGATTTGGGTTGAATCAGCAAGTATCATGGCTTTTGAAACAACATTGTTTTTAATGTCAATGTTCGCGGGAATCACGGACCGAAGTAATTTTAAGGTTTCCTGAACCAAAGGAAATACGACCAGAGGCTGGCGGTCATTTCCTTTATGTCGGCTGAAAGTAAGAATCTGCTTGGTCAGCAAGGCGGCCCGTTTGGCGCCTTCTAAAACTTTTTGGAGGTCTTTTTCGGCCAGTTCCGGCTCGTGAATATGGAATTGGGCCAACTGAAGATATCCCAAAATCCCGGAAAGAATATTATTAAAATCATGGGCAATGCCCCCTGCCAGGGTACCGATGGCTTCCATTTTCTGGGCCTGCCTGAGACAGGATTCAATCTGTTTTTTTTCTGTTATGTCAATGGCCAAATCAAATCTGACATCACGTCCGTCCGGCCAGCGAATGATCCGGTCCATAATGGAAAATGTTTTGTCCATCATGGCATTGTAAAATTCCCATCTGTGAATTTTTGGCTTTTCTTCAAGGATCTGTTTATTGCTGCAAAAACAACAGGGTGAATCAAGCCCCTGAAACTCCCTGTAACATATTTTTCCGATCAACTCATGGTCAAAATATTTTTTCAAGGCTTTGTTTACATAGAGTATTTCATATGTATGGGGATCGGATACGAAAATATTTCCGTCCAGGCTGTCAAATATGGACAGCAGTTGCTTTCTTTCAAATTCCAGCCTTTTTTCAGATGCGTTTCGCTCCAGGTCACCGGAGATCATCTCTCCTATAATCTGCAGGGCCTCGATTTCCGTTTCTGTCCATTTGCGTTTTTTTTGTGTATCATCGAACCCCATGAATCCCCACAATTTTTTCCCTTTTGCCCAGATCGGAACACAGACAAGGCTCTGGATCTGTTGGCTCTGGAGGATCTGTTTTTCAGCGGCCGCCCGGCTTGAAAGGTTGGCCACATCTTCTATGACAATATTCTTTCCATCCTGCAATTGGTCCGTCCACCATGAAAAGGCATAGGCATCAAGTTCTTTGAGCTTTTCTATCTGGGGTGCGGTTCCTTTGGCACACCATTCATGGGTATTGGAAAGGGTGCGGCCATTACCCGTTATCTCAAAAATATAAACCCTGTTGACCGAAATACTCTCTCCCATTGTTCTGAGTATGGCCTGGTAGTCCACTTTATCGGGGGAAATAAAAAAACTGGAGGCTTTTGCAATGGCTGTGGCGATGATGTTGCGGTACCTGAGTTCTTCCAGGAGGATGCGTTGCTTTTCCTCACTCTTATTCAAGTTTAGCTCCGCTTGTTTGCGTTTGGTGATTGTGGTTTCAAATACGTTTTTTTTCATCAAATCATAAGTCCCGAAATTCACAGATCTTCAGTGTGGCAGGTGATGATGCCCAGGTATCCGTCAACGGTTATCTGATTCCCATGTTTGACCTTAACTTCAACGACATTTTGAAATCGGTTCACCATAAAGTACCGCTTCATAGAGATACGGACGAACGCTGTGGTAGGTGCCTTGGAAAAATTTTTTAAATGAGGATGCTTTCTCAGGAATAAATCAAGTGCTTTTTGCTCAACTGATTTATCAATAGTTTCCGCAACACCTGTGCCGGTAACGGAAACTGCATTGTAAACATCATCGGCATTATTTTGGCTGTCGTTAACAAGAATACAGACTTTCGGATTTGTTTTCAGATTGTCGTATTTACGGGTTGTATTGGGGGTTAGAAAATAAAAATAATTAAGATCAGGGTTTACAGCAAATGCAACAAGGCTTGAATATGGCTGATCGTTTTTCTGGGTGGAAAGAACAGCAAAGCTCTGTGATTCAAATAGCTGCGCAATATTTTTTAATATCTGTTGGGTGTCATCACTCATATAATAATCCTATACATTTTACTCGATGATCGAGTTTTAACATTATTGATCTGACAATCTACATGTATTTGCCGGACCAGGAGAGTATTTGTTCGGTTTTTTTACAAATTTTGAATTAGAGGCGTTTACTAACCCTTTCAACATTTGCGTGAATACATATTGGTGGAATGGATGCAGGGCATACCAATAGACAAGTCCGACTAAACCTTTAGGCAAAAAACGTGCGAGTAAACTGACGTTACAAAGATCATTGTTCATAGCCTCCATTTTGATCTCTAAAAGCGCTTCGCCCGGTATTTTCATTTCAGCCAATAAAATCAGCTTTGATTCGGTTTCTATTTCAAGGACTCTCCAAAAATCAAGTGCATCCCCGACCCTGAGTTCCTTCTCGGAACGGCGGCCGCGGGATAGTCCAACCCCTCCGGTAAATATATCTATGATACCGTAAACTTTCCACAATAAATCCGCACCGTAATACCCGGTCCGACCACCAATTTTTTCAATAGACTTCCATAAATTGCCTGGCCTTCCTTTTACAGTAGCCTGGTAGCCGCAAGAAAGAATGGTACCTCCTGAGTAGGCAGAATCTCCATAGTACGACCATTCAGGGTATTTGATTTCACCGGCATCAGCCCAGCAGGTGTCGACCTGCTCCTGACGAACCCGGTCAAGTGCCCTTCGAATTGCTTCAGAACACGAAATCAGATCTTGCGGAATAATCCGGGTTATGCTGTTTTCCGTGCAGGTAGTGGGTAAGCTTAATCCTTCTGCCAGGGGTTGTGCGATGGCGGCAGGCACTGGTGTCACAAGGTGAATCCAAAGTGAGGAGAATTTAGGCGTTAACAGAGGAACCGGAATTATAAATGGTGCAGGTAAATTTGCCTCTTTGGCAAAGAGGCGGAATAAATCGCGGTATGTGATCACCTCGGGTCCACCAATATCAAATATTTTTCCTTTTGTTTCGGGATGCTCTAAACAGCCTTTTAAATATCCTAAAACGTTGGTTATTGAGATTGGCTGGGTTGGCATGCTAACCCACTTGGGCGTTATCATTATAGGTAATCGTTCAGTAAGATATCTTAGTATTTCAAAACTGGCACTGCCTGATCCCAGAATCATGGCGGCTCGGAGTATAGTTGCAGGAACGGGGCTTTCCATAAAAATTTTACCAACTTCATTTCTGGAAATGAGATGTTTGCTGATATTTTTATGGTTTATGTCTCCAAGGCCGCCTAAATATATAATATGATCTACACCTTCCTGTGTAGCGGCTTGAACCATGTTCCTTGCACCGTTTTTATCTGCATTTCGATATTTGCCTTTTTGGGAGATCATGGAGTGGACAAGATAATAAACGGTACCACAACCTTTTGCCGCATTTTTCAGCGATTCTACATCTTGAATATCTCCTTTAACCAGTTCTACATTTTGATCCTGCCCCCATGGTCGGTCTTTCATCTTTGGGATCGAACGTCCCATGGCTTTCACCTTGTATCCGTCCGCCAATAATAATGGGATAAGACGCCCGGAAACATAACCGGTTGCTCCTGTCACCAGAATAGGTTTTACGTTATTCATCCGGGCCCCCCCTGAAATAATTTGTTGCCGAAATCAAAAAATGGAAAAGTTGTTTGTAAATTACTTATACCTGAGTTAGCGGCATAAAGATTGCTTTTTTAATTATAACATATTGAAATTTTAATATAAAATTAATACAATGGCATTAAAAAAACATTCACTTCGGAGGTGAAGACCGATGCCGACCACTATCAATGTAAAACATGGAAATGAAAACCTTGTCAGTCAAAGCGGATTGCTCCCTGTAGGTGCATTGCTTAAGTCGATTAATTTTGCCCAGCGGTTCAAAAATTTACCGGATGTACATTGTGTTGATCCTAATATTTCTCATGGAGAGATCCTTTCGTCCATGTTGGGACTTATTTGTGTTGGTAAGCCAGACTATATCGCTATTGAAATTTTCAGGCAGGATCCATTTTTCTTTACACAATCTCTGGGAATCAGCAATTGTCCTTCTCAATCAACATTGCGTGAACGCATTGACCTGATCGGGGAATCTGCCAATGAACTTATCAAGGAGGCTTCAGTTGAAATGATTCGAGGCAAAGCACCCGCCATTTCACCGGTTCAGACGAGTGTCGGCAATTATATTCCCTTAGATCTGGACGTTAGCCCTTTTGACAATTCAAAAACGAAAAAGAGGGAGTTTCCAGGACATACAAAGGCTGTGATGGCTATGCACCAATGTTCGGATATTTAGGAACTGAAGGATACTTAATCAATGTAGAGCTTAGAGAAGGCAGCCAGCATTGTCAAAAAAACACCCCGGAATTCATTCAAGAAATATTAAAATTAACCAGGCAGATTACCCAGGAACCTCTTCTTATCCGTCTTGATTCAGGAAATGACAGTCAGGATAATTTTGAAGTAATAAAAACATGCGAAGGTGTTGATGTCTTGGTTAAGCGCAATTTACGTAAAGAATCTTTGGATGGTTGGCTTATCCTGGCCCAGAATACTGAAAGCGTTAGATTGATTCGCTGTGGACACAAAAGTGTGTGGGTCGGGCAAACAACTGTTGACCCAAAAGGGCGGGCATTGCCACGTCCGATTGTCTTCAAAGTGACTGAACGATATGAAGAAAAAGGGGAGCCCCTGCTTTTTCCCACAATTGAAGTCGAGACCTATTGGGTTACCATCGCCGGGCTGAGCCCCCAAGAGGTCATCAATTTATACCATGATCATGGAACCAGTGAACAATTTCATTCAGAAATCAAAAGTGATCTTGGGTTAGAACGCTTCCCCAGTTGCCGTTTTAGCAGCAACAGCCTGATTCTCCATCTTGCTCTTTTGGCGTATAACATTCTTAGAATCATAGGCCAAATTAGCCTTGAGGAGCAGGATGAGAACAATCTTCCGATCAACCGTAGAAAAAAAGTCTCACGAAGGAGGTTAAGAACAGTTATGCAGGATTTAATGTATATGGCTGGCCGTTTAATATATAGTGGTCGGCGGTGGAGCATTTCATTTGGTAAGATCAACCCGTTTGCCCAATTGGCTGAGAACGTATTGTACCGGTTACGTTGTTCTCCAGGATAAGCACATTATTGGGTAAAAAATCGGGATGGAGAAGTTATGCGCAGAGCGCTAATGGTGAACTGTGCCTATCTGGCGTGATTTGACCATGGGTAATCAAGTATAGTTCAGTAAAAAAATGGATTAGCTAAGATTGCTGGCCAATAAGTCATCAAATATGATCTTGGGTCAGGGTTTGCAGAGGCCAAGCCTCAGCAGATTTTTATGTATCAGAGCGCAAGGGTTGGCTAAGCAAATTTTATGCCGGGAATCCAGGTTATACTGATAAAAAGACTGATTAATCAAGAAAATGAGTGTCATTTCTGATTGGATGCACTGGAATACCTGAAAATATTAAACCCGTTAATAATTTCAACTTAGAAAAATATCTGGGACGTGGTATGAAATTGCAAGATTGGACCATTCATTTGAGCGAGGATTGTCCCATGTGACTGCAGATTATACATTGCGAAATGACGGGGGTGTCAACGTCATAAAGCTTTATTTATCAGTTTATTTTCGGTGAACCATCAGATGGCATTGCCATGATTAATATGGATATGGCCAATTTATATCTGGATTTGTCTTGTGATGTGATATGGGTTTTCAATACTGTGTTTGGCAGGCTTCCTGAATTAAAAAATGAGGAGGATTGCGTCTTAGGCCATTTATCAAAAATTGATGCAGAACTTAAATCTATTACCGCAGAAATCCCAATGGATCAAAAGTTTAGAACGAAATTGCAGAAAAGGTTTGTTAAGCAAAGCCTTGAGTCAAAAATTCAACTTAATCTTTTGAAATATTTGGAGAGCGAGGTGGTAAAATATGCATCATTTAAAAGTGCCCGGAAAAAGGCTATATCAATAACAAATAACCTGTTGTTTGTATTGGTTCGTTTGTTGGGAGATTTATATTACAGTGTCCAAATAAAAGATGCATAATCGGGATAGGACTCCCCATCTCTGAGGCGCTTTCCCACACCACCCGGCGATCTCGTATCAAGGCGGTTCGGCTGGTATTAATATAATCGGTTGTAGGTTGTCCCACCGAATTTTATCTGATTGTGGGAAGAGTCATGCTATGCAAATTTCGACCACTGCCGCATTGCTCCCATAAAAGCCATCTGCTTACTCACCACCACAATTTACCCAATACTCGATTTCTGTACCTCATCCCGTACCTTCGCGGTACCTTGTCTCAGCAAGACCTTTCTCCCAAAGCACCCTCAGCGGCACGCCGTTGCACTACCGCTACCCCCTTCGCCTCCATCCGGCTGGGTCTAAGACTTGCCAAATGTTTGGAAATCCATTACATTTGACTCACTTTTAAGAACATGTGCCGTGTTCGGTACACAAGTCGCTTTCAGCTGACGCAAAAAAGCAGCGCGGCTGAAGCGAAGGGTTCGCTTCAAAAAAAGGGGAAATGAACAGGCTGAATGAAGCCATGATCAAAAATAAAAAAGGAGGAGAAAAGATGCCTTACAAAATCATTTATAATACAGGTGTATCCTTTATTTCAAACGCAAAAACTTTGGTTGAAGCAAAAAAACAAGCTTCAGAACACGCTGGTTACGGATTCGGTAGTATCTGGATATTAGAGGGTGAGGATAACGATTCTTCCAGCGATCCCGTGGCTCTAAAATTTGAACATGACACTGAATGGATAGAACCTGAAAGATAGAGCAAACCGCCCCGGTGAAAGCCGGGGCATAATATATGAAAAAGAAAAACAAAACAAAAATAAGTTTGTGGTCAGAGCTTGAATTATAAGGTTTTCATATCGAAGAAAAACTGACAATTCAAGACCTGCCTCCTTCCTCGAATTTTTACATAAACAGATGTCTTACACTAAACCGAGTATAACCGAGGACCCGGATGCAGGAAAACCAGGCGTCCGGGTCTGTGAATGTTGGGGAATATTGGTCTACGCTTAAAGAAGAAGAGAGTGAAGCATCTGGTACATGGTCGCACTCCTGGCATTTTGATGATGCTGTATTTGCGAAAGATCTTTTTCTAACATTGCAGGGTGACATTGATCGATCCAGTATACCAACCCGAGAAGTTGTCGGAGGGCAACTCATATTGCGAGGCTAACAATCACATACAGTCAACCCACAACACTGCGTTGCTTTTAGCACATGGCTTTGGTCTTTTTACGAAAACGCTCCTGCGCGTTGTGGTCGACTCATTTAGCGTGTTGGGTGGAAAGCGTATCGCTTGGGATCAGGTCTTTAATTATAAAATTTTGATAACGAAAATTAACAATTTAAGACCTGATTCCTGCTTGATGAATAAACTTGACCGGCCCTATTTTCTGTTACGGGAAGAACATAAAGATGGAATGATCACCGGAGATCAGCAGATACTGTCGTTCCGGCGAATGCCATGGCTGTCCATATATCTTTTTAGCAAGCATATTTCGAAATTGACATCTTTTGGGATTTTACCCAGGTCATTTTCAGCAGATTAAAGATGTTTTTAGGCATGCCGAAAGGCAGGTCCACCAGAGAATAATCATAGTCAATATTGATGGCACCGATAAACTTGCTTTCCAAACCGGATTCGTTTGAAATGGCGCCAACGACATCACCGGGTTTAAGCCCATGCTTGTGACCAACTTCAATGCGATATCGTTCCATCCCTTTTTCAGTCGGCGCAATTTTATTGGGGGTAAGCCGGGCAGGAGTCTGCTTCTGTTTTGGTGCAACTGGTGATTTGGCTTTTATTTCGGCTTTTGTTCCCTTTTTTTTAGCTGCAGATTTATGAGCCATCGTTTCAGGCAGAAACGGTGTGTTTCCCTGGAGCATTTTTGCCAGGGCTGCCGCCACCTGCGAAATCGAAATATCCTGTTCTTTTGCAGTCGACTCCACCAGATCCGTAAAAACGCATAGATCTTCGGTGCCGATGGTCTGATAAATTTTATTTTTAAAATCATCCATCCGTTTTTCATTGATTTCCCTGTTGGATGGCAGGGCTATCTCTTCAATCTTCCGGAGGGTGGCTTTTTCGATCTGTTTTAACATCCATTTTTCTTTTGGCTGGACAAATAGAATGGCTTCACCGGTTCGTCCGGCCCGACCGGTCCTCCCGATTCTGTGAATATAGGGGTCGATTTTGGAAGGCATATCGTAGTTGATGACGTGAGAAATCCGGTCAACATCAAGTCCCCTTGCCGCCACATCCGTGGCCACAAGAATATCAATGCTTCCGTTTTTCAATCGGTTAACCGTCCGTTCCCGGGCTGCCTGGGCAATCTCTCCGTTCAGGGCTTCTGTTTTGAATCCTTTTTCTTCCAAAATTTTTGTCAACGTCATTGTGTCATTCCGGGTTCTGGTAAATACGATGACACCATCATGGAAGGATGCTTCAAGTATCCGGACGAGTGCATCACTTTTATTTATATTTTTCACCATTAAAAATTTTTGGTGAATGGTGTTAGTGACATCTGACTCCTGACGGATAATAACCTTTTCAGGATTTTTAAGGTATTTGCCTGCAATTTTTTGGATGGGGGCCGGCATGGTGGCGGAAAAAAGTGCGATCTGGGTAGGTTGTGGTATTTGGGATAAAATCCATTCAACATCATCAATAAATCCCATCTGCAGCATTTCGTCCGCCTCATCCAGCACCAGGCCTGTAAGGTCAGCAAGGCAGAGGGTTTTACGCCGCATATGGTCCATGAGGCGTCCCGGTGTCCCCACGATCACGTGTGCGCCCCGTTTTAACTGGTTCAACTGAACACTATAGCTTTGGCCACCATATACAGCCAGAACGTTAAGGCCCTTCATTTTTGCGCCATAGTCATTGAAAGACTGAGCCACCTGGATGGCAAGCTCACGGGTCGGGGTGACCACAAGAACCTGGGGTCTTTTGTTTTCAAGATTGATGCGGGAAAGCAGCGGAAGTGCAAAGGCGGCTGTTTTTCCGGTTCCGGTCCTGGCCTGACCCAACAGGTCTTTGCACTCAATCATGCGAGGAATGGTCAGTGTCTGGATCGGTGTCGGGATTTCATAGCCAACGGTCTGTAAGACCGCAAAAACATCCGGGCTTAGGTTCATTTCGTCGAACCCGGTCTGTTTTAGATTTTTATGGGGCATAGTTTTCCTTAAAAGCAAAAAAGGCCGGCGTTGCCAGCCCTGTATATCAATATTAACTAAAAATAAAACGTTTATAAATATACGAATTTTTAATAAAATGCAAGTTCTTTTATTTATTTTGTGACCGCAGGCGTCCCCCTGCAGCTACCAGAGGGTGGATGTGGTGTCGGTCAGATGACCACAGGGGAAAGCCTGCTGCCCGAAACATACGATCAAGAATTAAAAGATCGTTCTCAAATGAAAATTGGTCCCCGGTTTTTTACAAGACCGGGGCCCGCAAGGCTTGGTGCCTCTTCTTCATTGACTAATCGGCTTTGCGTCTTAAGAAGGTGGGAATCTCAAGATCGTCATTGTCATAATTCATGCCGTAGTCCTGGGCCTGGTTGTCATCCCCCACCATGCGTTTGTGGGGAACAACACGCACCGGTTCATCCCAGCTGGCCATATCCTCTTCTGTGGCGTCCCTTATAACACCCCTGGCAATGGGTTCCTGCTGGCAGGTAGGCATGCTCTGTCCCATTTCGGGTGCGCCCTGGCCATAGGCCTGGGCCCGGTATGAGCCATATGTGCCGTTGGCCGCAGACATCTGCTGGGTCTGGGCTGTTTTGGGGTCAAATCTGCGCATATTTTCAGCAAATGCGGGCTCTTCCATACCGATACCTGTGGCGATGACGGTGATGCGGATTTCATCGCCAAGCTCTTCGTCAAAGGTCTGGCCCCAGATGATTTCTGCATCGTCACCGACTTCCTGATAGATGCGGTCGCAGGCTTCGGTCATTTCGTCAAGGGTCAGATCAGAACTTGATGTGATATTCATCAGTACGCCCTTGGCACCGGATACGGAGATATCTTCCAGCAGCGGATGTGAAATGGCCCGTTCAGCCGCTTCCGTGGCCCGGTTTTCCCCTGAGGCGATCCCAATACCCATTAACGCCTTGCCTGCTTTCTGCATGGTGGTTTTTACGTCGGCAAAGTCCAGATTGACGTGACCGGGCATCATGATCAGGTCAGTGATGCCTTTAACGGAGTGGTGCAAAATTTCATCGGCTTTGATGAACATGTCCTTCATGCGTGCTCCTTTGCCGGCAATGCCGCGAAGCCGATCATTGGGAATGATGATGACGGTGTCCGTAATTTCCTGCAGTTTTTTTAAGCCGTCCAGGGCTGCCCGTTCCCTTTTCTTCCCCTCAAAGGAAAAGGGTTTGGAAGCAACCGCTACCGTAAGAATGCCAAGGTCCTTGCATATTTCTGCAATCACGGGTGCGGCACCTGTACCGGTACCACCGCCGAATCCGGCGGTAATAAAAACCATATGGCTGTCTGCAAGTGCTTCACGCAGCTCCTCCATGCTTTCCAAGGCAGCGTCTTTGCCCACATTTGGATCTGCACCGGCTCCAAGGCCTTCGGTAAGCTGGGTGCCCATTTGAATTTTGATTTCCGCCCTGGAATGCTCAAGGGCCTGGGCATCGGTGTTGGCCGCAATGAATTTAACTCCCTGAAGTTTGGCATCAATCATATTGTTGACCGCGTTGCCGCCGGCCCCGCCGACACCGATGACCTTAATTTTTGCCGTGTTGTTGTTCTCCACATAAGAAAAAGTCATATCCACCTCCTTGAAAGATTTAAATTATATTTTTAAACCATTGTTTCATTTTATTTAAAATCATCTGCATCCCACTGGAATCGGACTTGACCTCCTGGATACGGCAACTTGTTTTTGATCCGAAAATGACAAGTCCAACGCCTGTGGCGTATGCGGGGTTTCTAACAATATCCTTGAGTCCACCAATACGGTTGGCTTGACCAATACGAACGGGTACGTTGAATACGGATTCTGCCATTTCAGCAATGCCGTCCATGACAACGCTGCCGCCGGTGAGTATAAATCCGGCAGGAAAGCTGTTTTCAAGTCCATTTGAAAACAACTCCTGTTTCAGCAGGGAAAAGATCTCCTCCACCCGGGGTTCCAGGATTTCAGAAAGAATAGTCTTGGGCAGACGCTTGGGTGCTCTGCCCCCCACCGCAGGCACATCAATGACATCATGGGCCTTGACATGTTGCGGTATGCAGGTACCGTGTCTTTTTTTAATTTTTTCCGCTTCGGGCAAGGGGGTACGAAGCCCTACGGAAATATCGTTGGTCAGGTTTTGGCCGCCGACAGTGAGTTCGTAAATGAATTTTAAATTGTTGTCCTTGAACAGAGCCAGGTCTGTGGTTCCGCCGCCTATATCGGCCAGGATGCAGCCAAGTTCCTTTTCTTCATTGGTGAGAACCGCATAGCCCGAGGCCAGCGATTGAAGGGCTATATCGCAGACCTCAAGCCCTGCCTTTTGGCAGCACTTGACAATGTTGCGCGCTGCAGAGACCGCACCTGTGACAATATGGATTTTGGCTTCCAGCCGCACAGCCGTCATGCCCACGGGGTTGCGGATGGAGGTCATTTCATCCACAATAAATTCTTGTGAAATTACATGCAGAATTTCCCTGTCCGGGGGAATGGCAACCGCCTTGGCCGCGTCAATGACACGTTCCACATCCATTTCGGTGATTTCACGGCCTTTGATGGCAATGATGCCATGGCTGTTGAATCCTTTGATGTGGTTGCCTGCAATCCCCACGAAAACCGAAGATATATTGCAGTCGGCCATAAGTTCGGCTTCCTCCACAGCCTTTTTAATAGAATCCACCGTGGACTCTATGTTGACCACGGATCCTTTGCGAAGCCCCGTGGAGGGATGAGAGCCCACACCGATGATGTTGATCTCATCGTCAAACATTTCACCTACGACTGCGCAGATTTTGGTGGTACCGATGTCAAGTCCCACTATTAAATTTTCGTTTCCCTGCAAGTTAAACCCCCTTTGCTATTGTATTTTGGGCAGCATCCTCAGTTGTAACAAACACCTTTTCCAGGCTGAAAAGATCTATGGCCGATATGGTTTTATCCGGATAATTTGTCTCCATATAGCGTTGGATCTGCCTGGCCCTTGCAAGTTTTTTTTCAAATCTGTCAAACCCGAGTTTAACCGGAAGAACCGTCTTGTTTTCAGATTCCGTTTCGCCGGGATTTTCTGTGAAACCTGTATTCGGATGTGTGTTTAATATGTTTATGAGGATACCGGTATTTTCGTCTCCGAAAATGGTCTGGATCTGTCCAAACCCTTTTATTTTTAAAATTTCCATAACTGCATTGAACAACTCGCCTTCAAACAGGTAAGTACTGTTGGACAGGCTTAAATCCACCCCGGATATAACCGGCAACGCCTTTAGATTATCCTTGGCCGGTTCATATTCCTTAAAGGGCGCTCCCTGGGCGTTGATGACAATGTCTGCCAGGTTTTCAATGGTCACGATGGCCAAGGGTTCCTGCTCTTCAATTTTAATCGAAATGGTTGATAAAAGCTGACGTTTCACCGTGGAGATGCGAATCCATGGATGGGTATTCAGCTCTTTTTCAAGCATATCCGGTTGCAGTTCAAAAATATTGGCCGGCTTGTCAAGTCCTGTCCGCGCCAGAACCTCGTCTCTGGTCACTCGGTTAAGACCATCAATCATAATGGTTTTAACATCAAAAGGCGGGCTCTGGAGAAGCGCATCGTGTATGTAGATGCAGCCAAAACTCATAGCACCGACAAAAAGAGTAAGAAAAATTTTTCCCCAAAAGGCTTTGTCTCTCAAAAAAGGTTTAAGTTTCCGGGTCTTTTTAACCTGGACCTTGTACTTGTTTTGAGCTGGCGCTGTGGCTGCCAGGCCCGCGCCGCTGACCTTTTTAGGCTGCACTTTGTACCTGTTTTGAGAGATTTTTTTAGTTGCCAATGGTTTTCACCTCTTCTTTAAGGTTAATCCCAAATTTTTCATATACGCTTTTTTTTACCTGGCCGGCCAGGTCCAGGATATCTTTTGCGCAGGCGTTGCCGTGGTTGACAATGAAATTGGCGTGCAGATCAGAGACCATGGCCCCGTTGCATCGGGCTTTTTTCATGCCGGCCTGCTCAATGAGAAAGCCTGCTGATTTAGAACCCGGGGGATTTTTGAAAAAACACCCGGCAGATGCCTGGGACACCGGCTGGGTAGATTGTTTTGTTTTAAGGTTGCGGTAAAATTCATCCTTGACGGTTTCGGCGTCAGCCCTGGTCAGCCCAAGTTTGACCTTGAGCACAATACTGTTTTCAAGGGCAAGTTTTCGGTAGGAAAAGTGAAGACTGTTTCTCGGGAGAACCACTGTTTCCAAGGTGGTAAGGTCCAATACCTCGATTTGTGTTACAATTTGGCTCATGTCGCTGCCAAAGGCCCCTGCATTCATCATGACGGCACCGCCAATGGTGCCTGGAATCCCGGCTGCCCACGCCAGACCGGCCAGGCCTGAGTCAGCAGCGAATCTGCAAATATGACCAAGAGACTCTCCGGCAAGAGCTGTCAAATAGATCCGGTCCGGTGAGTCACCGCCTGTGTTTATGAGCGGTGTGGTTTGCTCAATTCCCTGTTTCAACCGGGTGAGAACCATCACAAGCCCCCTGATTCCTTTGTCGGATATAAGCACATTGGTGCCGCCGCCGATAATCGTAATTGGCAGCTCAATTTTTTTTGCGGTTTTAACAAGGCAGATCACCTGTTCGATGTTTTGCGGCAGTACCAGAAGATCCGCGGGTCCGCCCACCCTGAAACTGGTGTACCGGTCCATGGCCTTGTGCGTTTCCGGCGCAAAGGAAGCGAACATCTTTTTTATGTCATCGCCTATCACCATGTGTTGCAAAGTCTCCGTATTACAAAATCTCCACCAGTTTTTCCCCAAGGGTATATACATCCCCGGCCCCTAGGGTGAGCACCATATCTCCCGGCTTTGCCTTATGGGTGATGATGGATAGTGCCTGGGTGAAATCCGGGGCAAAGCAGGCTTCCTTGTGTCCATGGGCCTTGATACCTGCCACAAGTTTTTCCGAGTCCACGCCCTCAATGGGGGCTTCCGAAGCCGCGTAGATGGGCAGCACAATGAGTACGTCGGACTGATAAAAGGCCCGGGTGAATTCCTGGAACAACGCTTTTGTCCTTGTGTATCTGTGGGGCTGGAACAATACAATAATTCGTTTGTCCGGATAGCTCTCCCTGACCGCCGTCAAAGTTGCCTTGATCTCTGTGGGGTGATGACCGTAATCATCCATCACCGTGATACCCTTGGTTTTCCCTTTGATCTCCAGGCGACGTTTAACGCCTTTAATCTCCTCCAGCGCTTTTTTAATGGTGTCAAAGGGGACCTTAAGTTCCAGGCCCGTGGCAATGCCGGCCATGGCATTGAGAATATTGTGCTGGCCGCCGATGTTTAAAAGAATATGGCCCAGGTCCTGTTTTCCCTTGAATACGTTGAACAGGGATTTACCGTTTTCAAACCGGATGTGTCGTGCCTGCAGTTCGGACTGGGCTGTCATGCCGTAGGTGATGTAGCGTACCGTGATCCTGGGCAGAATGTCCTGGATATGGGGGTTGTCCAGACATAGAATGGCAAGGCCGTAAAAGGGCACGGAGTTGATAAACTGGACAAATTTATCCTTTATATCTTCGATATCCTTGTAAAAGTCGAGATGTTCCAGGTCAATGTTGGTCACAGCTGCAATGGAGGGGGCATATTTAAGAAATGATCCGTCGCTTTCATCTGCCTCGGCCACAATAAATTCGCCTGACCCATGCAGGGCATTGGTGTCCAGACCCTGGAGCAGGCCGCCGATGATTACCGTCGGATCAAGGCCGGCGGTATTAAGGATTTGGGATATCATGGCCGTGGTGGAGGTTTTGCCATGGGCCCCTGCCACGGCAATGGCATATTTGATGCGCATCAGTTCGGCCAGCATTTCGGCCCGGGGAATGATGGGACAGCCCAGCTCTTTTGCCCGGATCACTTCCGGGTTCTGGGAGGATATGGCCGAAGAGGTCACCATCACATTGACATCTGTGATGTTTTCCTTGGCATGACCCTTGTAAATCACCGCACCCTTGGCTTTGAGACGGTCTGTGATGTGGGACAGTTTGAGATCAGACCCGGATATGGTATAGCCAAGATTTAACAGCAACTCGGCAATGCCGCTCATGCCGATGCCGCCGATGCCTACAAAGTGTATGTGATAATCATGCTGATACATTGTTTTCCTTTTTTGAAATATTGCCCCCGAGAATACGGTCTGCAATCAGGTCTGCGCCATGGGGCATGGCAAGCGCCTTCATGGTGTCTGCCATGCGGGATCTTTTATTCGTATCGTGTTGCAGATCCTCAATGGCTGCCAATAAGGTTTCGCCTGTCAGGTCTTTGTCCGCAATCATGATGCAGGCACCCTGGTCGGCCAGGAATCTTGCGTTTGCGGTCTGGTGATCGTCTGCCGCATAGGGGTAGGGGACAAGGATGGCGGGTTTTGCCTTGATGCACAGTTCCGAGACCGTGCCGGCGCCTGCCCGGCTGATAACCAGGTCTGCCCGGTCCTGAATGGCCGGCATGTCATAAAAAAAGGCTGCGGCCTTGTGCCGGATATCCCCGGTAGCATAAAATTGCTGTATCTGTGCCTCGGCGTTTTTTCCGGTCTGGTGAATGATGAAAAGCTGACGGGTATCTTTCATCATTGCTGCGGCATCAGTAAATGCCCTGTTGATGGAGGCTGCACCCTGGCTGCCGCCGGTGACAAGAATAAGAAAATCATCCGCGTTGATTTGGTTGAGGATACTGTCATCACTCTTGATGTTTTCAAGAGGCGTGCTTAAAGGTCGGCGTACCGGGTTGCCGACCAGCAAGGTGGTTTCATTTTCCGGCATACCCTTTGTCTCTTTAAAGGAGATAAACCGGGTCCGGGCAATTTTGGACAGCATGCGGTTGGTCATGCCGGGAAAGGCATTCTGCTCGTGGATGGCTGTGTCTCTGAAAAGGATGCGCCCGCCCAGCACCAGGGCAAAGGATGAAAATCCGCCCACGCCCAGAATGAAATCCGTCCTGAACGCAATAATGATCACCAGGGCCTGGAACAGGCTGATACCCACAAGACTGGCGGACCAGGCCTTTGCAAAGATGTTTTTTCCCTTTATGGGCCTTGCAATAATTGATTTATGGGCAAATCCGTACCGCGCAAGGGTGTCTGTTTCAAAAGGCGCGCTGGTGCCCACAAAAAGGATTTTTGTGGACGGGTCTTTTTCCATCAGGGCCTGGGCTACGGCAATGCCCGGGAAAAGATGTCCCCCTGTTTTCCCGCCGGCAATGATGACATGTCTATTTTTTGGCATGGTTTGCCGATGCTCCTATGTTCATTAAAATACCCATGGCCGCCATATTGATGATCAGCGATGTTCCGCCGTAGGAAATAAAGGGCAGGGTCAGACCCTTGGTGGGAAGTACGCCTAATGTCACGCCGGTGTTGATGATGACCTGAAGTCCTAAATAGAGGGTGATGCCCGTGGCGGTTACGGCCCCGAAAAAAGTATCTGACTGCCGGGCAATGCGGGTGCCTGTGTGGAGGATGAGGCCGTAAAGCGCCAGGATTGCCGTCACCCCGACAAGGCCAAGTTCCTCGCCAATGATGGAGAAAATAAAATCCGTATGGGGTTCAGGCAAAAAGTGCATCTTCTGCATGGAAAGCCCTACGCCTTTGCCGAACAAACCGCCCGATCCAAAGGCCTTAAGGGAGTTGGTGAGCTGGAAGCCGATGTCGAGGGGATCTTTCCAGGGGTCCATGAATCCGAGGACCCGATCGAGCCGGTAACGGACTTTGACGACCAGAAAATATGCCATAGGAATGACCAGCGGCAACGGGCTGAGCAGGTGCAGTAAGGGCACGCCTGCAATGAACATCATTCCCCAGCAGATCATCCCCATGACCACGATGGTGCCGAAATCGGGCTGGCACAAGATGAGTACGGCCATGAGGGCGAATACCACGGCATGGGGCACAACGCCAATGGAAAATTCCCTCAGTTTTCCCATTTCCTCTTTTTTGGACAGAGAGTAGGCCATGAAAAGGATCATGGCAAGCTTGGCAAATTCTGCAGGCTGGAATGCGAACAGCCCGAAATTAAGCCAGCGCCGCGCATTGTTGGCCTTAATGCCGAAAGCCGGGATAAGCACGGCAACCAGAAGGCCGATGGCTGCAAACAAGATGATATAAGCCATGCTTTTGTATAATCTGTAAGGCAAAGAAGCGGTGATATACATGATGACAAAGCTGACAAGCAGAAATATGGACTGGCGTTTCAGGTAATAAAACAAGGTGTTATGCTCATCCATGGAGATGGAGCAGGAGGCTGAATACACCATGACCAGGCCGATTCCCGTGAGAATAAGCACCGGGAAAAGAATGGTTTTTTCCCTGAAAAAAGGGTGAAGAGGGCCCGGGAAGTATTCGCCGATGTGCAGGGTATCAGCCATGGCATATCTCCTGTTTCGGAACTATCGCGTTGACAATGCGGGCAAAATCCTTTCCCCGTTCCCGGTAATTGGCATAAAGATCAAAACTTGCGCAGGCCGGGGATAAAAGGACCACATCGCCTTTGCCTGCCACAGACACTGCCTTGTTAACGGCGCACAACATGTCCCTGCAGGCGTATGCGGGGCAGATGCCTTCAAATGTCTCCATAACATGACCGGTAGCTTCGCCCATGCCGATAACGGCTTTGGCCCGGGTTTTCACTTCAGGCACCAGGGGGGCAAAATCCAGGCCCTTTTCCCTGCCGCCGAGAATGAGAATGACATTGGATTCAAAGGATTCCAGGGCCCGAAGCACGGCATCTACATTGGTAGCCTTGGAGTCGTTGTAAAAACGTATGCCGTCAACCTCCCGGACAAAGGCGATACGATGTTCTGACAGGATAAACGCATTTAAGGCCTGTCTGATACCTGCCATGGAGGCACCGCAGCTCAGGGCCGCAAGGACCGCTGCCGCAACATTTTCCCTGTTATGCATACCGGGAAGCCTGTCCAAGGTTTCTGCTGTAAGGGTGTCGCTGATTTTTTTTTGCCGGATGTCGATTCCCATCTTGTGAACGCTTGCTCCCCGGGGTACAGGACCGGTGGATGAAAATTCAAGAATATCGGCGCAAATGGTTTTGGTCCGTGTTGAAAAATCTTTGATGGAGGCATTAACCACGGCAGTATCCAGGGCAGTCATATTTTTAAAAACAGACCATTTTGAATCGGCGTAAGCCGCAAAATCCGGATACCGGTCCAGGTGATCCTGGGCAAGATTGAGAAGTGCTGCCACATCCGGCCGGAACGCATCCGCAAGATCAAGCTGGAAGGAGGAGACTTCGGCGACAACAACATCCTTTGGGGTCTCCTGCATGAGATATTCCACCAGGGGGGTGCCGATATTCCCGCCGACAAAGCAGGAAATTCCTGATGCCTCAAGCATGGCTGCCGTCAGCTCCGTGGTGGTGGTTTTTCCGTTGGTGCCTGTGATTGCGATCACGGGCGTGGTGTTGTACTGGGCAAAAATATCCAGCTCGCCTGTTACAGGTACGCCCTTGTCCCGGGCAGACTTGATGAACGGCATGTCTAAGGGAATGCCTGGGCTTGGGATAATTACGGACGCCTGGTCAAACATCTTCTGGCCATGGCTGCCGATTCTTACCGGGATCCCCAGTTTTTTTAAGGCCGCAGCTTCACTTGTCTTTGTTCCGTCAATATCCGTGGCTGCCACGCAGTGTCCACGGGAACGCAAAAAACGGGCCATGGAAAGCCCACAGGCGCCTAAGCCCACAATCAGTTCATATGTATCAGTAAGGTTTGGCATATTATCTTATCTTCAATGTACTCAACGCTATGGCCGAAAGGAAAATGGCAATAATCCAGAACCGGACAATAACTTTGGATTCATGCCAGCCTTTTAATTCAAAATGGTGGTGCAGGGGGGCCATTCTGAAGATTCTCTTGCCGTGGGTGAGTTTAAAATAGGAGACTTGAAGAATCACAGAACACGCTTCCATGACAAAAAGTCCGCCCACGAGTACCAGCATGATCTCCTGTTTGGTGACCACGGCAATGGTGCCAAGGATGGCCCCAAGGGGGATAGAGCCGGTATCGCCCATGAAAATTTGGGCCGGATGGGCATTGAACCATAAAAATCCCATGCCTGCACCGGCCAGAATGCCGCAGATGACAGATACTTCACCGGCTGCGGGAATGTGACGGAGCTGCAGATACTCGGCAAACTGGGCATGACCGACCACATAGGCAAACAGCATATACGTCAGTGATGCCACGATAAAGGGGCCGATGGCCAATCCGTCCAGACCATCCGTGAGGTTCACGGCATTGGATGTGCCCACAATAACCAGGCAGGCAAAGGGGATATAAAAGATACCTAAATTCATGGCCACGTCTTTGAAGAACGGTACCGTGAGCACGGTATTGAAGTCCGGGCTGATATAAATCAGAAAACCGATGAGCAGGCCGGAAAGGATCTGGAGAAGGAATTTGCTTTTCGCCGTGAATCCCATATTCCTTTTTTTCATCAGCGACAGGTAGTCATCAATAAAACCGATGGCACCGAAAAGCAGGGTGGACAGCAGCAATATTCCCACATAGTGGTTGGTGAAGTTTCCCCATAAAAATGTGGAAACAAAAATGGAAAACAGAATCATGATGCCGCCCATGGTGGGGGTGCCCTGCTTTTTTAAGTGGGACTGCGGGCCATCGGTCTGGATGATTTGGCCGAAGTGCATGATCTGCAGCTGCCGGATCACAATGGGGCCGAGAATAAAACAGATGATAAAGGCGGTCAGCCCTCCGTATATGGTGCGGAAGGTAATATACCGAAAAATATTGAAAACGGTATAATGTTCATGTAACGGGTATAAAAATTGGTAAAACATTAGATCAATCTGCCCTTTCAGCAGGGATTTCTTCAAGTACCGGAATCAGCGTTTCCATGGTCATGCCCCTGGAGCCTTTAATCAGTACCCAATTCTCTTGTTTTATTGATTTCTTCAGGGTTTGTGCCAACTCTTGTTTGGAGCCCATGACGATGTGGGCATCCGGGTATCCTTTTTCCAAAGCACCTTCCCGGATCTGGGCGACCTGGGTGCCGAACAGTAAAAGCTTTGCCGGTGAAAGCGCTGCCACCAGGTGTCCCACCTGCCGGTGGTGCAGTTGGGTCTGATCTCCCAATTCCAGCATGTCACCCAGCACGGCAATGCCCCGGTTACTGCCCGCCAGCCGGTTTAAGACCTGCAGGGCCTGGTTCATGGAACAGGGGTTGGCATTGTAGGTGTCGTCAATGAGATGAATGCCGTTGTCAAGATGCCTCAAACGCATTCTGCCCTTGACCGGGACAAACGCTTCAAGCCCCTGGGCAATATCTGTTTCATCAATACCGGCGGCCTTTGCCAGGGCAGCGGCAGCGGCTGCATTAAAGGCCATGAACGCAGCAGGGGAGGGGAGCGCATATTGGCGGGCATGCCCATCTATGGTAAGGGAAAAGGTGATGCGGTGATCCGTTGTGTTGATTTCCGATAAACGTACATCGCTTTTGCTTTGTGTGCCGAAAAGCATCACGCTGCCTGTGGTCGGGTTTTCCCTTGCACCCTGGACAAGGATTTCAAGTCTTGGGTCATCAGCAAAAAGGATGGCTGTGCCGCCGGGGTTCAGGCCTTTAAAAATTTCAGCTTTGGCCCGGGCCACGTTATCCAATGAGCCCAGACCTTGCATGTGCGAACCATGGGTGTTGGTGATCAGGGCAATGTCGGGCTTGGCAATGGCGGAAAGGCGTGCGATTTCGCCCGGGTTGCTCATGCCCATCTCCACCACGGCCCATTCATGGATATCTGCCAGTCTGAGCAAGGTCTGGGGCAGGCCGATTTCATTGTTCAGGTTCCCTTGGGTGGCCAGGGTGTCATGGTGCAGAGAAAAGATCTCTTCGGCCATTTTCCGGGTGGATGTTTTTCCATTCGAACCTGTCAGGGCTGCCACCCGCGCATTGGAGCGCATTCTATGATAGCGGGCCAGGCGTCCCAGGGCAGCCAGGGTGTCCGGCACTTCAAAAAAGCAGACACGGGGTTTGTCCATCAGTCGCTTTTGATTTAAATCAAAGGTGTTCAGGTAACCCTGCCTGACAACAAAAACGATGATTCCCTTTTCTGCCAGGTCCGGAATAAAGTTGTGTCCGTCAAAATGTTCCCCTGCCAATGCCAGAAATACCATATCCGGAGAGATGGTTCTTGAATCGGTGCTGATTCCTTTGAAAACCGCTCTCTTGACATCGGTAACCGTTTTTTGTCCCCAAACGGTTACGGCGTCACACCCGATGGCGTTGGAAAGATCCGCAAGATCCCATGGTCTGGGCGTCAATGCGTTGGTGCAGGCATTGGTTAAGTGCTCCTTGTCGTCAAAGTGAATGGTGCCTGCATTGGTGATCTGGTATGTTTCATGGCCTTTACCTGCCGCCACGATAATGTCCTGGGGTTTTGAAATCCGCACGGCTAAAGCCAGTGCTTTGGCCCTGTCGGTCATCCGGATATATCCTTTTTCACAGGCACCGGGGCTGTAAGGGTCGATTTCTTTGAATCCCTGGGCACGGATACCGTCTATAATTTCGTCAATAACGGCATTCGGATTTTCGGTTCTCGGGTTGTCCGAGGTGACAATCGCGATGTCCGAGTATTTGCAGGCAATGACACCCATGGGGCCGCGTTTGGTGCGGTCCCTGTCTCCGCCGCACCCAAACACCGTGATCAGTCGTGCAGGGGCTCGACCGGCAAGGGTTTTCAGGATGGATTCAAGGGCATCCGGGGTGTGGGCATAATCCACAAAGATATGCCGGTTCAGTTCTGTGGGAAGTTTTTCAAGCCGGCCCGGTACCCGTTCAAGGGCCGCAATGCCCCGGGCAATGGATTCAGGGCAGATACCTGTGGCCAAAGCCGCACCGGCCGCACATAAAATATTTTCTAAGTTGAAGCGGCCCGTGAGTACCGAAGTCATGGGCGCGTGTACACCACTGAAATCCAGGATGGCTCTCAGTCCATGGATGTCATCTGTGATGTCAATTGCCCGGATATCGGCTTCACGATCCGCACTGACCCGGATTGCGGGCAGGTTAAGGCTGTCCGCGAGCCGGGTGCCGTATTCATTATCAATGTTGATAACGGCCTTGCCCCGGGTTCCGTCCCCAAAGGGCCCTAAGCACCTGGTGAACAGTACTCTCTTGCAGGCAAAATAATCTTCGAATCCGTCATGGTAATCCAGATGATCCTGGGTGAGGTTGGTGAACACGGCTGCATTAAATTCGCATCCATCCACTCGATGCTGGTTCAGGCTGTGGGAAGAGACCTCCATGATGACATGGGTGACACCGGCAAGTTTCATGTCGTGCATGGTTTTTTGCAGGCAAACCGCATCCGGGGTGGTGACGGGGTTGTCAATGGTGGTGCCCGGGTATCTGATATTTATCGTACCGATGACGCCGCAGGTGATGCCGCAAGTCTGGTAAATCTGTTCCAAAAGCCAGGTAATGCTGGTTTTGCCGTTGGTTCCGGTGATGCCCACAAGCACCAGATCCTTTGATGGGTGGCCAAAAAAGTTTGCGGCCGCAATGGCTGTATCTTTGCGGGTGTCCTTTGAAAGAACAATATGCAGGGCCTGATCCCGGGTCACTCCCTGGGGAATTTTTTGGGCCAGAACCGCCGCTGCCCCTTTGTCAAAGGCCTGGGCGATATAATCATGGCCGTCTGCTGTGTGACCGTCCACGGCAATGAATAAAGCCCCCTGCACCACCTGCCTGGAATCGCAGGTAATATCGGAAATGGAGGTGGTGACCATGCCTGCCTGTTCCTGATCAGGCGTGAGCACGATGTCAATTGTGTTCAGGATGTCACTCAACTTCATGGGACACCTCCCGGGGTAATGCCGCGACCATGTCTGTTTGGGGAGGAATATTGAGGTAGTTAAAGGAGCGGGCCATGATATCCTTAAAAGCCGGTGCCGCCACAATGCCGCCGTAATGATTCTGTCTGGGCTCGTCCACCACCACCAGGATGGCCAAGGCCGGGTTGTCAAGGGGGGCAAAGCCTGCAAATGCCGCAGTGAACTTGGTATGGGAGTAGCGCTTTGTCTCTTTGTCTGCTTTCTGGGCTGTGCTGGTTTTTCCGCATACCCGGTAGCCGGGGATAGCTGCCTTGGTTCCGGTCCCGTCTTCCTCGACCACTGTGGACATCATCTCTTTTATAATCCCTGCAGTTTTGGCAGAAATAACCTGACGGATCACACAGGGTTTATTGTCTTGGATAATCTCACCTGAATTTGAAAGGATTTTTTTAACCAGCATGGGTTTCATCAGTTTGCCGCCGTTGGCTATGGCTGATACGGCACTTACAAGCTGAAGCGCCGTCACCGACATGCCCTGGCCAAACGACATGGCCACGGCATCAATGTTTGTCCAGCGGTTCAAAGGCAGAAGAACGCCCGAACTTTCTGCAGAGCAGTTGATTCCGGTTTTTGTGCCGAATCCAAAGGCATTCAGATAGTAGTACATGGCCTTTGGACCTACATCCTGGGCTATTTTTGCAGCCCCGATGTTGGAGGAAACTTTTACAATCTGGCTCGGGGTCAGATAATCATAGGGATGGGTATCATGGATCACGGATCTGCCAATACGGTAACGGCCTTTTTCACAATTGATAATGGTTGTGGCAGGCATGCCCCGTTCAATGGCCGCAGCCACAGTGATCACCTTCATAATGGAACCGGGCTCAAAGGGGTCGGCTACCGCTCTGTTTCTGTACCGCTTCCTGCTGAAATCGCCATAGTTGTTGGGATTAAATTCCGGGTAATGGGCCACGGCCAGAAGTTCACCGGTGGCCGGCTGCATGACCAGAGCCATGCCTGATGTTCCTCGATGTTCTTTCACGGCCTGTTCAAGGGCCTGTTCGCTGAAAAACTGGATTTTCTTATCCAGGGTTAAAACAATAGTGGATCCTTTAAGGCTTTCCCGCTTCTTTTTTCCCGTATCAAGGACTGTTCCCTGGCCGTCCCTATATTCTTCTGTCTTCAGGGTTAGGCCTTCCAGAAAGTCATTATATGAGAATTCAAGCCCCTCAAGGCCGTGATCATCTTTCCCTGTGAATCCGATGACCTGGGCTGCCAGGCTCCGGTTGGGGTAAAACCGTTTGGAGTTATCCTGTATATATATACCGACAATGTTCAGCTTTTTTACCTCGTCTGCCCTATGAGGCGCCACCCTGCTTGCCAGAAGCGCAAACCGGCGTTTCTGGGAAAGTTTTTTCTCTATTTCAGCCTGGCTACCGCCAATGATCTGTACCAGTTGACCTGCCGCCTGCCGGACATTTGCGATCTGGGTGGGATCGGCGGTGATGTCGGGGGCCTCGGTGCTGGCACCCAGCTTATTTGAGTTGCGGTCAAGGATCAGTCCGCGGTCACCCTGGATCGTGATCCGCCGGACATAGGTGTTTTCAGCTTTTTTTTTAAGCGCTTTACCCTGGAGAATCTGGATATCAAAGGAGCGGATGACAATACCTGCCAGGCACAGCAGCAGAAAAAAACGGATAAAACAAATCCGTAAACCGATTTTTTCACAAGGGTTTGCCGCCATTCAGTTCGTTCCTTTGGGCAGGTAAATGGTTTGATTAAAGATGTCCGGTGCCAGTCCCAACTGGGTGCGGGCAATATGGGTGATACGTGCTTCGGATTTAAGGCGCTCTATTTCCATGCCCAAGGCCTGGCGATAATCTGTCAGATTCCGGATCCGGCTTTCAGTTTTTGCAATCATGATCATTGCCTGGTTGGATTCGCTCCTGATCCAGGCGTTGCAAATAAGCTCGGCTGCCAGCACCATGATAAGAAAAAACCACAGCAACCCTTTTCGGTTCTGGATGGAATCAATCTGTTGTTGTGGTGTGTTCACAGCTGGTTTGCCTTTTCTATATTTTCTGGGCCACCCGCAGCTTTGCGCTTCTTGCCATGGGATTTGCTTTAAGTTCGTCCGGATCGGCTGTCACGGGTTTTCTGGTAACGGATTCCATTTGTTTTACAAACCCGCATATGCATTGGGGAAATTGTCTTGGGCATGTGCATCCTTTTTCAAAGGCCCGCAACCGCTGTTTGACAATGCGGTCTTCCAGGGAGTGAAACGTGATGATACTCACACGCCCGCCCTTGACCAGCATCGAAGGAACCGCCTGCATGAATTTTTCTAAGCGTTCAAGCTCCCGGTTGACTACAATCCGCAGGGCCTGAAACACCCGGGTGGCCGGATGAATTTTTTGTTTTGCCTTTGCACCGGCAGGTACGGCTTCCTCAATGACCCTGGCCAGTTCAAGGCTGGTGGCAATGGGGGAACAGACTCGTTTTTCAGTGATTGCCCTGGCCATCCGTCTTGAAAAGCGTTCTTCCCCGTATGTAAAAAAAATATCAGCCAATTGTTTTTCCGAATATGTATTTACCACCTGGTGTGCGGTTAACGAATTGCGGACATCCATCCGCATATCCAACGGTTCGTCTTTTTTAAAACTGAACCCTCGTTTGCTTTGGGTCAATTGGTTGAGTGAAAAGCCCAGGTCGAGAAGGATGCTGTTAACTCCATTAATACCGGCATCTTTGAGAATGTCGGGGAGATCACTGAAGTTATTATGGTACAGCCGGATATTGTCTTCGAAAAGATGAAGTGTGCTTCGGGCGTTGGCAATGGCATCCATGTCCTGATCAATGCCGATGAGCAACCCGTCGGAACCTATGGCCTTGAGCGTTGACATCGCGTGTCCGCATCCGCCGAGGGTACAGTCCACACATATGTCTCCGGGTTTAAGATTCTGATATGCGTGCACCTGATTCGGCATGACAGAGATATGTTCAAAACCCATATTACAACCCTATGGAAGCGATCTCTTCTCTGACTTCCTCCCGCTCAAGCTCTTGCTCCATTGCCTTCTGCTCCTGCTCCCATTTTTCTTTGGCCCAGATTTCAAACCGATCCAGAACACCCACAAGAACAACCTCTTTGTTTATCCCTGCATAGGTTCTTAGATTCTGGGGAATTAACACCCTGTCCTGCTTGTCGCATGTCAGTGGGCAGGCATTTCCCAGGAAAAAGCGTTTGAACTTCTGCATGGTTGAGGTCTTAGCCGTTTTTAAACGATCCTCAATAGCCTTCCATTCGGTGAAGGTAAAGGCAAATATGCAGCCGTCCTTGCATGAGACCACGATTCCGTAATCATCCTCCGCTTTGAGCACTTTTCTGAATCGTGCCGGGATAATGAGTCTTCCTTTGTCATCAATTGTATGACAGGAACTGGATCGAAACACTTGAGCGGCCTTTTCTATAGAATGCTACATCCACTTTGTACCCACATAGCTGCCACTTTTACGAAAAATATAAGAGAAGTCAAGTTAAAAAAAAGAATATTTTTTTAAGATATAGGGTTGTGTCGGGGGAAGGGCGGTGTACCTGATTTAAAATTAAATAGTTATATGTCAGTATGGGGGCGTGGCGGATTGTGGGTGGAATTGGTGGTACAATGTGGAGGAGAGTAGACGATCGACGAATTTTGGTCAGACTTTAACTTAGGTTAGGTAAAGACAGATTAAACCACGCTATCTACGGTCTGATGAATCTGATCAATTTTATTATTCAGTTCTGGCTTGCTGCAGTTAGGAATATACACTGGGGGGTGGATGATCAGATCCACCGTACCCGGCATGAGGGCAAGGGTATCAGAGGGTAAGATATGTTCTGAATTTTTAATGGTTATCGGCAAAACAGGCCGTCCTGAATTCATGGCAAAGACAAACGCGCCTTTTTTAAAAGGCAGAAGATTGCCCCTGGATCTTGTCCCTTCGGGAAAAAAAAGCACGCTCGCCTTGTCCGACAAGTTCTTTTTTGCCGCTTTTATGGATTCCACAGCAGCCTGACCATTGGATCTGTTTACATATATGCAGCCAAGAGACGCACAGGCTGTACCAAAAACAGGGATCTTTTTGAGTTCCTTTTTCATCACCCATTTGATGGTCAGCCCTGTAAATCCCTGTAGCACAGGGATGTCCACCATGCTTTTGTGATTGGCCACCACCACATAGGATGATTGGGGATTGTAATTTTGCTTGCCCTCGATTCTGACCCGTATAAACGCAATGGCACAGACTATTCTGGCCCAGGTCACGGCCAGCGCATCAGCTTTGTCAGGGCTGAAAACAGCCCCGACAAAGATGCAACTCAGCGCCATGACCAGGGTGTTTAAAATTATGGCTGGGATAACAATGAGCCATTTATAGGGCTGGTAAGCTATTTTAAATAAAGCGTTCACTCCTCGCCGGATTCAGTGCTGTCCTGTTGTTGAATTCCCAAAAGTTTGTCCGCGTATGAAACAATATCTTCGGCTTTATAGCTGGTCAAGGTGAAGGCATAGGGTGTGTATGAACAAGACCCTTCCACATCCTGATTCTCATTTTTGTTGAACAGATTTAAAATAAAAGTTTTATCGTTTTCAAGTAAAATTTTATATGAGGGTTGTATCTCCTTTAACCGGGCAGCCTTGTCTTCATCCAAAAAGGCCTGGCATTCAAGCTTTGACAAAGACGACAAAAGATCTGATATCGTTTTTTGATCTGTAACAGAACCGTCTTCTTTTTTCCAGATCGATTCTTGGGGGACCGGCTTTTTTTTGATCAAATCCTTTTTGGTTTCCTCTTTTTCCTGATCGGTTGTTTCAGGTGTCTGGGATTTTATCAAAGTGACGATTTGTCCCTGCTTCTCCAATGTAAGCTTGTTTACGCCGGCCGGGTCAAATTCAAGCACTTTTTTATCCCTGAAATCCGCAATTTCTTTGTCAAACTGACTTTTGAAATTGCCGTTGGCCTGGTATACGGTCCGATCCTTGTCATCCAGATAGATAAATGTATGGTTGTAGCTGGGCGCTGTTTTGCCGATGACAAAGCTGCGTACCGCCTCTTTTCCGGCCAGGGCCTTGACCTTTACGGCATGGGTGTCATCCAGTTCATACCTTGCAAGGTCCTTTGCCTCTGATACAAGGGCGGACAGTTTTATCGCCTTTAATGTGCCGATCATCTGCTCTATGTCTTCGGGGTTTGCCGAAAATTTTTTGTCGGTAACGGTCCAGCCATTTTCTCCTTTATTAAGGACTACCAGGCGGTCTGCCTTTGAGATTTCCACCCGGTCAATGCGGGTGGTATCCACCTGGGGAATCGTTGGCAATTCATAATGGACCTGGTTGTCCTTTTTAAGACCAAGATAGGCAATCAAGCCGATGATTAGGATGATTAAAATGATATATTCTTTTTTCATGATTCTTCCTTGATTCAAAAATCAACCAAACATATGTGCAATTTTCTTCTTTTTTATGCTTCTGAAAAACCAGACACCCAGACCGAAGAGGAAAACCAGCACACAAAGCCCTATAACATTGAATCCCTTAATGATGTTTTTGGTTAAAGGATCGGTGTCGGAAATGGGGTTCAAGGTTTGCTGCTTGCTTCTCAAAAGAGCTGTGCCGTCATCTCCGTTGAGGTGGTCTATAACGTTGAGCAGGAAGGTGGCATTGGTGGTGCGGCCCTCTTCGTCCAGCATGTTGTCGTGCAGCATCTGCACACATCCGAGTACAAATATTTTTGCAGGTGCTGATGTCTCGATTACCCGGTTGCCGGCTTCAAGCCCTTCAATGTTTTTGGACGACTTCTCAGGCGGTTGGGGGCCTTCCTCATTTTCTTCGTCTTGGATGTCGGTTTCTCCAGCCTCCTTTTCGGGGACGGGTTTGCCTTTAAAGTAAGATGTAAATTGCCCTTCCAGAAGATATGCCAGGTCATAGGTGGAAAGATCGCTATCTGAGGGGGGCGGGCTTAAAAACATGGGATTCAGGTTGATGTTGTCTTCCATGAGCCATGCCTGGTCAGATGAGGACAGAAGACGGATCGCACGGACCTTTGCCTCGTCCTGGTTGCCTTTGACATGCTTGAGCGGGGATATCTGCATGGCCACAAGCCCTTTGATATTTTTCATGAATAGAGGATCGTTGTTGATGGCGTTCTCTTTAATCACCGGCGCAAAATAGATGGTCTGCTCTCCGCCTCCCTGGGACTGGGGCAATTGCTGTTTATATGAATTTTTGTCCAGCACATAGGCTTTTTGGATCTGAATGCCATAGTGGGCCAGAAGTTTTTCAAGGCCGGTATCAATCGGGGCAAAGGAGGGCATACCCATCATTCCGCCTTGGCCCTGCTGCTCTTCAAAGGCATCGGCAAAAACAGCGATATTTGTGCCTTTCATCAGGGCCTGGTCAATCCGGAACAGTTCATAATCGGAAAAGTGTTTGGTGGGTTTGGCAATCACCAGGCAGTTGAGGCCTTCGGGGATACCTTCATCTTTAAGGGGAATCTGTCTGATATTGTATCTTGAGCCCACAAGCTGATCAAAAACGGAAAGACCGTTTCCGGGCCGGCCCTGCATCATGGCCATGCGATCCGGTCCAAGGGTGGGGCCCCCATGATCGGACAGATAGCCGATATCCTTGTTGATGCCGATCAGTTTTTCCATGACCGCCGTAATCTCTTCTTCAAGTCCCCGGGGGTCCGCCATTTGATAGGTGGTGCCGATGATCGGAATCTCCACTGCTGTGATCAGGGGTAAGGTCCAGGCCTTGCCTTTATATTCCACCACAAGGCCGGCTGTGCCGGAGCCTGCCCGGATATTTTTTTCGGGCAGGTCAGGCCAGCGCAGGGCCATGAGATCATGTTTTTTTGAGACCTTTTCAAGTTCATCCGGATCTGAGATATCCTTGCGCTCAAACTGGAAAATATTTAAGTTTTTACTGTTCAGGTTGCCCACAGCCGCGGCCACTTCATCGCCAAGCTGCGGGAGCCCGTCCAACCCGATTAAAGGCCCTATGGCATTAAGTCCGGGGGAGATATACATCGTAATATTAATTTTATCCGTCTGGCGCAAAAGTGCCGAGACCTTATTGTTCAGTTTTCGGATGGCGCAGGTCAGTTGATATTCAAGTCCGTCCGTGGTGGTGATGGCCGGGATCTTTTCGATGAGATCTCCATGGAGGATAACCAGGCCCATATAAGCGTTTTTAAATTTCAGCTCATCGTTCTCCATCACCCTGATCTGAACCGGAGATATTCCATAATCCCGTGCCATTTCACGATTCTGGTTTGCCTGGTCCCCCATGTCGGTTTCCTGAGATACATTATAAAAGGTAAAGTTGAAATATCGTCCGGCCTGGGCTGCGTATTCCGTGAGCAGATCCTTTAAATACCGTTCCGTATTATTGTGAGGAGCAGGCATGTTTTTTGAGAAAAATACTTTGATGTTCAACGGTTCGGACAGGGTGGAGACGGCCTGTTTGCTGGCATCGGACAGGGAATAGATCCGGTTGGCGGTCAGATCAAATCTGAAAAACAGGCTTAATCCGGCCACATTCAACAAAACGATAACAACGGCGTACAGGATAAATTTCAGATAATATTCTTTAAGGAAAGGCTTACCCATGGTGACTCCTTAATTTTTTTCTTTCATGGCGATATCGGTTGAGAAAATGAAGATAAAGATCACGGATGTAAAGTAAATAAGATCCCTTGAATCGATGATGCCTTTGGAAATGTTTGTGAAATGGGCATTGGCACCGATGTATTCCATAACCGGCACAAGAGGTTCGGGGATGAAAAAAAGCATCCGGTCAATGATGGTCAGGGTAAAGCACATGGCGCACCCGATGATAAAAGCGATGATCTGGTTCCGGGTCAGCGCCGAGGCAAACAGCCCTATGCTGCAGTATGCCCCGCCAAGGAGTATCGCCCCGAGATACCCCCCGGCCACAGGCCCAAAGTCCATATCTCCGATGAAGGAAATGAACAGCGGGTAGGAGAGGGTGGGCAGCAGCATGGCCGCAGCAAAGGCGGTTGCCGCAAAAAATTTGCCCAGGGCGATATGGGTAAAGGAGACCGGCATGGTCAAAAGACTCTCATAAGATCCCACGTTTTTTTCCTCGGCAAACATGCGCATGGTCACGGCGGGAATAAAAAAGGAGAAGGTCATGGGCAGAAGGGCAAAAAAGTCTCTTAGGTCGGCCCGCCCGTAAATAAAAAAGGTGGAAAAGAAAAACCACCCCGTAACAATAAGAAAAAGGGAAATAACAATATACGCAATGGGCGAAATAAAATAGTCTTTAAATTCTTTTAAGGCGATGGTTTTGATCGGTGTCATTAAGCGCTCTCCCGTGTCAGTTCGTGGAAGATTTCCTCAAGGGCTAAAGATTGTCTTGCAAGTTCGGTGATAATCCAGTCTGTTTTTTTAATGGACAGGTAAAGGTCCTGGCGGATATCTTTATCTTCTTTGCAGCACAGTTCAAAGCTTATACCTTCACTTGCAGGTGTATCTGTTACAGTGATGTCAATGCTTGAGTCAAAGGCCTTAAGATGGGCAAGGGCCTCGGTTATTTCCGCACCCTGCAATGTCAGGCGGACCACACTGCGGTGCCGGGCATTTTGTTTTAAATGTTCGGCGCTGTCGTCCGCCACTTTTTTGCCCTTGTTGATTATGGCGATCCTGTCGCAGGTGGCTTCGGCTTCGGAAAGGATATGGGTGGAAAAGATAATGGTCTTCTCCCTGCCGATGCTTTTGATGATATCACGGATCTCTGCGATCTGGTTGGGATCAAGGCCCGAGGTGGGTTCGTCAAGGATCAGGATATCCGGGTCGGACATCATGGCATGGGCTAACCCTACCCGCTGGCGAAGGCCCTTGGACAGATTGCCGATGGGCTTGGCCATGATACCGGAGAGCCCGCACAGCCTGCCCAATTCCCTGAACCGGGACAGCCTGCGCCCGGGATCATCCATCCCTTTAAGCCGTGCCACATAATCCAGGTAATCATATACCAGCATATTATGGTACAACGGCGCGGATTCGGGCAGATATCCGATCATGGATTTTATTTTCAGGGTATCTTCCGGCATTTTGAGGTCATTGATCCTGATCGTGCCGGATGTAGGGGTATAAAATCCTGTGAGCATCCTCAAAGTGGTCGTCTTGCCGGCCCCGTTGGGGCCGAGAAGGCCAAGTATCCGGCCGGGTTCAATGGTGAGGCTGATGCCGTCAACAGCACAGAAATCGCCGTAATACTTGGTCAGATTCTGAACATCAATCAATGTCTTCTCCTAAAAATCTTCAAGTACTTTGCTTTTTTCAAGGAACGCATCCACGTCCTGGGTTGTTCGTTTCATATGGTCTATCAGTTTTTCAAGATGCCGGCAAAAAGGGTCGTCTTTGCCTAAAGTTAGCGCCGATTCCCTGTAAAGTGAAAGAATGTCGTTGAAACGGCTCTCCAAATTTCCGGCCAGTTTTTTTCGGTCTTCGTGTCTGATTTTTTCAGACTGGATAACGGATTCCAGTTTTTTGATGGAATACTCAACAAGCGCATCCCGGGGCATACTATAGGTTTCGGAGATGGCCGTCAATGCCTCAATTGTTTTACGGCTGAGAACAAAAGTTTTCTGCTTTCTGTCCAGCTGCTTGAACTGGCGTATCCGGATGGATCGGGCCAGCTGATCCAATGCTGCATGATCTTCAATAATGTGATCAAACAGGGATTTTTGCTTGATGCCCATGTGAACGGCCACAAGGCCGATGGCATCAATGGCTTTCTGAGAGAGCTTGAATGTTGCCCTCACCGATTGTTTGCCCCTTAAATCAAGCATGGATAGTTCGGCAAAGGGGTCATTGGATTTAGCCATGTGTTCTCCTTTTCAGGACATTTCATTACTCCATATTGGCAGTCCAAAAAAGTAATTCATATTTATTATGACTGCGTATATTATCTTAAACGGTGAACCGGATCAATGCTTAATGCCCGGATGACTAAAATGTAATTTATATTTTTAAAATATTGGGATACCAAAGAAAACCGGACTGATATAGTATGGCATAGAAAAAACCGGCTCTTTGAGCCGGGTCTGAGTTCAATTTTTCGGGAGAGGTTGAGTATGGCAGGGTCATTGTTCTTCTGGTTGTCAAAGCTGGGTTGGATGTTCATCCGCCCGGATTTTCTTTTGGTTGCTTTTGCCGTAATGGGGATGTTGTTTTTGTTTTCAGGAGCAGAGAAAAAGGCAAAATGGATGCTTGGGTGTGTGGTGCTGTCGATGCTCGTTATCACTGTTTTTCCTTTAGGAACTATTCTTTTGGCTCCCCTGGAGCACAGATTTTCCACAAACCCGGTCCTGCCGGAAAAAGTGGACGGTGTTATCATACTTGGCGGAGCGGAAAACAATTTTTTGACCCATCTGTGGCATCAACCTGAAATAAACGATGCCGCTGACCGGTATATCGGGTTTGCCCGTCTTGTCAGAGCATATCCGGATGCGGTGCATCTTTTTACCGGCGGGTCAGCAAGCCCCATGCATCAGGAATGGAAAGATGCAAATACGGCCCGACAGGTATTTATGGATATGGGCCTGGATATCTCAGGCATGATATTTGAGGATCAATCTCGAAATACTTATGAAAACGGGTTGTTTTCAAAAAACATGGTTCATCCTGAACCCGGGCAGACCTGGGTGCTTGTGACCACAGCCGCACACGTTCCCCGGTCTGTCGGGGTCTTTAACCGCCTTGGGTGGTCCGTGATTCCCTATCCTGTGGATCATTATACCCGACCTGACAGGAAGTTCGGATTAGGCCTTAATTTTTCCCGGAATCTGGGAAGGCTGGTCACGGCAGCAACTGAATGGACCGGGCTTGCAGCCTATTATATTACCGGCAAAACCGACACCCTGTTTCCATCCGCTGTATCCGGACGGTGAGGGATCAAAGGATTCTGCCGGTATTGCGCTCCACACGTATGGCCCGGTCATCATACAGACGCTCCATGTAATAATCCTTCACATTGGTGATTTCCAGGTCCGGCAGCCCGTTCTGATTCATCCAGGCCTGGATTTTTGGAATTTGGGCAGGGTCACACGCTCGGGCCGTAAAAATTTTAACCCGGATGCCGTTGTCCACCATGCGTAGGACCATATCCACCATGGACGGTATGGGGGCTCCGATACGACTAAGGGTTGAGTTCTCGTCCCAGACCGCCAGGGTTCCGTCCAGATCCACGCCGTACCAGGGGCCGGGGGCAGAGCTACCTGATACGGTATCCGTATTGTCGGGCCAATTGTGAACCATGCCTGTTAAAAATTTTTTTATGACTGACAGCATGCCGCCTTTCTTTTTAAGAACAGCCATGGGCTGACCTGGCATATCAACTGCCAGACATAGCCCACAACGAAGGTTGAAAGATCTGTGTAGGTTACACAGATCTTTCATATAAAAAATAGAGGATAAGATGAAAGGATCCGGAGTAAACCGGTTTAATATCCTATTGAATCCATATTACGCCAGTCCGGTTTTAATATATCTTCACTCTCGTCTGTTTCCAAAGGTATTTGAGATTCTAAATCCAGGGAAGGGGTGGCCTCGGGATTAAATATCATATTTCCCCCTTCATCTTTTAACCCCTCTTTTCCCTTCAATCCTGCAAGCAGGCTTTCAGCTTCATCCCTTTGCCGCGTATCAAGCGATATATCTCTCAGAGCTGATTCCAGTTTTGTTTTGGCCTGAAAAAGCTTTCCCCGGCGGTAGAGCACCATGCCCAGGTGATACTGGATCATTCCGTTTCCAGGCGTTAATTCTTCGGCCTGCTCCAGCATCCATTGTGCCTGGGAATAGATTTTTTTATGGTAATAGGCCCACCCGAGGGTATCCATGAGCCAGGCTTGGCCCGGCAGTTTGTCATAGGCTTCTCTTGCCAAATCAAGGGCCCGGTCAAAATCGGTCTCCTCTTCCAGCAGCAGCCAGGCCAGGTTTCCTCTAATTTCAGGGTGATCCGGAAAGGAATTAAGCGCCTGTTCCATCACCTGTGCGGCATCCGATATCCGTTGTTTTTTCATATAATACGCTGACAGCTTAAGCCACCCCCCGACATACTGCGGCAGCTTTGTTATGCATTCGGTCAGTGTTTTCTCGACGCCGTCATCCTTTCCTGTCGCTTCAAAAAGTGCTGCCTGCAAAAGAAAAAAAGGACCTGACACCTCTTTTTTCGCCATGGCTTTGTCTATATATGCCTGGCATCGGTCATAGTCTTTGAGCCCAAGGCAAATTTTTGCCGCAGTATAGTAAACAGCCGGATTCGCGTCATGACCCGCCAGCGCATCTATCTTTTCAAAGACCCTCTCTCCCAGGCCCTGATCTGAAGCGAGCCGGGCATACGCGTACAAGGCCGGATAGATGAGGGGTGCATCTTCAAAGACCTGGCTGTAAGCTGTCAGCGCCTCCTGAACCATGCCTTGGGCCTCAAAGGCCTGTCCCAGAAAAAAGTGGGCCGAAACGTCTCCCAGATGCCACGACTTGGACAAAGGACCTGTTGCACAGGAAGGATCCCTGCGGCCAAGGGCGCACAGCCCTTTGAGCTTCCAGGCCCGGGCACTGGACGGTTCCCGTCCCAGAAATTGATCCGCATATTGGTCTGCCAGGCCGTAATCCTTCCGCTTATAATTCAGCGCAGCCATGGCAAATATGGACTCCTCATGATCCTGGTCCAGCATCAGTGCCTGAAGAAACGCTTTTTCAGCCAGCTTACTCTGGCCCCCCGCAAAATAGGCCACGCCCAGAAGATAATGGGCGGACAAAAGGCCGTAGTCTTTGTCCAATGCGGTTTTCAGATATGACACGGCATGGGAGTACAGTCCCTTGAATAACCAGAATTTTCCCATCAGTAGATGATACCCCGGCGCATCCCTGCTTGCCTGGGCAAGTTGATCCAGCAGCTTTTCGGCGCCTGCCATCTCTTCAATCGCAAGATAAAAATCGGCCAGCATCATTTTAAATCCGGTATTTTCAGGATACTCGGCAATTAGTTTTTTTAAATAGGCCGCTGCCTTTTCTAACTTCCCGGCAACGCGATAAAACAGGCAAAGCCGGGTTTTAAATTCAAGGTCTCCAGGATCTGAATCCACGGCCATGAGGAGGTACCTTTCGGCCCTGGTATCATCTCCTGCAAGGGCATAATAATCTGCAGCAAGCATGAGATCCATGGGTGTTTTAATACCCTGGGTGCGGCAAAGGGTGATGATCTTTTCGGCCTCAACGTCCTTTTTTTGTTCCTGAAAACAGATGGCCAGCTTGAGCCTGGGGCCAATCTGGCCGGGTAAAAGCGCTGCAGCTTTCTCATAAGCCGCTTCTGCCGTTTTGAATTCAGTCTGTAGCATGGCAAGATCGCCGGAAAGCATGAAAAGGAGGGGATCTGAATCATGGTTCTTGAGACGCTTTGACAACAAATTTCCCGCCGCTGCCGTATCCCCGCGAACCAAGGCGATCCGGATAATTTGCTGTTGCGTGTCAACATCTTCGGGATTTTTTTCCAGTGCCTTTTTAAAGCATATCTCAGCCTGGTCCAGGTTGGACAATTTCAGATAAACGGCGCCCATCTTCGCATATACGCGGCCGGACTGCCCGACCGGCTCCTTTGCTCTTAGCCAGTATTGAAGGGCATCGGCATAATCACCGCGCTCAAAAGCCTGGTCGCCTTGATTCTCAAAATGATCCTGGGGCGTTCCAAACTCCCAGATCAAAAAACAGCCCACAAGGATCCCTATCATTAAAGCGGAAATCAACACGCCTGTGGCGGCAACAGCTATTTTTTTGCGTTTACGCGTCATCGTTTCACCACAATCAGACCGACCAGACCGATAACGGCCATAACAGCCGCCCAGGAAAGAATTTCAATTTTATTGTTTGCCAGAGCCTGCAGCAGCTTGAGTCCCAAGGAAAAAATCGAAGGTACTTCCGTATCCCGGCCATAGGTTTGGTGATATGCGCCGCTGCCTACCGGATTTTTCGAATACACCTCTTCTAAACTCAACGCCTCGTATTTTTCAAGGGCAGGCATTGAATCCTCCCTGCCTTTTTTTTCTGCCTGGACCGGCTGAAGATCTCGGCTCTCTTGAACAGGCAGGCTTACTTTTCCGTCGGTCTGAAAAAGAATCACCTCTGCCACTTCCCGTTTCAGGCTGTCGGCAGGCACCAATTCTTTGGCATCAGATACCGCTGCCGCTGTTTTGCGGCTTTTTTTTGCCTCAAGATAAGGGATGCTCAAATCCTTTAACAGTTCGGCATTTCGTTTTTGTAGCGCCCGGTATTGCTCTATAAGATTTTTTAACCTGAGATTTGCGGCAATCCGGCGGTCAAGCGAGGCTTGAACGTTTGTCTCTGATGCGGATAAAAGATTAAAAGGAATATCAATCTTAAGCTCTCCGGCGCTTGCCGGAGACGACTCTTTAGAAAATGTTCTATACAGGCGGATTTCTGAGTCAGCATCCGGGGTATTCGGCAGAAAGGCATAGGTTTTGGAGACCTCCTCTGCGATTCGGGGCGACTCGAAAACGGGACAATTTTCGCATGTGTCGGAAAAATGAAACCAGGCATACGTTTTTCCCTGGGTTAAGCACAAAAAAAACAGCGTCCCCAAAATGTTTAAAATCAAATACCGCGTCCGCATATCTCGTTCCATGTTCCTACAATGTCGAAATTTTTATTTCGTTGACAATACTGAGTATCCCATAATACAAATTGTATTTAACATTTGAGCGTTATCATAAAGTAATTAAAAAGCCAATTCACTTTTAAAGAGGTTGTTCATGAAAACCTGTTCCAAAATTATATTAGTCATTTTCATCACATTGATTACTTGCACCGGATTTGGATGCGCAAACAAGGACGAAAAAAAAGCAGCCCATGTAAAAAAGGGTGACGAATACTTTGATGCAAGGGAGTATAAAAAGGCTGAAATAGAATATAAGAACGCGCTCCAGATAGACAATAAAGATACGGCAGTCCTTTTGAAGCTTGGCGACACATTCATGAAGACAGGGCAGTTAAAATCGGCCTTTGCCCTCTATTCCAGCGTAGAAAAACTTGATCCGGAAAATATTGAAGCCCTGGTGAAATTATCGAGATTTTATTTTCTGGATAAAAAACTGCCGGAAACCCAGGCCAGGATCGATAATATTCTGAAAAAGGACCCCCAAAACCTGGACGCGCTCTTTCTCAAAGGACAGGTTCTGATCAGAAAGAATCAGATTGAAGATGGCCGGATTGTTTTTGAAAAAATTCTTGAAATCCAGAACAGCCATGTGGGAGCCCTCCATGCCATGGCCGCCATAAAAGCCGGCCAAAAAAAATTCGACGAGGCTGAAGCTTTTTTGCTCAAAGCTGTGGAATCAGGCAAAGATACAACAACGCCCAGAAACGTCCTGGCTCAGTTCTATATTCTGCGAAAACAATTGGATAAAGCAGAGGAACAATTACATCTGTCAGCGGCAGAGCATCCTGAAAATCCAGGGCACCAGATTCTTCTGGGTAATTTTTATCTGAGAACAAAAAATTTCCAAGAAGCTGAGACCGCGTTTAAAAAGGCGGTTGAGATCCAACCGGATACTCCCCGGTCCATGGTTATACTGGCCGGATTCTATAACGTGACGGACCAAAAGGATAAGGCCCTTGAATTGTACAGGAAAGCCGCTGCTCTTGATTCTGAAGACAGCAATAGCCAGATGATCTTGGCAAGATTCCTGTACAAGGAGAAAAAAATAGACGAAGCGGAGAACCTGGTCGCCGGCATTCTCAAAAAACGGCCCAAGTTGCCGGATGCCAGAATGCTGAAAAGCGAAATTCTGATTTTTCAAAAAAAATATCAGGATGCGCTCAATATCCTTATCGCCCTTGAAAAGGAAGAACCAAATGCCCACAGGGTTCAATATTTTAAAGGCCTTTCTTATATCGGAATAGGGGAGCCGAACCAGGCGGCATCAGCCCTGGTCAAGGCGGTGGAGCTGAAACCGGAGTATACCCAGGCCCGGTTGCTGATGTCTGAAATTTATTTGCGCCAGCACGCCTATGATCTTGCCGTAAATCAGACCACCGCGGTAATTAAGCTTGATCCCAAAATCTATCGGGCCTATATGCTCCGGGGTAACGCCTATGTGGCCCTGAAAAAAATTAAGGAAGCTGAAGACGATTATAAAAAAATGATTGAAATCGGCTCTGACAATCCGGCAGGATATTACCGGCTTGCCTACTTAAAATCTGCGCTGAGGCAATTTGACCAGGCAGCCCCTCTGCTGGAAAAGGCCTGGTCCCTGAACAACAAACTCATTGACGTATTTACCCTGAGAATCAGAAACGCCGTGGTCCAGAAAGAATTTGATACTGCCCATGCCCTGTGTACTCAGCAGATGGATGCATTCACGGATAACAATAATTTAAAAGCGCTTGTGCACAGCACCCGTGCAAATATTTATCTGGCCCAGAAGGATATGAAACAGGCAGAATCAGAACTGCTGAAAGCCGTTGACCTTGCCCCGGATTATCTGAGTCCCTACGGAACGCTGGCAAAAATATACCTGTCCCAGAAAAATATTGAGGACGCAAAAAAACAATATCTGACCATGATTGAAAAAAATGATAAACTGGCCCCGCCCCATATGTTGCTGGCCGTCCTTCTTGAAGCGGAAAACAAATTTGATGACGCAGAAACCCATTACCGTAAAGCCCTTGAAATCAATCCCAACTATGCCGCCGCCGCCAACAATCTGTCATTTTACCTGGCAAGCCGGACAGATAAATTTGACGAGGCCCTGGCCTTGGCAAAAACAGCGAAAGCCCTTTATCCCGAAGATCCGAGCATCATGGATACGATGGGATTTGCCTATTATAAAAAAGGGTTGTACGGAAATGCCGTTGCCGAATTTTTGGACTGCCTGGAAAAACAACCAAACCATCCCATTATCCGCTACCATTTAGGGCTGGCGTATTACGGAAAAGGGGAAAAACAGCAGGCACTCAAAGAGCTGTCCAAGGCCCTGGAGCTTAATGATAATTTCCCCGGGGCCAGTGACGCAAAAAAATTGATAGAGGAAATAACTCAATAAAATAATGGGAAAAAGAAATATGCGGGCTTGATCATAACATCGGCCACGTTGTGTTCATCTCCATTTCGAAGGCTTGACGGGGCAATTTTTAATACCGGATAAAATTAACTGAGCCGGTATGATTGAAGATGTTATGCGCCGACAATTGTCACGTTGATTTTTCGGGTTCTGGGCCCGTCAAACTCGCAGAAAAAAAGACTTTGCCAGGTACCCAGGACCAGATTTCCATTTTCAAGGCCAACGGTTTCAGAGGGTCCGAACAGACTTACCTTTATGTGGGCCGCTGAATTGCCTTCCATGTGCTTGAAATTGTCATCAAAGGGGATCACTTTGTTGATGCAGGATAAAATATCGACAGGCACTGCCGGATCCGCATTTTCATTAATAGTCACAGCACCTGTGGTGTGCATGGAAAATACATGCACAAGGCCGTTGCGTACGCCGGACTGCCGGACAATGTCCCGGACCTGGGCGGTAATGTCCATCATCTGGGTCCTGGCCCCGGTTTTAATTGAAAACTGCATCTGTCTATTTAATCCCCCCTGATTCGCTTTTAATTTACATTTCCAGGGCGGTTTTTACGATGTTGTCCACGGAAAAACCAAACTCTTTAAGTACCTTGCCGCCCGGGGCTGATGCGCCGAACCGTTCAATGCTGATGCATTTACCCTGGCTGCCGGCATACTTTTCCCAACCCATTGAAATACCGGCCTCAACGGTGAGGCGTTTGGTAACGGAGGCGGGTAACATTCTTTCTTTATATGCCACAGGCGCCTGTTCAAACAGTTCCCAGGAGAGCAGGGAAACCACAGACGCCTTGATATTGTGTTCTTTTTCCAAAATATCTGCAGCCGCCACGCTGATGTGAACCTCTGAGCCCGTGGCAATGATCAGCATATCAGGGGTTTTGCCCGCACTTTTTACGGTGTATCCGCCCCATATCATATCTCCGTCTGAATTGGACAGATCCAGGGTGGGCAGTTTCTGCCGGGAAAGAATCAAGGCCGTGGGGCTGTTCAAGGTGCCCAAAGCCTTTTTCCAGGCAAAGACCGTTTCATTGGCATCTGCCGGCCGGATTACGGTAAGCCCGGGAATCGCGCGCAGCGCAGCCACATGTTCCACGGGCTGGTGGGTGGGACCGTCTTCGCCCACGGCCACGGAGTCATGGGTAAACACATAGATGATGGGCAGCCGCATCAGGGATGCCACCCGGATGGCTGGCCGCATGTAGTCGGAAAACACCAGGAAGGTACCGCCAAAGGGCCGGACCCCGCCATGCAGGTACATGCCGCTCATGATGGCACCCATGGCATGTTCCCGGACGCCGAAACGAATGTTTCTGCCGCCCCACACCTCTTTCTGGAACTCCTCGGCACAGGTCATGTAAGTTTTGTTGGAAGGCGCAAGGTCGGCAGATCCGCCCATCAAAGCCGGCAGGTTCGGTGCGATGGCGTTGAGCACCTTACCTGAAGCAGCCCGTGTGGCCACAGGTCCGTCCTCGGGCTTAAACACAGGAATATCCTTGTCCCATCCTTTGGTTAAAAACCCTGTGATGGCATCCACAAACAGATTGGCGTCTTCGGGGTAGAGGGTCTTAAATTTTGTGAACGCCTCCTGCCAGGTTTTCTCATACCCCTCCCCATATGCCAATGCCTTGCGTGTGTTGTCCAGAACTTCATCAGGCACATAGAAATCCTTATCTTCGGGCAGACCATAGAATTTTTTCACCACTTTGATCTCTTCTTCACCCAGGGGTGAGCCGTGGGCATCCGGTGAATCCTGTTTGCTGGGGCTGCCATAGGCGATATGCGTACGAATTTTTATTAACGAGGGCCTGGAAACCGCATCCTTGGCTGACCGAATTGCCTTTTCAATGGCAGAAAGATCGTTGCCGTCCGCCACCTCGACCACATGCCAGTTCATGGCCTCGAATTTGGCCCGGGTGTTTTCGGTAAACGCGATGCCGGTTTTGCCTTCGATCGTGATTTGATTGTCGTCATAAATGAGGATCAAACGGCCAAGCCCCAGATGCCCTGCCAGGGAAACGGCTTCAAGCGCGACCCCTTCCATGAGATCCCCGTCACCGCAGATGGCATAGGTGTAATGATCAATCACATACTGGTCATCCTTGTTGAACCGATCCGCCATATGGCGTTCGGCAATGGCCATGCCCACGGCATTGGCCACGCCCTGTCCAAGGGGACCGGTGGTGGTTTCCACACCCGGAGTCTCTCCGTACTCGGGATGTCCCGGGGTTTTGGAGCCCCACTGTCTGAAATTTTTTAAGTCATCCAGGGTTAACCCGTAGCCAAACAGATATAAAAGAGCGTACAACAATGAGGATGCATGCCCGCCGGACAGAACAAAACGATCCCGGTCTACCCAGGATGGATTGGCCGGGTTCTGTTTTAAAAAGTGTTTGAAAACCACATAAGCGGCAGGTGCCAGGCCCATGGGGGCACCGGGATGCCCGGAATTGGCTTTCTGGACCATGTCCATGCACAGAGCGCGGATGGTGTTGACGGTGAGCTGGTCTTGGTTGTTGTTTTCGGCATCAGCCATGGATAGTTCTCCTGTAAAAAATTTAAAAATTATAAAGCTCTCATATATTCGGGTTTCAACGCAACTTTGCCGTCCAGGGCCCGGGATATAAGTTCAAGGGTTTTTTCTTTATCCCGGGGCAAATGCGCCCGTATGGGTAAATAATTGGATGCATGATTGGCGTGGAAAAGGCCGTCTGTCAGGTTGGTGGCAGAAATCATGGCCCCAAGCTCGGTGAGCATCTCATCCGGCCCGAGCAGCTGAAAGTCTCCTTTGACATACTGGTCATGCAGTTCTGTGCCGGGGATGAGCATCAGGCTTAACGCACCGACAAAGTCAGGGTCCATGGCCGTAAGTACCCTGCCGGTCTCCCGGGCATGGTCCAAGGAACCTTTGCGGCCACCAAGCCCAAGCAAAACCGTGACCGAAACCTTGATGCCGGCCTTTTTTAACTTTTTTCCCATGGCGATCATTTTATCCGCATCCGCACCCTTGCGGATGGCTTCAAGCACCTTGTTGTCACCGGATTCAAGGCCCATGTAGGCAATCTTGAGTCCAAGGTTGTGAAGCAGGGCCAGCTCTTCATCGGTTTTCATCCTGATGCTTTTGGTGTTGGCATAGACGCCCACCCGCTCCACCCAGGGCAGCCGGTCCCGGATCCTTTCAAGGATGGGAACCAGGCGTTTCATAGGAAGGATCAAAGCATCCCCATCACATAGAAACAAGCGGTTCTGCCGACGGCAGTGCGCCCTTGCAAATTCTATGTCTGAAAAGATCACATCATCTTTTTTTATGTTGAAGCGTTTTTCCCTATAGGTCCCGCAAAAGGTACATTTATTATGGGAACAGCCCAGCGTAACCTGGAGCAGTATGCTGTTCGCCTCGCTGGGAGGCCTGATTATCATACCTTCGTAGTGCATTGTGTATCCCCTTAAAAATTTAAGCCATTATATTTATCAGGTATGATTCAAAAATTCAATGTATCAACCGCTTGAGCAGGGCAAGGGCATGTAAAAAATCAGCTCATCAACGATTGTCATAAACATACCCGGCTTGAGGGTTGGCCCAGATCAACTCTTTGTACTGTTCTATGGTAAAAAGCTTAATTTTTTAGTAAGCTATGGGTGTCGATATTTTGCATGCCGCGTTTGGCTTAACACTTGACACGAAAGATTGATCCGCCTATATTTTGTCAAATAAAAAGGCCATTCTTTATTTACCTTAAATATCTTGTGATAATGCCGCAAACAGAAAAATCACACAATTTGAAACGGTTTTATATTCTTTTCTTTACATTTATATTACTTTTATTTCAAGGATATGCCGCTTCCGCCGCACAATCTAAATCGGCTTTACTCCCCCCGAGGGTTCGAATTAACGACCAGGCGGTCCGGGCCGGACTTTTGTACGATCTTTCTACAGACACCGTTGTATGGAATAAGAATATGCATCACACGTATCCCATTGCATCCCTGACCAAAATGATGGTGGGGCTGTTGGTCTTTGAAGATATTCGTGCCGGGAAAATATCCTGGGATACGCCCATTCGGGTCACCCCGGAAGCGACCCGTGTGGGAGGCTCCATGGTCGGGCTGAAATCAGGCCGCTCTCTTTGCGTGGAGGACCTAATGAAAGCAGCCCTTATATCCTCGGGCAATGATGCGACATATCTTTTATCCCAGTATTTGGGGGGTACTGAAAAAAATTTCGTGTATCGCATGAACCGGCGCGCGAAACAACTGGGCATGGCGTCAACGGGTTTTTCCAACGCCACGGGCATGCCCGCTCGGAACAGTTATAATGACAATTATTCCACTCCTTCGGATCTTCTTCTGCTTTGCAGGGAAATGCTCAAATATGATAAGTTGCTGCAAATCACCCGCATGGGTGAATCCGTGATCTCGCAAAGTGGAAAACGCATACGGCTGAGAAATCATAACCCACTTGTGGTAACCTATGAAGAGGTGGACGGATTAAAAACAGGGTTCACCAATAATGCGAAATTCTGCCTGGCGGCCACTTCGGAAAAAAACGGCCGACGGATGATCGCCATTGCGTTGGGTGTTGCATGCAGGTCCGTGAGAAATCGATTTGTCGGCAGTATACTTTCCCAATCCTATATCGCTTTAGGCATGGGATCTCTGGATCCCAAAACCAGCTCAGCCATAGCCATCAAACCCAAAGGGACCCATTCTGCTCGCGACGCAGAGACTTGCCATCGGGTAGGAAAGGGAGATACCCTCTATAGTATCGCAAAACAGCATGGATGTTCGGTTGAACAATTGAAAAGTTGGAACTGCCTTAGAGGAAGTGAGATCCATCCGGGGCAGAAATTGCGCATACACAAAAATTCCGGCGCAATTTGTACCTTAATGCCTCGACCCGCCCAGACAACCGTTATTTACTACAAAGTCCTGCCCGGCGATACGCTTTGGAAGATTTCTAAAAGATACAATGGAATATCAGTAGAAAAATTGATCCGACTCAACAGGCTAAAACGGGCCAGTGATTTGAAAGCCGGTGATACCGTTAAAATCGTTCTCAACCTCGGGTAATTTAGGTTCTGCGCATCCCATGGGCACTGGGCGCCAACAATTCAAGCCCCCTCTTTTCGGTTATTTGCTGAAAGCAGCAATACAGCCATGGAAAAGGAAATTTTAATATTTCCATGGCCCTTAAGGGGAGCCGACTTTTTTCTTTTTGACCTTGTTATGTTCATACCTGAGTTGCAGGGCCTCCACAAAGAGAGCGAACCCCATGGGCAGGTAAATATAGGCCTTGGGCACATGCTTGTGCATCCCTTCCATGAAAATGGTGATACCGATGGTTATCAGAAAGGAGAGCGCCAGGATTTTAATTGATGGACGCTTGAGAATAAACTCCCCCACAGGTTTTGCAAAGAAAAGCAGCACGGCAAAAGAGGCAATCACAGCGGTGATAATCACCCATACTTTGTCGGTAAGGCCTATGGCGGTGATCACCGAATCTACCGAAAAGACAATATCCAGCAGTACGATCTGGGAAACGACGGCGGTCATAACAACTGAGGCGCCTGAATGTTCTTCGTCGAGTTCTTCCTCCTTTTCAATGGTGTGATGAATTTCGGATACTGCTTTCCAAAGCAGGAACATGCCCCCTGCCATTAATATGAGATCTCGAATCGAAAACAGCAAAATAATTGGATTGGTAAGGCTCGCCAGTTTTAGCAGTATAAAGAGCATGAGAATACGTACCGCCATTGCCAGGGCAAGGCCGAGGATTCTGGCAAAATCCCGCTTCGCCTTTTCAATTTTTGAGACCAGGATGGAGATTACGAGAATATTGTCTATACCAAGAACCAGTTCCAGGCCGATCAGCAGGGCCAGCATAGCCAGCGAATCCGTCATTTCATTCCTCTCTATGGTATGGGTATTATTTTCAATTCATCATTGATTGAACCTGATCAATATTGTAAATCTATGACGATGTGTCAAATACAAACATTTTATCAGAGTGATGCACATTAATTATAATGGTACCTGTCAGTTCATGAACTCCCTGAAAGAAGAGAAGATAGATATCCTTGGCCTGCCCTTGGATAAACTTGTCAATGTCATGCAGGTACAATACGGCAAAGGGCCTTTTCATGCCGAAGCGCTGTATCGTGAAGTGTTTAAAAAAGGGGGGACCGATATTGGCCACGCCCCGGAGTTCAAAGGATCTCCCAGGCTGTGGAGTGCGCTTGAAAAGGCAATCCGCCTTTTACCCGGCCGGGTGGAAAAAACCATTGAAGAAGAGGGCCTGGTTAAATTCATTACCCGCCTGTCCGACGGACTGGCCATTGAATCCGTCATAATCCCCATGACCCGGCACAATACCCTTTGCGTCTCCAGCCAGGTGGGATGCAAAATGGGATGCAAATTCTGCCAGACCGCCCGCATGGGATTTAAACGCAGCCTGACAACATCCGAAATTGTGGGCCAGGTGTTTAATGCCCGGCATCTCCTTGGCCATGATATAAAAAATATTGTTTTTATGGGCATGGGAGAGCCATTTGACAATTTTGATGCGGTCATGACTGCTGTCAGGGTGCTCAACAGCCAGAAAGGATGCGATATTGCCCTGCGCCACATGACCATCTCCACCTGCGGCGTGGTGCCGGGGATTGAGCGCCTGGCACTGATGAATCTGCCCAATATCCGCCTGGCAGTCTCAATAAACGGACCGGACGATGCCACCCGGTCAGCCCTGATGCCGGTGAATCGTCACTGGCCCCTTGCTGCACTGAAAAAAAGCCTTGACGCGTACCCCCTGCCCCCAAGGGGGGTCTTTCTTTTTGAATATATCCTGATCAAAGGGGTAAACGACTCAAGGGAGCATGCCCAGGCGCTGGCCCGCTTCATCCACCCGTTGCCCGTGCGCCTGAATCTGATTCCCTACAACCCCGTAACCGGTTTTGACCATCAAAGCCCCAGTGATGAACAGATGCATGACTTTGCCCAAACGCTCACCGACAAAGGGATTTTTGTAATCAAAAGATGGAGCAAAGGCAGGTCCGTCAGTGCCGGATGCGGCCAGCTGGGAAAAATTTGATATGGGTTAAACGTGACGATCATCATATAAATTTGTTATGTAATTTGATCAACAGAAAGGTATTTGCATCACACTTATCAATTGACACAAACAAGGAGGCAGGAAGATGGATACAGCCAAGCTGCTTGAGCCGTTTAAGGATAACAACAAACGGATCACCGTTTTAACCGGGGCCGGGATTTCAGCTGAAAGCGGCATCCCGACATTCCGGGGGCCTGAAGGGTACTGGACTGTGGGGTCCAGAGAGTACCGGCCCGAAGAGATGGCCACCCACAGCATGTTTACCCAAAACCCTTGGGAAGTCTGGGCCTGGTACCTTTACCGGCATACCGTGTGTAAAAATGCAAAACCCAATTCAGGTCACCATGCCATTGCCCGGATGGAAGAACTTTTCAAAGACAGATTCTGTCTGATCACCCAGAATGTGGACGGTCTTCATTTACGGGCCGGCAACAGCCTTGAACGAACCTTTCAGATCCACGGGAACATTAATTATACACGGTGTGCAGGAGAATGCACCCCAAGGCTTTTTGAATTCCCGGAGGGCATCGTAGATAAGAAAAAAGACCAGCCGGTTACTGAGGAAGAAAAAAAACTGCTGACCTGCCCCAGGTGCGGCAGCCTTGCCCGGCCCCATATCCTGTGGTTTGATGAATGTTACAACGAAACCTGGTACAAGGCCGAATCCGCGATGGGATGGGCCACATCCACCGATCTTCTCCTGGTGGTGGGCACAGCAGGCGCCACAAACCTTCCCATGCAGATCGGCATGATGGTCGCCCGAAATCCTGAAGCGGTCATTGTGGACATCAACCTCAGCGATAATCCCTTCAGGCAGTTTGCCGCCGGGCACGACCGGGGAATTGTCCTTGACGGACCCGGGGGTAAATTTTTACCCGAACTGCTCTCCCTTTGGGAACCATAAGACGTTCATGTTTTGTTATGGGTTGAGCCTGGGTAATAGACCAGGTCAGCCCATGGCGGTTATCGGAAGTTGAAGGTCTGGCGAAGAAGTTTAAGGGTGATGGGATTGACGTTAAGACGACCAAGCGCTTCTCCGGAGATCCACCCGGCATCCAGGGCATCATCTCCGGGAGAGGGCTCTCCACTGATATAAGTGGCTGCAAGATCCACAATATAATAATGAAACCTGACCCGATCATTGTCATCCCTGTGAATGGATTCAAATGACAATACGGGTTCCCCGGCCTTGATGACAATGCCGGTTTCCTCTAAAACTTCCCTTTCAGCCGCTTTTTGAAGGGTTTCTCCCAATTCCACACTGCCGCCGGGTATTGCCCAGACGCCTCTGGCCGGAGGGTTCCCCCGTTTGACCAGCAACACCCTGTTGTCTTTGAATACAACGGCGCCCACGGCAAGGGCGGGGCGGAGAGGATATTGTATGGGGCGGCTGTCAGGTGGGGGGGTCATATTTTTTCATCCCTGATGAAATCCAGCATGCGCTCGGCCAGTTTCCGGGGGCCTTCCAAATGGGGCGCGTGGCCATATTCATCAAATATATGAACCTGTGAACGGGGAAGCAACTCATTTACAAACGGCGCTGTTTCCCACGGCAAAAGAGAATCATGGCGCCCCCAAAACAGCATGACAGGCATGGTCATATCTTTGCAAAGATGGTTTAACGAGGCCTGTTCCAGGGATATTGTGCCGGACTTTATTGACTCCATATCCATCAATTCATCAAATATTTTGGCAAACCACTGCCGGTCCCCTATGGCCTTCAAAATCATATACTCCCTGACACAAGCAGGAAGCGGCGGGCTTTTTTTAAAAATTCTGGATTGTAAGGTTTCGAAATCCTCGGGAGAATTTATATGAAAAATATTGGATCCGGCCACCGCCTCATCGTAAACAGAGTGTTTGCCGGGCAGGTAAAAACCGGCCGGGTCCACCAAAGATAAGGATTTGACTTTGGAAGGGAATTGGGCCGCAAGCTTTACGGCAATGGCACCCCCCATGGAACAACCGGCAAGATGGAAAGAGTCCAGTCCGGTTTGTTCAATAAATCGCCCGAACCAATCTGTATAATTATCCAGACTATAAACAAGTTGCGGGTCCATACCGGAATTTCCAAATCCAGGCAAATCCGGGATGATGAGATTTAGCTTTTCTTTTAAAAATTCTGAAATAAAATAAAAACTTTCTTTTCTGTCTCCAAACCCATGAATCAGAACCAACGTCTCTTTTTTGTCCGATCCTATTTTGGCCCACGAAATAAGTGGCGGTCCTTCATGGGTATGAAGATTCACACCCAGCTGCTTTCCGTTTTTTTTAAAAAAAGCCTCCACCATTGCCTCCCCGGCTTTGGCCTTGGCCCTAAACGCTATGGATGGTTTAAATGTCATGGATGTACAATTCCTTCGCCATTAAGCCCTTTTTCTCCCCATGAGTCCGTCCTAAGACAGGAATCTTTTCAAATAGCTGCACAATATTAATCGGTTTTGTGTTTTCAGGAAGTATTTTAAGCGCCTGTTTAAAAATTAGTCATTCTACGGTTGCCGGAATAAGCACCATCAGCCCAGATCCATTTCAGGCGTGAATAATTTCCTTTCGGTCCTGGATTCCCAGGGGACCCTTTTTGTCTCCGAACAGGGTGGCATCATCATCTGCCTGGCCTGGCTCAGCAACCTGGTCAATTTGTACAAGGTTCTGGGTGGCAGATCTGAGCCATCGCCCGGGTCAATCTTTGCCAGAGTCCAGACGGTCCAGCAGGTTATACTTGGCCTGCCGCGTTTCCCAACGTTCTCTGGCATATTTGCGCATGTCGGTGATGGTATCTTTCTCGTCTATGATTTCAAGTCCCAGAAGGGTTTCAATAATATCTTCCATGGTAACGACTCCGTCCAGCCCGCCGTATTCGTCGACGAGGAGGGCGATATGTTCCTTGCTTTCCAATAGTTTCTCCCACAGCGAGAATAGGGCAGATGTAGAGGGAATAATGAGGATCTCCCTTTTGATATCCCTGAGAGTCAGGTCATGCCGGTTTTCGGCCAGTTTTTCAAATACGGTCTGCCGGAATACGTATCCTTTAATATTCTCGGGCTTTTCGGCATATACAGGGATTCTGGAAAATTTCAAATAGTTTTTGCTTGCCAGAAACTCCTTCAGGGTCAGACTTTCGTCAGCCGCAGTCACCACGACCCTTGGGGTCATGATCTCTTTAACTTTAACGTTTTTGAGCTTCAGAATATTCTGAATGATTTTATACTCTTTTTCCGAAAAGATCCCCTCATCGACCCCAATGCTTGCCAGGGCTGCAATCTCTTCACGGCTGGTACTCCGAACATTTCCGGAGGTTGATATCAGTTTAGTGATGGCAGCGGAGATGAAGACCAGCGGATAGGTCATGAAGATGACAGCATGAATTCCGGCCGTTGAAACCCTGGATAGCTTGCTCCAATACTGGGCCCCGATGGTTTTGGGGATAATCTCAGTGAAGACGAGGATCAGAAGGGTCAGAAGTGCGGAAATCCATCCGAACGAGGCCTCACCGAAAATTTTGACTGCCTGGGCTCCCACGCCGGCAGCCCCGATTGTGTGGGCGGCAGTGTTTAAGGAGAGGATGGCGGACAAGGGCTTGTCAATGTTTTTTTTAAACTCGGTGAAGGCCTCGGCCCACTTGTGCCCCTCGTCCTGACTGACCATCAGAAAGGTCTGGGGAGTGGAAAGCAGGACCGACTCCAGGATTGAACATATGAAGGAGACCCCCAGGGCCAGGAAGAGATATGCAAAGAGCAGAATCATGTGATATTGTCCGTAACAGGGGTCAAAGGATTTATGGGTTTCGGAAAAGGGCGGCTCACGCCGGCCAAGAAGTCTGTGGGCGCCTTTCCGCTGGACCACCAGAATCTGTGCTGCCAGCAGGTCTGCATCCAGGGGCAGAGAAAGGCAGGCATCTGCCCCCCTGACCAGATCCGGGTCAGGACCCGATGCCCTCAAGCTTCCAGGACGGGATCCCGGCCGGGGCCGCAAAGGTCCACTCTTCCCTGAACTTGACAACGGTGTCCGGATTTCCGGAAACCACGCGGTCCGTGGCTTCGTCAACAGTGTAGTCCAGAAGGTTGGCCAAAAACCGGACCGTGACGAACATCTCAGGACCGTCCACCCCTGCAGCCGTAAGGTCCACGCTGCGCACCGCAATATTTTCCAGCCGGTTGATCACGCCCTGCTCCCGCATTTCCCGGAAATGGCGGTCATATTCTGCCAGAAGCTGCTCTCCCACATAGGGGTCCAGGACCGCCGTATCCCGCCGGGTCCAGCCCGCCTGGACCTTGAAGAAGAGGTCTTGGGCCGTTTCCTTGAACCCTTCGGGATCAAAGGAGGGATACACCGCCCAGATTTCCTTGACCCCCATGACCAGGGGATCCGCCTCCGGGTCGGTTTGTCCGGGACTGCCGGAGAAAAAACCGGCGGCCGCGGGGGCCTCATTGCTTCCATGGCCGGCCAGGGCCTTTTTCCTGGTAAATATCCGAAAGGCCGCATATGCCAGTCCCGCCATCAGAAGAATCTCAAACAGCCCGATGCCGCTGCCGCCCAGTCCGCCCATGCCCATGCCGTGGGCCAGGCCACCAAAGAGCAGGCCGCCCAGGACTCCGCCCATGATGCCGCCGGCCAGCCCCCGCATCAAAGAGGAGCCGCCGGACATGGGGGCCCGGGGTGAGGCCGCAGGCTTTTGCTGAACAGCCTGGGTGGATTGCCTCGAGGTCTGGGAGGGCCTTTTAAAAGAGCGCCCCCCGGAACGGGACTTGGCGTCGGCCACCTCCGCAAAGGCGGTGAACAGAAAAAGAGCGGCCGCGGCAAATGCGGCCAGGGTCATTTTTTTGGGGGTCAGGTAAAGCATGGATAAAACTCCTTTAAATATTGAAGGCATTTGAAAAACGGCCCAGGGAATGACCTGAGATTACAGGAACATGCCCCCTTTTTACGGATAGGAACTTTCTTTTTTTTACCGAGAAAATATAGCAAAAAATGAAAAGATTATCAAGAGCATGAAATATGGTCAGCAGAGCAAACGCATTAAAATTTTGGCTCATGTTGCGTTTCGCTGTCTGACAGCAGGTGCAGCGGAATTTCGACGGGGACGGGTCGTCGACCCGGGCTTGCATGTCCCGGATCCGAGCGTCGAACCGGGAAGAAAAAGACATGGCACCCCGGAGCATGGGGGGCAGCAGGGCTTTGGTGGCATGGGTGCGGAGGATCTCGCCTTTAAACCCGGCATCAATAATGTAATCTTGGTTTTCTTGCCATATGGATTTGATCTCAGTAGAATATCAAAATATCGAGTCTGACCTCTTCTGTTTTAACTTGTGGATGGAATTACGTATGCTGTCCCGGAATTCGAAGTTTGCCTTTTTGGGGGTTGATAACTTGTGCCAAAATTTATAATCTACAAAAAAAAGTGAAGTGAACCACAATAATGTATAATAAGAGGGTAGATGGATAATTTTAAAAACATCCGGTGGCGGCAGCGATTTCAAAATTTAAACAAAGCCTTTGAACAATTACAACGGGGGTTGGCTATTAAAACGCCGAGTGATATTGAACAGCAGGGAATCATTCAAAGCTTTGAATTCACATTTGATCTTTCCTGGAAAACCATGAAGGATTATCTTGAAGCACAAGGTGTAGCTTGCCAATTCCCAAGGGATGTAATCAAGCAGGCCTTTCAGTATCAACTTATTTCAGCTGGAGAAATATGGCTGGATATGCTGGGGAAAAGAAACCTGCTGTCCCACACATATGACGAAAAAATTGCTTCCGAGGCGTATAGATCAATTAAATATGAATATGCGTCACCAGTTAAAGCCCTTGTACAATGGTTTAAAGCGCAGGAGTAGGAGTGACTGGTAAGTACATGGACAAATATAAATCCAGGTTAAGAAAACGAAATTGTAAATTCCTTACCGACGCTTGCCAATATATTATTCAACTCAGTTTTCAAAAATTCAAATCCTTTATAAGCAGATGTTGATAGCCAAAAGTACTTGATATGTTTCCATAAAATTTCAATCAGATTCAACTCCGGTGAATATTTGGGGATAAAGTATAGAAAAAGGCCTCTTTCTTCCCATGTCCCAATTTGAGATTTAAAAATGGCGCTGTGATGTATTGGAGCATTATCCAGAACAACAATGGTTCTTTTTGTTATGTAACGTGAAAACGCATCAAAGCAGGCGGTTACAATATCTGAAGTAACTGAGCAGTCAAAAACGCAAGGAAAGAAATCATTTTGCTTATTCAAGAATCCCAACACATTGATTCTTGAGGTTTTTCCACTCGGAAGCAAAAGCTGCTCATCCTCATCTTGCCAGGCATATGGAATCTCAGGCACGCCGGTAAAGCCAGATTCATCAAAATAATACAAGTCAATGATATTTGCCTGATCTTCATCTTTCAAGATTTCAATTTCCTTTTGCGCTTCCCTGAACTCGTTCTCATTGCGTTTGCTTTTGAGAGATTTCCGTCCTCGACACCAACGCAGTTTTTTTTTTATAATCCGTTTCAGGGTTTTTACGCTGACTTTTTTACCAAATTTTTCCTGTATTTCAGTAATGGCACTTTTAAGTTGTCTTGGATTTTTCTTCACAATATCAATAACTTCATCATGCATCTCACTATGGATCAGCGGCGTTCTTCCAGAACGTGGTTTATCAATTAAAGAGTCAAATTGATATTTTTCCCATCCATCAATCCACTTCGAAACTGTTTCCTGAGTGGTCAAACATATTTGTGAAATCTGACTGATACTATACCCAGAGTTGCTCAATCGGATTGCTTGAGCCCTGAGTTTAGTACGGTTTGACTCTTCATCCGAAAATTCAATAAGTGACAGCCATTTTAATGCCAACGGCTCAATTGGAGAAATAAATTTTTTACCCGTACGTCTCATCTGATATCCTTGCTATGCAAATTTAAAAAAACAATGATTTGTTGCAAAGCAAGATTATACAGGAATTATATTTGTCCACCTACTTAAGCATATTAACCTGCCTCAGAAAACAATCAGCCAGCTGATAGAAATTTTTTCAGCCTATCCGGAGATTGAAAAAGTTATCGTGTTCGGCTCCAGAGCCATGGGAAACGAAAAACCAGGCTCGGATATAGATCTTGCGATCAGCGGATTAAAAGTGACGTCAGAACTTGTAGAAAAAATCCATAACTATTTGGTAAGAAGAAACCCTGTTTCCTATATTTTTTTGTACTGCCTTCATTTTGAAACTCTAACTAACCCCGATTTGCGCAACCACATTCTGGAGTATGGCAAAATTCTTTATCATAGGGGTAGGCTTTATTTTGATATTACA